>PBOG01000039.1 GCA_002724245.1 Planctomycetaceae bacterium
CACCCTCTATCCTATCACACCGGGCTTCAGTCTGAGTGCGTTCGCCACCATCACGCCGTCTCGGTCGAGGCAGCAACTGGCTGGCCACCAGCACATTCGCTCAGCGCGTCTGACGTGCACCGCTGAACTCGCGTCGCCCGACGACGCGTTTACCCTCGATGTACTCCAGCGATCCACTGATGAAGTCGCCGGCAATCGTACCCCGATAGAATCCAGTGACGTTCCTGCCCCGGGCGACTTTGAACGACAATTCAGTACCGGTCAGGGTGACATCGCGGGCTTGTTCGCCTTCCGAACGTGAAGTCCTGTACTCCACAGACCATTGCCCCTCCTCACGGGAAATTCGCAGCGTGTGTCGGTGGGGCCGTCGTGGTCGACTCTTGCTTTCCACAGCCAACTGCCAGGTACCGGCCAGCTGCATCTCCTCGCCAGCTCCAGAGGCATAGAAAATAAAATCGTTACTGAACATCCCGCCCGGATTCTGAACCTGCAGCAGATGCATTCCCGCCACCGGCAACTTCGCCAATTCAATCCCGACCGTTGCATCGTCGACCCGCACCGAAGCCTCCGCGTGCCTGCCGTCCACGAACACGCGAGCATCCTCCTGAACGTGACGACTGCTGGCCGTCAGCTTCATCCGGTCAGCGCGGACGACCGGGAACCTCTGACGGCCACGCTGGCTCTCAATCGCGCCCAATGTCCATAATGCCGGCTGTGGATGATCAAAATCCACCGCGTCCGCCAATCCCGCGGTCAATGTCACCAGGAACTGGCCTTCGGCAGCCAGTGATCGCAACTGGCCACTCGTCCACACTTGCGATCGGTCTGCAAGCGACACATAGGTCCCATGGTCTTGCTGGGTATCGAACAGCAACGTCACCGACGTGCCTTTCCCGCCTTCCAGGAAAACCCCCTGTCCCTGCAAGACCACCGCACCTTCCCGCGCCGACCGTTCGAGTGCATCCAGCAAATCGCCGGTGACGGCAACTTTCACCGAATCGCGACTTAGCGTTACTTGTCGCCCAAACGATCCCGAAAAGCCCGTACTGTTTTCCAACACCATGTCCCAGACCGGGTTAAAGCGTCGACGGCTTCCCCACGACATCTGCCAGACCCGCCGTTCAGGAGTTCCGCGTTCGGCGATTCTCCGAAAAAACTCAAAGTCAATCATGTTCAACCGGCCCTGTGGCAAGATCAACCACCGGTCATAGGCACCGCGCCACGTCGGCGCATCCATTCCTGTACCTGGCGTATTCGTGCTCACCAGGAATGGCATTCGATGGCAATCACCACAGACATTCGCACGCGGCTTGTCACGTTCCACATCTCCTTTGACGTGAAACAGCTCGAAGCCCTTTCGCGCACGCCGCGACACGACGTTTGTATAGGCCCGCCGCTGGGCCGGCGGGTAGGTGACGCTGAGAATAAATTTTGCCATCGCATCGCGGTCACGGGCCGACAAATTGCCCGCCTTGCCTTCATCATTCTTCGACAGATCACCGACACGCATCATGGTGTTCGCCAGGCCACCATCAATCAGGTGCCGCGCGCTACTCTCGGGGTCTCCCAACTGGCTATTCGGCTTGACGTTCTTGCGAATGTTGGCGCTATTGTTCCCTCCGTAGGGATCTCCGGGAATACCGTCCCAATGGTAGGGTTCTGTGTCGCGCAACCCGCGGACGGGCATCGTTGAACGCGGCATGATCTGGTTGCCGCCCGTCACGACCGGGGTGTTGAGCACCCAGAGCAACTGATCCGTGTGCCCATCCGGATGACAACTCGCACACGAATAGGTGCCGGTGGTGGAAGCGGCCGCAGTGTTAAAGGCAACGCGTCCGCGTTTTACGTCCGCGTCCGTTGGATCCTCCAGTCTGACCTCAGCCATTACCGACAAGGCTGCAGGGTCGGCAACGTCCACGAGCGAAACGGTGTTGCCGACCGCGTTGAACACCCAGGCATGCGAAGCCTTACCATCCCCTGTCGACTCCAAGGCAATTCCCCGTGGTACGGCGCCGACATCCACGCGACCGATCACCTCCCCCGAATCAGGCTGGATCGCAAACAGCTTGTCGGAACCCGCCGCCGTCACAAACACAATGGAGTCATCCTGACTCACCTCAATCGCGTAGGGAGTCGCTAGTGCCTGACTCGGTTCCGGGTGATGGGGTGGCAGCGGCTCGAGGTCAATAAATTCAGGGGCCTGGGCAGCCCCATCTTGAAACGTGACGCGCGTCACCTGATTGAGGAAGGCCCGGTTCTCCAGTTCCTTCAAACCGTGCTTCCGGGTCCCGGATTTCCCGTTGGCATCATTGCGGGCATCGGTCTGGGCAATAAACACGCGCCCGGTGGAATCTACCGTCAGCCCGTAGAGTAGCGTCCCGAGTGTATCGACCACCTCCACTAGACGATCGCTGCGTGTGTCAAACACGTACAGATCCCGGTCGGGAACCCGTGGATGTTTGACAATATCAACAACATGCCCAAGTGAGAGCACATTATTATTGCGAATGGAATGTTCGTACGCGTCAAATGTCTTTAGTTTGCCATCGAGCGGCTTGCCACCACCAGACAGCTGTGTCTGGTTATTCGACTCGAACGGAATGACATACAAACGATCTCCGCGTACGGTAATCGCCCGCGGATCCTGCGCCGTAATCGCCAGCCGGCGGGTAATCTTCCGGGTCCTGGCGTCGACGACTGCGATCGCATTTTCCGCGGACAACGCCACGTATGCCTTCTCATTGCTGGCAAATGCAATACCTACTGGCTCATCGAACTGCGTCGCTTTGGTCTTTGGATCAAAATCCTGCAACGTCGCCACGACTTGCAAACAGGTCGGATTCGCGGGATCCGTGTCGATCACGCTGACCGAATCCGAAATGTGATTCGCGACCCACACCTCCTGTGCACCGGGCCGCACTGCCAGACCTACCGGATCAATCCCGACGGGAACCCTGGCGACCACCTCATGGGTCCTGGAATCAATCACATCGACAGTATCTGCCGGCGTATTCACCACAAAGACCCGACCAGAACTAACCACAATCGGCGCGGCGTGAGGACTCATAAAGGACGAATGGACAACGGGCTCGGCGGCCCCAGCGCGTGCTGGACCCATTCCCTCCTCCACACCTGCCCAGCTGCCAGCCAGTGTCAGCACCATGCCCATACACNAGTGAACTGCGCAACTCGTCTTCATTTNACTCTCCCATTCGNACCGTTCGAGTAGCTATCTCGGGCCAGAAAGCATTGCTACATCAGGTCCGCAGGTACGCCTGATGTCGGTAGCAGCCGTTTCAGATAAACCTGTCGTTCCCCCTTATCTTCCGTAAATTCCGAGCATGGTTACAACAGGGGAGGCGAGCCGCATATCATCCGTACAAACTTCTACCAAGTCAACGCAAATGCGAGAACACGTCAGGATACGACCAGGACACCACACTGTTATGGGCGTTGGCCGCTGCCCTCTCCCACTGCGACCCACGAGATCTGGACGCATCGACCGGGTGCCGCTTGCTCGAAGATTTGGATTGATCTGATACCTTGGCAACATGGCCTGTACAATGGCCCGTGGGCCACCGGCATCTCGGCAGGTAGTTCGTCCGGAACGCCGAGCCTTACGGTCACCCCCGCACGACCTCAACAACTGTCCGCACGGAGTTCACCGAGTGACAACACCACGAATCACGGCCATCACGCTGGCAATCATCCTGACGGTGGGTAGCTACACGGCAGTTGCACAGGCGCCCTCCGAGGCCGCCACGGTGATCGACTTCAATCGTGAAATTCGTCCGCTGCTCTCGGATCGTTGCTTTCGCTGCCACGGCCCGGACGCAGCCCAGCGACAAGCGGAACTCCGGCTGGACACCAAGACCGCACTCCAGGGCAACGGAAACCGTCGACCGATCGTGGTTCCCGGCGACGCCGATTCCAGCGCCTTGTACTTGCGGATAACGCATGCGGACCCAAACCATCGTATGCCACCAGCCGACTCAACGCCGCCCCTGACCGCCAGCGAGATTGGACTGATCAAAGCCTGGATCAGCCAGGGCGCGGTCTGGCAAAAACACTGGTCGTTCCAGCCGCCAGCGCGCCCCGCGCTGCCCGAGGTCAAAGCCACCCAGTGGCCACGCAACGCGATTGACCGGTTCGTGCTGGCACGCCTCGAGCGTGAAGGCCTCCAACCTTCACCTCCCGCAGACAAAGAGACGCTCATTCGCCGCGTCACTTTTGATTTAACCGGCCTGCCACCGACCCTCCAGGAAATTGATGCGTTCCTGTCCGACCAGAGCGCCGGTGCCTACGAATCCGTCGTCGTGCGTTTGCTGGATTCACGACGCTATGGCGAGCGTATGGCCATGCAGTGGCTCGATGCTGCCAGGTACGCCGATTCACACGGCTATAGCCTCGATCGCCGCCGGGTGATGTGGCCGTGGCGTGACTGGGTGATCTGGGCCTACAACCAGAACATGCCATTTGATCAATTTACCGTCGAACAAATTGCTGGCGACCTGCTGCCCGAGGCTACGATCGCACAGCAAATTGCGACCGGTTTTAACCGCAACCATCCCATACAAAGTGAAGGGGGTGTCATCAATGAGGAATACCGTGTTGAAACCGTGGTCGACCGTGTCGAGACAACGTCCGCAGTCTTCCTGGGTTTAACGATGGGGTGCTGCCGCTGTCACGACCACAAATACGAACCGTTTTCCCAGGAAGATTTCTATCGTTTCTATGCCTTCTTCAATAATGTTCCGGAAACCGCGCATGTCGGAAACGGAGACCGCCTGGTCGATCCGCCGGCGGTCACAGCTCCGTCCGTCCTGCGACCGGTCCAACTCCAGGATTATCGCCAACAGATCTCCGTTCTGGAAAAAGAGGTCACCCAGCAGCGTGCCAGCGCTGTCGGGTTGCCACCAGCAGAACGAGTCTGGATTGACGACGAGCTACCCCCGGGTTCCGTACCGATCGGCAACGGCAGCGGTGCGCAGGAATTTGTTTTTGTTACCGGACCAGATCATCCCGTATTCAGCGGCAAGCGTTCGTCCCAGCGCACCAGTCAGGGTCGCGGACAACATCTCATCCAGAATGCCAGACCGGGATTGCAGCTGGCAGCGAATGCAACCTTGTTCAGTTATGTCTACCTGGATCCTGAAAACCCGCCACGGCAAATCATGCTGCAGTGGAATACCGGTCGCAGCTGGGACCACCGGGCTTACTGGGGCGGAGACCACATTCCCTGGGGAAAAGCAGGCACCAGCAGCCGCCGCCACCTAGGCCCCCTCCCCGAGACCGGCAAGTGGGTACGGCTGGAAGTCAAGGCCGCAGAAGTTGGCCTCACCACAGGAAGTGAGATTACAGGCTGGGCCTACACGCAGTTCGACGGCACGGTCTACTGGGACAAAAGTGGTGTCGTGGATCGTCCGATCAGCCGAAAAGAACAGCGTTTGGCGAAGCTCAAAGGCGAACTGCAACAACTGACCCAATCCCAACCGACGGTCATGGTGATGGCCGAAATGGATCCCCCACGGAAAACCTACTTGTTGCGCCGTGGGCAGTACGATCAACCGACCGACACCCTGCTGACGGCTGGGCTGCCCGCCGCCCTGGGCGCCCTCTCGGCAGAACTCCCACCGAACCGACTCGCGCTAGCCCATTGGCTGGTGAGTGAAACCAATCCACTCACCGCCCGAGTGGCAACGAATCGCTACTGGCAACTTCACTTTGGCAACGGTCTGGTTGGAACCCCCGAAGACTTTGGTTCCCAGGGTGCGTGGCCTACGCATCCGCAATTACTCGATTGGTTAGCGACAGAATTCCTGCGTCGCGACTGGAACGTAAAGGAAATGCACAAGTTGATGGTCATGTCCGCGACCTACCAGCAATCCTCGCGAGTCTCCCCAGAGCTCTCCAAACGCGACCCCGGCAATCTGCTCCTGGCCCGCGGACCACGCTTTCGGTTGTCTGCCGAAATGATCCGCGACCAGGCTCTCGCCACGAGTGGTCTGCTTACCAGCTACCTCGGAGGCGAAAGCGTGCGTCCCTACCAGCCACCCGGCCTCTGGGATGACGTGGTCTATCAAAACGTCCCTCGTTTTTCACAGGACCATGGTGACAAATTGTACCGGCGCAGCCTCTACACTTACTGGAAACGTAGCGTGCCACCACCTAATTTTCAGGCGTTCGATGCCCCCACCCGCGAGGCCTGTGTACTCAAACGCTCCACCACGAATACCCCTCTGGCTGCCCTGGTCATGATGAATGATCCTACCTTTGTCGAGGCCTCCCGAATCCTCGCAGAACGAATCCTACGCGAAGGGGGACCCGCGGCGACAAACCGACTGACAATGGCGTTCCGCCTGACGACCGGCCGCCGTCCTCTTCCCGCCGAAGCCCAAACTCTCGCGGTCGCGTTACGGGATATGGTCGACGCCTTTCGGCAGGATCCCCAAGCCGCAGAACAACTCCTCACCGTGGGTGAGGCTCCGGCTGACCACCAGCTAGACACCTGCGAACTGGCTGCCTATACCGCGGTCGTGAACAGCCTGTTGCAACTGGATGAGTCAATTACCCGTAAATAGCCGTCGCTGGCAACGCGGCCACCTGCCAGCCCCATTCCAAAGGACAGCCCCGATGACCTCCACGTTCCAGCACCCCGACGAGCTCGCTTTGCTGGCCAGCCGGCGACAGTGGCTCGGACGCTCGGCAGCCGGAATTGGCGCGACGGCATTGGCATCGGTGATCAACGAGGATCTGTTTTCCACGAAATCCGCCGCTGCCCCTCATTTCCAGCCGGCCGCCAAACGCGTGATTTACCTGTTTCAAAGCGGTGCACCCTCCCAGTTTGAGCTGTTTGACCGGAAGCCCACCCTGGACCGCCTGCATGGAACTGTCTTGCCTCCGACATTTTTCCAGGGACAACGGCAGACAGGGATGACGGCGGGCCAGGAAAAAAGGGTCTGCAGGTCAATCTATTCCTTTGCACGTCACGGCGATAGCGGCGCCGAACTCAGCGAGCTGCTGCCGCATCTTGGCCGTTCCGCTGACGATCTCTGCATCCTTCGGTCCGTGCAAACCGATGCCATTAACCACGACCCCGCGATCACTTTTTTTCAAACCGGTTTTCAGCAACCCGGTCGACCGAGCATGGGATCCTGGGTCAGTTACGGACTAGGCAGCGACAACGCGAACTTGCCCGCCTATGTGGTGATGATTTCACAGGGCAGTGCCAAACGTGACTCCCAGGCACTGTACGCGCGGTTATGGGGAAGTGGCCTGCTCCCCTCGGCACACCAGGGTGTCAAGTTTCGCGCGCAGGGAGATGCCGTCCTCTATTTGAACAACCCTCCTGGAATTACGCAGCGACGACGTCGACGCATGCTCGACCTGACCCAGTCGCTCAATCACATCCAGTACCAGCACGACAGGGACCCCGAGACGCTGACGCGGATTCGACAGGCCGAATTGGCGTACCGCATGCAGGTCTCGGTACCTGAACTGGTCGACCTGCGGAACGAGCCACAACATATCCTCAAACTCTACGGCGAATCCGCCCGCCGACCAGGCAGCTACGCTGCCAACTGCCTGCTGGCACGGCGTCTTGCCGAGCGGGGCGTACGTTTTATCCAACTCTACCACCGCGGCTGGGACCAGCACGGCGACATGCCACGAGACCTGCCGTTGCAATGCGGTGACATCGACCAGGCGTCCGCCGGCTTACTTGCCGACCTCAAGCAACGTGGCATGCTGGACGACACACTCGTGATCTGGGGTGGGGAATTTGGACGCACGGTTTACGCGCAGGGCAAACTGAACATGGCGAGATACGGTCGCGACCACCACCCACGCTGTTTCAGCA
Organism: Planctomycetaceae bacterium; assembly: GCA_002724245.1. Lineage (GTDB taxonomy): Bacteria > Planctomycetota > Planctomycetia > Pirellulales > Pirellulaceae > UBA9264. The sequence goes on from PBOG01000039.1 coordinate 7,859, forward strand.
TGTGGATGGCAGGGGGAGGGGTCAAATCCGGGCTGACCTATGGAGCCACGGATGACTATGGATTTAATGTCGTGGAAGATCCGATCTCGGTCTATGATCTGCACGCGACCATGTTGCACTGTCTGGGAATCAATCACGAACGCTTGACGTACAAGTACCAGGGACGCGACTACCGCTTAACCGACGTCCATGGCCGCGTGGTGCATGGCCTGCTGGCTTGAATGCGTACTTTGCTGGACAATCCGGCACCCTGTTCAGCTGTTGTGTTTTAATCGCAGGCATGTTCCTCCGGGAGAATCCGCATGAAATCGTTTCCTTGTTGGTACTTCTGCGCAGCGTTCCTCGTGGCTGGCTATACAGTCTTCCTCACGCCCCCCTCCAGGCAAACCGCTAGTGCCGCCTCGCCGTCCACTGCGCGCGTCGTGTTGTCGCCACAACATCTCGCCGCAGTCAACCGCCAACGTCGCATCTATGTCAACAACGACGCGGGAATCGACGCGGTCGCGATGGGGCCAAAGGAAACTCCCATCACACCGGCAGAATGGGTTGCAGCCCGTTTGAGTGCGTTCACCCAACCCGGTAGTCAGGTCGATACCGTCGGCTGGTGTCTCGACGAGGGCAATATCGCCGCCTACCCGAGCGACCTTATCCCGGAACTTCAGTACCCGACATTGCTACGCTGGCGGAACAACGGTGTCGATATCGCTCAGCGGATCGTGGAAGAAAGTCATCGGCACCAACTCGAAGTCTTCTGGGAACATCGCCTCAATGGGGCTGACCGGGAGGCGGACGTACAGACTCCGGCACATCCCCCGCTCAAGGTACAGCACCCCGATTGGCTGCTGCAGGACGGCTGGTGGAAACCCGGCTTATGGAATTTTGCGGTCCCAGAAGTCAGGCGTCATAAAGTCGCCGTGTTGCGTGAAGTGGCGAGGCGTTACAACCTGGACGGTATCAACCTGGACTTTGGCCGCCACCCGCCCTTTCTGCCTAAGGGACAACAGTGGGAACATCGCGACGCCCTGACCCGTTTTGTGCGTCAAGTCCGCGAAATGTTGCAGAAAGTGGCTCGAGATCGCGCGCGTCCCTTGCTGCTCTCGGTCCGCCTCGCCGATACCCTCCCAGGCTGTCATTTCGATGGCCTCGATGTCGAAACATGGGTGCAATTGAATCTGATCGACATGATCGTGATTGGCACCCGCTCAACCGAAGTCGACCTGCCTGGATTTCGCCGTATCACACGAGGCACTCACGTAAAACTGTATCCCTGCATCGACCAGCACCACTCTCCCGATGGTTACCATGCAGTTAAAAACCCAGCGTTCCTCCGTGGCCTGGCAGCCAACTGGTGGCATCAAGGCGCCGATGGCATTGCCACATTCAATTTCTGGAACGAATTACCCGATGCGGCAGCACGCATTGGGACCTCAGGCCCACTCTACGAAGGCAGCTCGGTGCACGCCCAAGCCTACCGCGAAATCGGCGACCGCGACCTGCTGAAATCGCTAGACAAATGGTTTGTTGTCGCCCGTCGCTATGGAGGTGGCTTCTACGACCGGCAAGGAAACCGCTGGGAAGATTACGCGAACCTAAACCATGAGGCGCCACTGCCACTCCCAGTCGGGCGCGACCCGGCCTGGGGACGTGTGTACGTCGCGGACGACCTGGAGGCTGCTGCCAAACACCTGCAAAGTCTCGAACTGCGACTCCTCTTCTCGAAAGCTACCGGCCCGCGTCACCTCGAGGTCAAGTTCAATGGCGTGCAGCTCCGCCCATCGCTTGTCAAATCAGGTTGGTGGGTGCTGCCTCTGTCACCACAGCAAACCGCCGTGGGCGAAAACCTGCTTACGCTGCGACGCGTCAACGTGCCACCGCCGCTGCCCGCGTTGTCACTGGAGAAGGTCGAAGTCCATGCCACATACCAGCCCAGACAGCCCTAGTGCGGTGGTTCTGGTTGAGCCCCCTTCGACACCAGCCCGTCCGCAGTGCCGGCGGCCCGAATCCTCGTTATCCCGCACCGTCAGTTTTCTGCTGCGCGGCCTTTTCCTCTTTCTGCTCTGCTTCCTTTTGTTCGAACAGCCGCATCGCTTCCAGTTGCGCATCTTCAATAAATGCCAGTGGATTGAGGATCACCTCATCCCCTTCCTGCAGTCCTGATTTGGCCACAACGAACAGTTCGTTGCGATCGCCAAGTTGGACCCGACGACGAGCGGGGCCCGCAGCAGTATCCACCCAGCAGCAGTAACCATTGACGGTTTCCAACAATGCCGTTGCCGGAACACGAAGCACCGACGGCAAACGCGCGATCTCCACTTCCACCTCGGCCGTCATCCCAGGTTTCAACCCTTCAATTCCGGCCAACTTGATGACCGTATCATATTTCACTGAAACTCCCCGCCACCACCCCGCTGGCCGGGCCACCAGGGCGACCGAACTCACCTTCGCATCGAGTGTGCGTTCCGCCAGCTTGACAGTAACAGGCAGTCCTTCTCTGACTCGACCGACAATCGACTCATGAATCCCCACCTTGACCTGCATCTTGGTAAGATCCGGCATCAGCAGCAGCACCTGGTCTTTGTGGACCGATTTACCCACTTGCAAATCCGGCTCGTCCTTCCACTTGGTCATTGACGGATAAATCACCAGACCATCTCGCGGTGCCTTGACCACACAAAAACCCAGCTCCTCAATAGCGCGATCCCGCCGCGAGTCATTGGCACCCGACCGTTCCACCTCGGCGCGGTGTTTGGCTGACCATTTGTCATACTCTCCCTGCAATTCGGCGAGCTTTTCCCGTCGCTGGTAATTTTCAAGGACGTCAAGGTCTGTCTGTTCCAGCTCCAGTTCGCTCTCCAGTCGCTCGACATCCGTCCCCAATTGCTCAACATTCAATTCACTTTCATAGCCACGCGCCAACATCTCCTTGGCATAGTTCTCGAAATTCCTGCTCGTTTGCAGGTCCGATTTCTTCTGGGCAATTTTCTCCTTTTTCTTCATCACCTCGACCTGAAAACGCCCCTGCTCATATTCCGGGATCGCCAGACTCGACTTCCGCATCATATTGCCCAGGACCATCGACCCCGCCTTTGACCAGTGCGCGTACTTCGTCTTTTCGTGAATCGTCTCTTCAATGACCAGCGTGTCTAACCGCACCAGTTCGTCGCCCGCCTTCACCTCTTCGCCACTCTTGATCGCCCAGGTCACCGTATTGTCACCACGCACACGACAAACGATGCGAGTATTTTCAGAGCTCTCCAGGACGCCATGCTCGATGACGCTGACGACCATTTCACCCCGCGTCACCTCGTGAGTCTTCCACTCCGCCTGTTTCTCAACGCGTCCCAGNCTGTAAAACAAGCCGCCCGCCANCGCAGCAACCAGGAGCACGACCCCCGTGANCATGGTATTNCGCCGACGGACACGCGCTGNCTGCTGAGAATCCAACTGGGGCACGCTTTGCCAAGCCGCTGGGGGCGTTGTCCNTGGTTGCGACTCCGAGGACGGGTCGGAAGTAACGTGGTTTTCCATGACTGTTTCCCTTGACCGCGGTCAGCCTTAGATAGCGTCCGGAGACGTTCGTTATCATCGCACCAGCCCGTGTTGCGAACAACCGCAAATCACAGTGTCTGGCGTGTGCAGCGGCTCTGCGCTTTCAGCAAACGGACGATCTGCCATGCCACGTCCTATCGATTGTAGTCGACCGCCAATTCGCAGGCCTTCACTTTCCATTCCACAAAAAGAGACAGTCGCCACAAGTAAGCCCAACCCCTTTCTGTTGCGACTCCATAGCTGATCAATGCGACTCGAAGATTGCCACGTTTGGCGGCATGAGACTACGAAATGCCCATGTACGACGCGCGACTGAGGCAGCGCAGTGTACGCCGCTCTCAGCTACCGCGCACGCCGATTTCTGCCAAAACCAGAAACCTAACTAGCTGAGATACTCTCATCGAGATTCAAGATCAGGCTACAGACGGCAGCGCATGCTGCCCATTGCGCCGCATCCAGACCAGGCTGCGCATCTCGTGCCGCCTGAGTCAGGTAAGCGTTGGCCAGGGCCTTGTTTCCACGAAACTCACGCACCCGGTCCGCATACTCGGAGAGCAGGATCTGCCGCTCCACCTCCGTCGGCTGCCGCGACGTAGCCAGTCGGAACGCAAACGCCAGCCACTCCCCTGGCCGCGACCCACCGCGGCGCATCGCCCGAGCTGCCAGCACCCGCGCGGCCTCCACAAACTGCGGATCATTCAATAACACCAGTGCCTGCAACGGCGTGTTGGTACGTTCACGACGTGTCCTGCATTTGGTCCGCCCATCAGCGCCCAGGATGCGCATATTGGCTGCGGGAATCTGGCGCTTCCAATAGGTGTAGAGGCTGCGGCGATAAAGGCTGGCTCCCTTGCTCTCTGTAAATTTGGCGTTCGCCGCACCAATCGCGTTGGCGCCGAAAAGTTCCGCTGGTTGATACGGATTGACTCCCGGGCCACCCAGCTGCTGCACCAGCAGTCCACTGATGGCCAGCGCGTGGTCGCGAATCGCCTCCGCCGGCAACCGTCGCCGCGGACCGCGCCCTAGCAATCTATTGTCCGGATCCAGACGCTGCTTTTCCGCAGTCTGCGTACTGGCCTGCTGATAGGTGGCCGACAACACAATTTTGCCAATTAACGCTTTGACATCCCATCCCGAATCCATGAAGTCGACGGCCAGCCAATCCAGCAGCGCGGCGTGACTGGGCCGCTCCCCTTGCGTACCAAAATCTTCTGACGTTTTGACGATTCCCGTGCCAAAGAGCAACTGCCAATAACGGTTGACGACCACCCGCGCCGTCAGCGGATTTTTCCGTTGTGTTAACCATTGCGCCAGCCCCAGGCGATTCCGCGGCAGCGTGTCTGCGAACGGCATAATACTCGCCGGCGGCGCGGTTTCGACGGTTTGCCCTGGCCGATCGTATTCCCCTCGGACCAGGATTCGGTTGTCTCGTGGTGATGCCATCTCAGCAGCCACCATCGTCAGCGCCGCCGACGATTCGATTGTCTTTTTCTCACCCTGCAGTTCCTTAAGATGTTTGCGCACCGGGGCAAAACCGGGCCAGAGCGTGCGGTAATGGGCGAGGCGTTTTTCCTTTTCCCTGGGCAACGTTGCTCGCAGGACCGCCCCGGCGCTACCACTCGTGGCTACCCGAAACGCCGCATTGCTGCCGCACCGGATGACCACCTCAAGATACTCGCCGTCCGCCATCTTCAGAGGAGTAGCCAATGCAAGAAGCATCGGCCGACCCTTCAGTTTCAAGGTCCCATCACCCTGAAATTTCAGTTCTGTCTTCTTCTCGCCCTGAACATGATGTGCCTTGACTACCTGAATCACGTCGGCATGCCGGCTTTCCCATTGCAACACGGTCAAGTTCCCTGGTTCCGGCTGCAGCCGAAATTCCACATTCTCCACCTGGGCCCCGTCGACCGCCCCCTGGGGCAGGGCATTCCGGGTGCCCGCTTTGGAGAGCACCCGCTGTGCCACGGTCTGCCGCGCTGCATCGAGGAGCTGGATCGAGGCACGATCAAGTCGTTCCGGACAACAATCCGTCCGGTTCCAGACCGCCACACTATCCACAGGAAACGCGTCTCCCAGATCAACTTCCCACCAGGCGTCACGTTCCTCATTGGTACACGAGCACGAAGAAAACTTGCCGTCCCGGTTCCCATCGAGCGCCTTGCTCGCGGGTGCTCTATAACCGACGCTCGACTGGGTCGCGTTGCCCAAGCGTGCCACGTTGACACCGCGAGAAAACACCTCGACTTCTGACAACGTAAGAAACCCTGTCGCGCCCGCCGGCAGCGCCACACGCACGTAACGACCGCGTATCGGTTGGCTCCCGTTGGCGGCTTCTGAAGCAACGGGCATCGATCGCAACCACCAACCCGCGTCGACCTTTAATGCCCCACCGGGCACAAGCGACGCCTTTTTCCAGGAAACGGGTTTTTTCAGTTCGTCCAACCACTGTTCAAAATCAGTCGCCAATTGTGGAGGAGTCGACTGCAGTGTCTCTAGCAATTCGGGAACTTTACTGTCAATGCGTTTCAGCCGGCGCACCTGCAGCGGTGTGTAATCGCGCAATGTCGGTGCGCTCGCTCCTTTGGTATTTCCATTACCGACAAGGCCGTTAAAAAATCCGGCAAACTGATAGTACTCGCGCTGCGTCATTGGATCGTATTTATGGTCGTGACACTGGGCACACTCGAGCGTCAAACCGAGCATTGACGTGGCAGTCGTATTGACGCGGTCCACCAGATACTTAACACGGTAGTCTTCATCAATAATGCCACCTTCATTCGACGTGGGGTTGTTCCGAATATATCCCGTGGCAACGCGCTGCGCCACGGTTGCGTTCGGCAGCAAATCACCCGCCAACTGCCAGGTGATGAACTGGTCGTACGGCAAATTCGCGTTGAACGCGCCGACCACCCAATCGCGCCATGGGTAGATGGACCGCGGATGATCCTCAAACAGCCCATCCGTATCACCGTAACGGGCGACATCGAGCCACTCCTGCGCCATTCGCTCGCCATACGCAGCTGACTTCAAGAGCCGGTCCACCACCTTTTCACGGGATTGCGCCGATGCGTCGGAGAGAAAACCAGCCAGCTCTGCCAAGGTGGGCGGTAACCCCGTAATGTCCAGAGTGACACGGCGCAGCCAGTGAGCCTTCAAGGCGGGGCGAGTGGGCTGCAGGCCCGCTGCTTCGAGACCAGCCAGAACGAAGCGATCAATTTCATTCCGTGGCCACGCCCCATCTTCGACCGTGGGTAGCGGTGCCCTGGTCGGCGCCACAAAGGCCCAGTGCTGCTCCCATTGTGCCCCCTGATCAATCCAGCGTCTGATCAGCGCGACCTCTTCCTGGGACACTGTCAATTTTGATGCCGGCGGCGGCATCTGGTACTCCGGGTCATCACTTGACAATCGAGCTAACAGTTCGCTGCTGTCGGCATCCCCGGCCACCAGTACACTCCGAATCGGCGTTTCCTGGTCAAGCCGCAAGTCGGCCTTTCGTTGCGCCGCGTCAGGACCGTGACAGGCGTAGCAGCGATCCGCCAACACAGGACGAATCTGCTTGCTGAACGAAACCGGATCGGCGCCGGAAAGTGTCGTCAGGAACATCAGGAGGAGCGGATTCATGAGCACGACTTAATAACGGGTTGACGGTACCACAACAACCGGGGCAACAAACGGCGTCAAGCTAGAATCGGCTTGACCACTTTTCCGTGTACATCGGTCAGACGGAACCGTCGTCCCTGATGTTTAAATACCAGACGCTGGTGATCCATCCCCATCAGGTGCATCACGGTCGCTTGAAAATCGTGTACGTGAACGGGGTCCCGGGCGACATTATACCCCACATCATCCGTCTCACCGAAACTCATACCGGGCTTGATCCCCCCCCCTGCCATCCAATAGGTAAAACAGCGCGGGTGATGATCGCGCCCGTTGGCGGCCAGCCCGGCTTTGCCCTGACTGTAAGTCGTCCTACCAAATTCTCCGCCCCAGATCACCAGTGTCTCGTCCAGCATGCCGCGTTGCTTGAGGTCGGCAACCAGCGCAGCCTGGGGCTGATCGACGTCGTTGCACTGCTTCGTCAACGCGGAAATCAATCCTCCGTGATGATCCCAGCCGCGATGGTAGAGCTGAATAAACCGTACGCCGCGTTCCGCCAATCGTCGCGCCAAGAGGCAATTGGCTGCGAACTTTCCTGGGGTCTGACACTCCGGTCCGTAGGCATCCAGCACATGTTGAGGTTCGTTGCCAATATCCGTTGCCTCTGGCACCGAGACCTGCATCCGAAACGCCATCTCGTACTGCGCAATCCGCGTCGCGATTTCCGGATCTCCGAAGGTCTCGAGTTGCAGCTGGTTCAAGGCCTCAATGCGGGCTACCATCCGTCGACGCGACGAAACGGTTTCACCAGGTTGACTATTCAGATAAAGCACGGGAGTCTTCCCGCCACGCAGCTGCACACCTTGATGGACGCCAGGAAGAAACCCACTGCCCCAGAGTTTCGTGTAGACCGGCTGGCTACCTGGCCGCCCCGTTCCGTTGGAAATGAGAACGCAAAACGTGGGGAGATTCTGGTTGGCCGTACCCAAACCGTAACCCATCCAGGCTCCCATACTGGGACGACCTGGTTGTTGGTGCCCTGTCTGGAAAAACGTGACCCCCGGATCGTGATTAATCGCTTCCGTGTGCATCGATTTAACGAAACATAAGTCATCCGCCATGCGGGCCGTGTGGGGCAATACCTCGCTGACCCACGCCCGACTTTCACCGTGCTGCCGAAACCTGAACTTCGATCGTGAAATCGGAAATGAGCTCTGCCCGGCTGTCATCCCAGTCAAACGTTGTGTCTTTTTGACAAAACCACGGTCACTCCATTGCCCGGTCTTCTCGTCGTACCGCTTGAACAGCTCTTCGCCGTGGTACTTGTCGACGACTGGTTTGTAGTCAAACAAGTCCTGTTGCGACGGAGCCCCGTTCATAAACAAAAAGATGATCCTGCGGGCCTGCGGGGCATAATGTGGCCCCCAGGCGCGGGCACGTTCTGCAAACGCGTCCGGTGCCAGCATCGAGTGGAGCGCCAACGAGCCAATCCCCGCGCTACCCCGGCGCAACAGCTGCCTCCGGGTAACTACGTGCTTGAGAAACTCAACTGTTTCGTTCATTTGCTGCTATCCATCGTGGAATGGTAAACGGCCCAAGCCACTCGCTCGCCACCGTCACGCCACATATCTGGCCGACGCCCGCACGGCCTCTGACGCATCGTAGAGGCGCAGGCCCCTCTCGCCAACACTATCTTACCTCCTCCCGGTCCGCTGCCCCCATGCCCTGTTGGGACTACACGTCAAGGCAGGGTCGCGTTCCCGTGCTGTGACCGTACAAGCCAAGGCCGTCCGCTCCATCTATACTTGCCAAAACTCCGTCTCCACCGAACTGATCATGTCTCCAGACAAGACAGGCTTGCTATGAAATTTCTGCTTGGCACCGCACTCGCCCTGGGCACCACCGTCGTGGCCGTCATCAGTGATGTCAAATCACCCCAAACTGCCGCATCATCAGGGGTGACCAGCGTCGCCGACTACGGTGCCATTCCCAACGACGGCCAGGACGATACCGCGGCCATCCGCCGCGCACTTGCGGCCAGTGCGGGGAGCCCACAACGGACACTCTCCTTTCCGGGTGGGCGTTTCCACGTCTCAAGCCTCACGCTCCGGCGCGACGTGAGCGTGCACCTACCTAATGGCACGCTACTGGAGGTCGCAGAGAACGCCGTCCTGCAGATCAACAGCCCCTTTCGGGCAGGGCTCTACCAGGTGTTCAGTGGCCCCGGCGACGTCCATTTTGGTGCCGGTTCAGTGGGAGAAGTGTACCCTCAGTGGTGGGGCGCCTCGGCCGCAAACTCCGACAGCAGTCCCGCCATCAATCGGGCTATCAACTCCGCCCCGGATCTCCCGGGCATCAACATACGACTGTCGGGTGTTTTTCAGTGTCAGTCCAGGATCCACGTCAATCGCCACCGCGTCAAACTCGTCGGCGATGGCATGTACGCGACACAACTGACGTTCAACCCGGCCACCCCCGAAACGCTGTTTGAGTTTTCGCACGCCGACAAAAGCGTGCTCGCCCAATGCGCCATCCGCGACATAGGGCTGGTCGGCGCCGGCCAGTACGAAGACCGCAACCGGGTTCAGAAGGTCGGCATCAAAATCGTCGACGCCGACATTCTGGAAGTCCGCAATATTGCCATCCACAATTGGGGCGGTAATCAGAGTATCGGACTGCAAGTACAGGGTCGCGAATTGGTTTTTGTGGAAAACATCACGGTCCTCGCAGATCTACCCATCCTGATCGACAAGAACCCTGGACTCGATTGGATCTCCATCGACCACTCCACCTTCAGGAACACCTACCTGCTGCCGATGGATCCCCATGGCGCGTCCGTACAGATCGCTTCCGGCGTGGCCTTACACAATGTCGTGTTTGATGGGACCAACGCCTGGGTGGGTGGCAAATATGGTCTCTATTGGGAAGACACTGCGACTCAGGGTGTCAGTATGAACCTTTCTGTAAAGAACGTGCGCATGGAAAACGGCACAGCACACGGCGGCGCGATGATCCATATTGCCCACAACTACAATCTGATGAACCTGGTACTGGAGAACATCTATGGATGTGGCGGTGGGGTTGGTGGCATCTTTCTGAGAAAGTGCACCAGTGCGACCTTGCAGAACATTTTCTACACACCGGTGCAGGGCAATGCACCCGAGGGATATATCCCCACTGCACTGGACATTGATGAAAGCTCCACCAACGTTGTGTTGATCAACGCTTTCTGGAACGGCGGCCTGATCAAGACCGGAAAGTTGATCAAGACGTTCGGCACCAATTCGAATCCATACCGATACAATAACCGTTTGATCGAAACGTACGACCGTCCCGATAATGGACAAGGCGAGGGGTTGGTTCTGTATGGCACCAAGACCTGGTGCTACAACGGCGTACTCGCCGATGGAGCCAACCTGGCACTCCCGGTCGGAGCACACGCGAAAACCAAGGTTGCCACGGTCACTGTCGCCGCGTCCGGACCGGGACAAACCAACGCTGCGGCTCAGTTCATGATCGGTGGCGAGAGCGAGGTCCTGCAGGTCAGCGGCACCGAATTGACAAGCAATACCCCCGCAGAGGGTCGCCTCTGCCTGGTACCTGGGCCGCAGGTCCAGCTGCAAAACCGGCTGGGGACGGACGTTGACGTGGTGGTCACGCTCTTCTGGCGTTAGTTCCGCTCGTAACCGGACCATTCGGCACGCCACCGCAGCCGCCAGAGCCGTGTGTAAAACTCGACCATTTTTACACACGGCAATTGCCAGTCTTCCAGCTGAACTACACTGTTCATGCCATCTGGCGACACCCACGCCCAGATGGCAACCGCCCTGCGCTCACGGCGCTGCACAGCCTACGTGGCGGACCGGCTGCTTTTCACGACCGAGAGGATTTTTTGCAATCACTGCGAGCGCTCACGGGCTGTCTGGGATTTAGTAACCCACGGGTTGTGGCAAACTCGTCTGCCGAGATGGAAGCGTCTCAGAACGAACGAGGCCACTCTTACCGCTGTTTCTTCCATTGGAGAGATATGATGAAAAAGTTGGCACTGCGGTTCACTTTGGTCACCTTGTTGATGGGCGGGGCTATTCTCAGCGGCGAAGAAAAGCCAGCTCCCAATCTGGTACCCCCTGCTTCCTGGGAAGAATGGCGAGACTACCGCCAGCGCGGTGGCGACCTCGGATCCTGGGTTGCGAAAGGCAAAACCGAGGCAATCTGGGAGGGTATTCCTGCCGGTCTTGAATACCAAGAAACCACCACCTGGGAAATCATCAACGGCGGTGACCGCATCCGGCGCAGCCACCAGATGGTCACCGAAGACGGAACCATTATCTCGGTCGGAAGCGGTAACACGTACTGGGATAAAGAATCGGGCACCGTCCGAACCCTCTATGCGGGCTACGACATGGGCAAACCCTTCACGGGTCATAATACCCTCATCGGGTATGACAAACTGTCCGGCGCCGTACGCTGGAAATACACCGAGACAAGTCATGGCAAGACGACCGACTACCTCATTGATGTCACCCGAACAAATCGAAACACCCGAGCCAGCAGCGTTCGCAAAATCGCTGGCGGCGATCCCTGGAACTCCACCCTGACCCGGGTCAATCCGCTCGTGGCCTTGACCAGCCGCTTTAACCTCGTCGGCACATGGCAACGCGACCTGCCGGATGGTTCGCGTCATGTCATGGCTTACACCCTAGCTCTGGATGGCCGCGCGCTCTTTCGTCAAGACCGGCAGATCAAACCAGACGGTTCCGTCGAGCAAATCGCCGCCGGCGCCATGTGGTGGAACGCTGCCCGGGGAAAAGTCTGCACCCACTTCCTGAACAGCTACGGATCCAGTTTCATGGGAGAAATGGTGTCATTCACCTCGGATGGGGATACCGCCACACAAGTACTTCGGGCACGCGGAAGCACCGGTGCGGGAGTTGGCGTTTCCGGCACGGTCACACGCGTGCTCAAAGGCGACACGTTGGAATTTCACTACGTTGATGTAACCAGACAAGACCAGACGAGCCCGGTTGACACATCAGAGAGCTCAACCACTTTCACACGCGTCAAGGACGACTGAACCATGGGCACCCGTCCTAGGTGCCACCATTCTTGAAGGGTTCCGGCCCCCGGCAGGTTGTCAGCGAGCATCCCCGGGGCCTTTTCCTATGCGCTGGCGCAGGCAGACTTCGAGCTCGTCACATCGGACTGGACATCCAGTTTCAGCATCGTATTCCGGGTGTTAATCACGAATCGGCGCGGCGCCCACAAGCCCAGGCTGACACTCCTGCTTGTTATCAGGCTGCACGGCACGCACAATCTCCAGATCCCCCTGATTGCTCTCATCCTGATTAGGGTTGTCGATTCAGTTACCGTATCCAAGTTCACGATTCACGAAGGGCGGCTACCACAATGAGTGCCAAAATTATTGCCGAGTTCCACGTCAAACCAGAACAGATGGACGAATTCAAAAAACTGCTGGTGGAGATCCTACCTGGCACCCGCGGTTTTGCTGGCTGTATCCAGCTTGAAGTGTTCGAAGCGGAAGAAGCATCGATCCTGTTTGCCGTCTCCGAGTGGGACAGCCATGACTGTTACGACCGCTATCTCGAGTTTCGAGCTGGCGATGGGACGGTCGAAAAGCTCACGCCGTACTTGAGGGACGGCGGCTTCCAACCCTACAAAGTCGTCAGCACCGAAATTTGAGGCACTCGCGCACCAGCGACTCAACACGCACATCAACCTCGGCACGGAGATATTGACCACGCTCTCCAGGTGGGCAACCATAGTCGGGTAGTGCTGCTACCCTGCCGGCTGCGTCTGCCCACGATCGTGACTCGTTTGTTCCCTCGCTACGTCACCTCCTCATCGTCACTGGTACCTGCACATGCATTTCCGCATCCTGACAGCCTGTCTCTTCACTCTGGTGCCTTTCAGTACGACTGGAATCGGCGGCGACGGCAACCGGCTGGTCTACCTTGACGACCCCTCCAACCCTTACTACGTCCACCAGTCATTCCCACGATTGGTCACACCACAATGGGTCGGCGAGCCGGGCGTCAAAGCGGTTATTACGCTGGGGATTGATGACATGCGTGACCCCGCTGCGTATGAACGCTATTTGCGGCCCATTCTCAACCGCCTGATCGAAATCGACGGCCGAGCCCCCGTCAGCATCATGACCAATAGTGTCAATCCCCAGGACCCCCAGCTGGCTAGTTGGATCAAAGAGGGGCTGTCGATCGAGTGCCACACGATCGATCACCCATGTCCCTGCCTGACGGGCAGCAACTTCGCCGCCGCCCGCAGTACCTACGAACGCTGCGTCGACCTGATGGCAGCCATCCCGGGCAACCATCCGGTGGCCTTCCGGTTTCCCTGCATGGACTCGATGAACACGCCCAGTCCCCGGGCCTTCGCAGAAATTCTCAACCGCACCACGGCCGCGGGTAATTACCTCACGATCAGCACCTCCGTCTCCTGTTTTCTGACCAGCAACGATCCTGAGCTGCCCCGGGAACTGGTCATTGATGATCAGCAGCGTGCCCGATTTACCAAGTACAGCCCTTTCGCGTCTTATGTCAACAAAGTCGAGAATTACCCGTACCCCTTTGTGATCGGCCGCCAAATCTGGGAATTCCCCACCATGGTCCCCGACGACTGGCAGGGCCAACATCTGCACCGTCCTTTCAACCCACAAACCGTGGAAGACTACAAAGCAGCATCCGATGCAACCGTGCTAAAAGAAGGCGTCGCAAACTTCGTCTTCCACCCTGGTGGCTGGATCCGCAACGGCCAACTGGTCGACATTATCGATCATCTCGATCAGAAACACGGGAAACAGATCAAGTTCCTCAGCTTCCGCGAGTGCCAGGCGCGTCTTAACGAGCACCTTCTTGCCGGCCAGCCGATCCGGGCTGCGAACGGGCAGGATAACGGCGTCCGTCTGCTGGACCTTGACCACGATGGCTTCCTCGACGTCGTCATCGGTAATGAGAAGACCCAAAAGACCCGCATCTGGCTACCCGAGCAACAACGCTGGGAGGAGACCGATTTCCCTGTACAAATCGTCCACGTTGACACCACCGGTAATCGGCACCAGGCAGGCGTGCATTTCTTTGTCACACGGCCGGATGGACAAGCCAGTCTCCTCGTCCGCAACGAACGCGAAGCGGGGGTCTGGCATTTCGTGGAAGGCCGCTGGCAGCGTGACAACGCGATGCTCGCGGGACTGGAAATCAACGGTCAGCCAATCGCAACTCACCGAGCCGATCGCGACCTGGGCGTACGATTGCGAGACCTGGATGGTGATGGAGATTGTGAGTTGATCGCGGGCGGACCCGACCAGCACGGAGTTTTTCAATGGGATGCCGCTAGAAAGTCCTGGCAGCAGCTTCCCTTCCAACTCCCCCAGCAGACCGCGATCACGACCGACCAGGGCTACGACGCGGGGCTGCGTTTCGTCGACATCGATCACGACGGACACGACGATGTCTTGTTTTCCAACGCCTCCCGTTATTCCTTACACCTGTTCTCCTCGCTGGCAAACGGTTGGAGTCGGCACGCGCAGTCGGCGACGCGACCCGACGGTAACGCGATCCCCATGATTGTGCGAGGAAATACGAACAACGGCGCGTGGTTTGCCGATTCCCACATGTGGATCCAGAACGAAGACACCCCACAGCTTCCCAACGGTGTTGACCGACGGGCCTTCGTCGACCTGCTGGGAGACACCGTACCCACCAGCCTGGAACCAGAAGCGTCGTTGCAGGCTATCGAGACACGGCCGGGCTACCGTGTGGAACTGGTTGCCGCCGAGCCACTGGTGATGGACCCGGTCGCCTTTGACTGGGGCCCCGACGGCCGCCTCTGGGTGGTTGAAATGGCCGACTACCCGCTCGGTCTGGACGATCGTGGGAAGCCAGGAGGTCGCGTTCGCTATCTCGAAGATCGAGACGGAGACGGTCAATACGAGAGCTCCACGTTATTTGCCACCGGACTCTCCTATCCCAGCGATATCATGGCCTGGAGGCGAGGTGTTCTGGTCACCGCCGCACCCCACATCTGGTACCTGGAAGATACCAACCAGGATGGCCGCGCCGACCGTCGTGAACCGTGGTTCCAGGGTTTTGGTGAAGGAAACCAGCAGCATCGTGTCAACGGCCTGCGGTGGGGCCTGGACAACTGGGTCTATGTTGCCAACGGCGACAGTGGAGGTACGGTTCAATCCACCAAGACCGACGATTCAGTCACGATCAATGGTCGAGACCTGCGTATTCGGCCAGACAGTGGGCAGCTGGCCGCCGCCACCGGACAGACACAGCACGGCCGCAATCGCGACGACTGGGGCAACTGGTGGGGTGCTAATAACAGCTTCCCCATGTACCAGTACTTGCTGAAAGATTCGTACCTCCGCCGTAATCCACACGTACCACCTCCAAGTCCACGTGTGAACATCGTTACTTTGAACAACGCGCCCATCCATCCGATCAGCCGCGTCTTGAGCCACTACAGCAACTATCGCAAACCGGCTCCCGGCGAACCTGGCCGCTTCACGTCAGCCTGCAGCACGATCGTCTATCGCGACCAGCACCTGGGCCCTGAGTTCTACGGCAACATGTTCGTCAGTGCTCCCGTTCACAACCTGGTCCACCGAAGAGTCATTGAATGGGACGGCATCCAGATGACATCCCGTAAGCCAGCCGGTGAAGAAAACCGGGAGTTCCTCCGCAGCCGCGATAGCTGGTTCCGGCCCACCACCCTCCGCACCGGACCCGATGGTGGCCTGTGGGTCGCCGACATGTACCGGCTCGTCATCGAACACCCGGAGTGGATCGACGATACGGTCGAAAAAACATTGGAACTCCGCGCCGGCCATGACAAGGGTCGGATTTACCGTGTCGTGCCTGTCGATCGTCCGACTCGCAAGATCCCCAATCTCGCGACACTGAATACCCGTCAACTCGTGCAGCGGCTGGCAGACCCCAATGGATGGGTCCGCGACATGGCACACCGCCTGCTGCTCTGGCGCCCGGACGTCGCCGCTGCCGCGCCCCTGCTGGCTAACGCCGTCTCTGGCAGCCCAAGCGCGCTACAGCGTTTGCACGCACTCTGTGTGCTCGATGGCCTCGGAGCCGTCACTGCGGACCAGGTGATCGCTGGCATGCAGGACGTCCACCCCGGTGTCCGCCGGCATGCCGCCCGCATTGCTGAGAAATTTGCCGGTGAACCTGACAGCCGTAAAGTCGCGGCGGCCATCATAGCCTTGGCAACACAGCAGCAACCGCCACAGGTCATTCTCCAGGCCGCATTCTCTCTGGGTGAGTTTGATCACGCTGCGGCCGGTCGCGCCCTGGGCACGTTGCTGGTACGCTACTCCGAAGAACCCTACCTGGCGGCGGCAGTAATCAGCGGGGTGACACAGCGCACCAGTGATGTCCTGGCTGGCGCCCGCGATGCGGTGACCGCTGGGTCCGAAACACTCCTCCCGATCGAACCGCTTGTACAGACCGCGCTGGGAATGAAGAATCCACAGACGGTGGCATCCCTGGTGGACGAACTACTGGTCGAACAGGAGACAGGTTTTGCACCGTGGCAATTCGAATCGCTGGGCGCCGTCCAGCGTGCGATTCAGGTTAGCGGCAAATCGCTCGACGAGGTCGTGACCAGCGACGCGGCGCGCAAACGCCTCACAAAGTTGCGTCACGCTGCTCGCCGTACGCTCCTGAACGAAGAAGCGTCCTCCACACTGCGGAGTACCGCCCTGGCCCTGCTGGGAGATGACCCAGTACTGCGTGGCCTGGACGCCAGTGTCCTCGCATCACTGCTTTCGCCGCAGACTCCCGTGGATCTGCAGCAGGCCGCCATCAATACCATCGCGGCCGCGCCAGACGAACGAATGGTGCCAGACGTACTCGCCCAGTGGGAGACCTTCGGGCCGCTGACACGCGATCGTCTGGTGGGCGGACTACTGCGCCGTGTATCCACCACCAGCGTTTTGCTCAGCGCGCTGACCGCCAAGCAGATTCACCCAGTTGACATCAACGCGACCTATCGGCAAACCCTCGTCAATCATCCTGACAGTTCCATCGCTCAGGCATCCGCAAAACTACTCGATATCACCGCGGATGGAAAACGGCAGGCGATCATCGATCGCTACTTGACGGTGACCAAAGGGGGCGGAAAACCAGAACGTGGCCGGCAGTTTTTCACCAAAACGTGTGCCCAATGTCACAAAATCGGCAGCCAAGGACACGCGGTCGGTCCCAGCCTGATCGGTTTGAAAGACAAGTCACCGCAATTCCTGACGACACACATCCTTGACCCGAACCGGGCCATCGAAGACAAATTCCGCAACTACATCCTGATTACGGAAGACGGCAGGCACTTTACGGGGCTACTGCAAAACGAGACCAGCACCAGCGTCACGCTCGTGGGCCTCAATGGCGTTTCCCACACGATTCTCAAGAAACAGATTGAAGCAGAAGGATTCCAGCGCACCAGACAATCCATGATGCCCTCAGGGCTGGAGAAATTCCTGCAACCGCGCGATTTGGCCGACCTGATCGCATTCGTGATCAAGAATCAAGAACCGCCCAAATCATTCGAAGGAAATCAACCTCGTGTCGTCGCCGTGGAACCCAATACACAAGTGCTGCGATTACGCGCTACGCACGCTGAGATCTACGGGCCCTCTCTGGTTTTTGAAAGCAGATACCGCAATCTCGGTTTCTGGCATAGCGCTGACGATCGTGCCCTGTGGACGGTCGAAGTGAGTGCCGCTGGGCAATATGACGTCTATCTTGACTGGGCTGTCGATCAGAGTACGGCCAACAACCCGTATCTGCTGGAGATCGGAGATCAGAAGCTCACCGGTCGTGTGGCAGCCACAGGCACCTGGGACGATTACCACCAAACGAGACTGGGCACAGTAACACTATCCCAAGGACAAACCCGCGCCGCGTTTCGGGCCGTTGGCAAGCCGACGAATTGCCTGATCGACCTGCGGGAACTCTGCCTGGTACCCGCAGGAAAAAAACCACCCGCCCCCTTCAAGCTGAAGCCACCGGCGCCCGCCCCCTGAGACAAGTCGCGTCACAACATCGAGATACAAATTGCTCGTCGTGCCCGGTCTGGCGCATAATACAGACTGAAGATGCTGGGCCGTTTTGAAGTACTTGAAACATAGGCTGCTGCCATGCCATATCCCCGTGCTGGTGCTTTCTCGCGCCACGAGTTTCTGCAGGCCGGCTTTTCGGGACTCCTGGGATTAGCCCTGGACGACGTCCTGTCCGCTCGCGACACCGCCCCGCAGCGTCCTCCCGCCAAGGCGGCATCACCCGCGTCAGGGGGAACAGCAAAGAGCGTCATCCTTGTCTTTCAGACGGGTGCCCCGGCACACCAAGACATCTGGGACCTCAAGCCGGACGCCCCCGATACCGTGCGTGGCGAATTCCAACCGATCGATACCGACGTACCAGGCATTCACGTTGGCCCGCATATCCCCAGGCTGGCACGCATGGCCCACAAGTACGCCATTGTACGGTCCATGACACACTCCACGCCTGGTCATGAATACGGTACACATTTTGTCTTGAGTGGCATCAACAAACTACCACCCGGCGCCACGCACATGGCCAGCCGAGCTGATTGGCCTTGTTATTCCGCCGGCGTCCAGCACCTACGGCCACGTCCGGACGGTTTGCCATCGGGTGTTATGCTGCCCACGTATCTGAACAATGGCTACGGGTTCTCAGGTCAATCCGGTGGAATGATGGGGCCGTACCTCGACCCCTGGCATGTCACCAAAGACCCAAACCACCCTGACTTCAAATTGGACGAGCTATCGTTCCTGCCCGGTCTCTCTGTCTCACGCTTGGGTCAACGTCGCTCGCTCGTCGAGGCATTCGATGCAGAACGCGGCAAACTGACCAGCGCTGGAAATGTGCGCAGGTTAAGCGACTCACAACAGAAAGCGTATGACCTGCTCTGTTCGGATGCCGAGTTTCGCCGGGCGTTTGAAATTGAGCGCGAGTCGGACACCATGCGGGATCTTTACGGCCGGCACGCCTATGGCCAATCGCTGCTGCTGTCCCGGCGTCTGGTCGAAGCAGGTATACCAGTGATCCAGGCAAACATGGGAAAAATGAACACCTGGGACACACATACCGCCAACTTCAAGCGGCTCAAAAACGACCTGTTACCACCCTTCGATCAGGGCCTCTCTGCTTTACTGCAGGATCTTGAAGACCGCGGGCTCCTGGAAACCACGCTCGTCGTGGCCGTGGGAGAATTCGGGCGCACCCCCACCATCAACAAAGACGCAGGTCGCGATCACTGGTCGGGCGTCTTCTCCGCGGTATTTGCCGGTGCCGGAGTACGTGGTGGTCAGGTAATCGGAGCCAGCGACCCGAAGGCCGCTTACCCTGCCACGCGCGGCTGGTACCCGGCCGACCTTGGCGCGACGATCTACACGGCGCTCGGAATTCACCCGCAAAGCACGATTACCGACCCGGCTGGACGGCCACATCGGCTGAATAAGGGACAGGTCATCGCCCCGCTCTTTTCCTGAACCCAAGACGCCACGGCAGGCGATTCGATCTGACCCGCCCTCGCCACAGTCTGCGTGGTCGGCAAGGCGGTCGCCACGATCTGCCAGCGTCTCATCGTTTCACTCAACACCACAGACAACTCGATCTTCACGTGTCCATCACGCACAAGGATCAAGTGGAAGATACCACGCTGCGTATTTGCCAATGGCCCCAGTGAAAAGGTCGGTGGCGACACAAACCTCCATCTGCACAACGCGGACGACACCAAGAACGAACAGAAAACAGAATAGCTACGTATTGGATCTTCGGAATCGCTCCTGCCAATCCGCGTTAATCCACACATGAACCAGGCCCCAGTCGCACCACCCCCAGCCACCACCGGCAGCAATCCTGCCCCCGCATCCCCGATCCGCGTCGTGGAAGTGGTGCGAATACGTGAACTACTCTGTGTCGCGGCGAGTATGTGCGTGGCGGACGTAACGCTCTTTCGCGGTGGTGGATTCGCAGGATGGGCCGCGATGTTGCTGGCACTTCCCATCCTGCTCCACATCGGTTCTCCTGCCCGTCACTCGCTGTCCGCCACCTGGCTGTTCGCCGCCGCCATCGCGTTTCTCTGCGCACGCCTCGTGTGGCTGGGGTCACCACTTACGGTGTGCTGTGGACTCGGACTCCTCTGCACCTTTGCCCTCGGCAGGGCAGGGCGAACCGTCCACGTTCTGGAGTCCTTTGCCTATGCTTGGTGTGTCATACCCTCGGGCCTCCTCGGACTCGTGCCCTACTGGAAGCAGTTCCAGCATCTGGCACCTGGGATATCGCCCAGGTGGCTGAATGTCCTGCTGCCCCTGGCGGCCTTGATGCTGTTCGGATTTCTGTTTGTCGGCGCCAACCCGGACCTGGCCCATGCCCTTTCCGACAATCTGGCCCGTTGGATTGTCCAGCTGGAACAGTGGCTGATTCACACTTCGCCAGCCGAGGGCCTCTTCCTGTGCTTTATCGCCATTGTCACCGTGGGCTTGCTTAGGCCTGTCACCGCACTTCAAGAACTCCGCGACAGCGAAACGCCACAAGCGGACCAACGCAAACACTCATCCTTCTTCTACGTACCTTGTCGTAACACAATGGTGACCGTTGTCGTGTTGTTTGCAATCTACCTGGTGTTTGAATTCCAGACACTCTGGTTTCGTGAATTTCCGTCTGGCTTTTACTATTCCGGCTACGCGCACCAGGGTGCTGCCTGGTTAACCGTCGCACTCATGGTCGCGACCGGGATGCTCTCCCTGATCTTTCGCGGCCACCTGCTTGCCGACCCACGCCGCGGGCGACTGTACGTGCTGGCGTCGATCTGGTCGCTCGAAAACCTTATCCTGGGAATCGCGGTATTGAATCGGCTCTACATCTACATTCAATTTAACGGCATGACACGGATGCGCATGATTGGTCTTTTGGGCATCGCAACAGTCATCGCCGGTTTTCTGTTGGTTGTCATCAAGATCATGCAAACTCGATCTTTTTTGTGGCTCCTGCGTGCCCACCTGATCACACTGGCGACCGCCTGTTATTTGTACAGTCTGGCCCCGATCGATTGGCTCAGTACAAACTACAACGTCCGGCGCATTATGGCCGGCGACCTTGCACCTGCAGTCCAACTGTCGGTCCACCCGCTCAACCCTGAGGGACTTGCCCAGGCGATCCGACTTACAGACCATCCCGAAGAGATCATTGCGGCAGGCATACAGGCACTCCTGGCAGACGCCAGCCAGCGTTATGCACCGGCCGCCAGCCAACGTCATTCCAGCCACTGGTCCGACTACCAATTGTCGCACCAATGGCTAGTAGAGCACCTCCGTGCGAATCGCGAGAAGTGGAAAGACTCCTATCAGGACGAGACACGGCGCAAGGCGGACCTGAAACGATTCGCCGACTTCACCTATCAATGGTATTGATGTCATCCCAGGCGGACGACAGTCGTTCATGACATCCCGCTGGCTTCCGTTTCAGGCAGCGGCCTGCATTCTTCGACGGCATGCCACCACGCAGACGCCTCCAGGCATCGCGATTGCGAGCTGCCGTTATGGCTTTTGCGACGTTCTAGGCTGCTCCGGAAATGTGCGGTATGCTATGTCGCTCAAATTCCCCGCAAGCCACAGAACCGCACTTCGGAGCAAGCCCCACCGATGCAACGCCGACACTCGCTCTACTTGATCACTGGTTGCCTGGCCCTAGTCATCTCAGGAATCCCGGGCTGGGCCCCCGCCGGAGACACAGACCTGGCAACCAAAGTGACAGGTGAGTGGATTCGTTATGAGCACGACCAGATCCACATCGCCAGGATCGACGAACGCACACACACCTTGGAAACCTATTCCCAGTACGGTGACCTCTGGCGCAAGTTCTCGGGCGATTTGGAACTGGCGACAAAAGACGGCAACAAACTCTATACGGTGTCAAATCACAAGCGCCTCCACCCTTCTAGAGGTGGCTCTGTTCCCAGCCAGTTCATCGCAAGTTACATTCTGCACGCCAATCAACTCTTTTTCATCCGCGGAGTCTTTGACAAGACCGTTGAACAGCCGCAGATCCACGAATTCCGCAAAACAGACGCTCCCGACGATCAGCTACTTATCGCAGCGCGCAGCGGCAATCTGGAAACCGTCGCCAAACTGCTCGACGCCGGCGTCAAAGCGGATACGACCGTTCCCCATTCGTATACGGCATTGGCCTACGCAGCCGCCGGCGGCCACCTGCAGATCATGAAGATGCTCCTGAAAAATGGGGCCCAGATTGAAACCCAGGCAAGGTTCAACAAAACCCCGTTGCTCCACGCGGCCGGCAGCAATCAGGTGGCTGCCTGCAAGTTACTTGTCGAAAAGGGTGCCAATCTGGAAGCCGTAAACAGGGGCGGGCGCAATTGCGTCTTCGAGACATGTTTCTGGGGCCAACCCGAGACGCTCGCCTACTTCCTTTCGATCGGCTGCGACCCCAATCCGACATCGAACGGATCCACACCATTGCATCACGCCGTCGCCAGATTAAGACACAATGGCAATCAACAAGTGTACGACCGGTATGTGGACTGTGTGCGTATCCTGCTCAAGCACGGTGCCGACAAATCGAAAAAGAACAACTCTGGAAAAACCGCCGGCGAGCTGGCTGTCGAGCGCGGCCATCCGTCTGTGGCCGAACTGCTTGGCGAGTAGCCTGACGGCAAAACCTCTCACCGTGCGACGTCCCGAACAGGTTGATACGAATCAACCAGAGACAAGACATGCGCATTCCATTGCTGGTACTCAGTCTCTCCTTGGTGGTTTGCTACGGATGGACGCCCACGCAACTCGTTGCCCAGGAAACGACCAGCCACTATTGGAAGTGGGGGTGGGGCACCTACGATGCTTCACCCGATGAGCGCAACATTGCCGTCTTCGACTGGTCATTCATTCATGTTGGAAACCAGGTCAACAATATCGGGCAAAGGTGTGATGACCACCAGTTAACCACGCGTATCAACCGCATCCTCGAGCTCAATCCAGATCATAAATTTGTGGTCCTTTTCTGGCCTATGTTTGCCATACGCGAGGCCCATCCCCGCCTCTCCCTGTTCGACTATCTCTACCAGCCACAAGTCAAACAACGACTCAACCGGCGTATCCAGCAGCAGGCGAGTCTGATCACCAACGCAATTCGCGATCCGCGTGCCATCATCGCCATGACCTTTCTGGAAGAACTTCCCGGTCATGTTACCAGCCAGCCTTATGCCAACCCCTTCAACAATCGCCTGCATGACCTGGAAGACAACGGACCCGCGATCGCCGCCGAGTTAGGGCGTGCCTTCGATCGCGAGCGCGACCGCAACTGGTGGGGACGCAAATATTGTGACGCGCTGGCCGAAATCCATTTGGTCATGAAAAACTACCTGCCCCAGGCGAAGGTGTTTTACTGGCAAGCAGAACGCTACTACACACTCGACCATGTGGACAATGGCATCCAGGAACAGGCTGCCCTGCCTTTTCATCTAGGGAACATCCTACGGGACGGTCTCTGCGAGGGGATTTTTGGCTACATCAACACTCCAGAGAAACTGCAGCAACAGACCATTTCCCTGGCGGAAAAGTACAACGTCCCCTACTTCACACAACTTTCCCACCCCGGCTACATGACCATTTCCGGATTCCCCACGTGTCACCAATGGGCCCGGAGGCCGCATCGACTCAACCTGGGGAGTTTTCTCTTCAAACAAGACGAAGTGGGCGATCAACGCGTGCAAGCCAAGAGTGTCCAACGCTACCTGCACCTTAATGAGTCTGAATTGTTGCGTACCTTCTGCTACGAAAACCAGGTAAACACCTCCGTAGTGGAGAACCGCATCGTCCCTCCCCGGATTCTTTTTCGCTGTGACCTGGCTGAAGCCAAGCCTGGTGATGAGGTCACGATCACTACCATTATTTACAACCAACGCAACGCCTCCTGGTTTGGGATGGATGCCAGCCGCGCCGCACTCCACAACCTCACCTTAGATCTCGTCGCAGTGCCCGCCGACGCGCAATTACTGTCCCCCAAGGCAAAACGGATTCCGCTGCTGCAACCGGAACGTTTTGTGAGTTTCGACTGGAGGTTTCGACTGGGAAGCGGATGGCAGGGCTACCAGAACGGGACACTTCGTGCCAGGCTCAGCCACGCCAGCCTGGCCCCAGTGGTCAACTCGTTAGACCACTCCTCCACCGTCGGGATCGGCAGGCAACACACCATTCGTCATCAACGCGACACCTGGCTGCTGTTGCCATCCGGCCAGATCAGAAATCGTCCCCTGCAAGCCCGATTCCAAATGCTATCAGGGTCCCGCAACCCGCGGTTGACCTTGGGCGACCACACGATTGTCTACCGCGGCACACTCGACCAAGGTGACGAACTCACAATCGGGCCAGGCCACAAAGCACAACTCTTGCCAGGAAACATGCTCTCATTGAGAGACGCCAGAGCATCGCGGAACGCAGGACAAAAGGAACAAGTCACCACAAGCTACATGGCATGGGGATCGCAAAAGTATGGTGTCAACGTGGGCGCCACATACGACATCATGCTCACGGGTCGCGTCGCCAGCGGCGCACAAGAGCGCCTGACCGTAAGCTACCTCGGTAAAGGAGGTAACTGGAACAACCTCTACAGCTCCGTCACGCTCGCCAGCGGCCAGCTTACCGACCAGCTTTCCACAGCACGCGCCACCTTCACGGTTCCGGCTGTCGACGGAAATGCGGTCTTCGCCCAGATTCGCATTTACAACCAGAACAAACGGGGAAGTATCACACTGCATGATGTCGAATTAAGAAAGGCGGGGGGCATCCAGGACGTCACGGACCAACTCGACGGTGTCTTGCCAACCGTGGATCACACCCCCCTTATCGTCCAGTTCGCAGACCAGACTAGGGCGTTTGCCGCCTATTGGCGCGCCCACGTGACGTTCCAGGATCACTAATCGACCCTCGTGACTCCAGGCTTCGGGATCGCGGTATTGCTACTTCTGTGCGGGAAGCGGCCCTACGGGGCTTTTCGCCAGCTTTCCGTAGCGCTCATACGCAGCCTTGATACCAGCCCGCTCGGGATCGTGCGCGTGAAAGAGGATCCGGTAATGCAAACTGATACTCTTGCCCGCGGGAATCGTCATCTCACCCGTACCTCGCGGCTTTCCTTCAAAATCAGCAATACCAAAAGGATTCGCGGTAAACAGCCCATACGGTCTGGCGTGCCACCAGGTAGGATGGCGTGGGTTGCTTGCGTGATCGAACAAGGCAATTCCAACCGTTTTGTCCCCCACGTTACCCCAGTAGTCGATCCACGCTGCCCGCTGTCCCCAGACAGCTTTGCCACGGACACCCTGACTATTCAATGCCTGGCCATTCGCCGTGGTCACACCAGCACCGTTTTCCAGACGCAAATTGGGATGTGTACGAATCCCCATCGTTCCCTCTTCGGTATCAGCGATCGTCAGATCCCCCGCCGTCGCCCGCAGCGTGATATCCCAATCAATCGCGCGTCCTTCAGGCAGCATTAGAAAAGTCAAACGCCGCTGGTCGCTACAGATCACATCGCCATCCGGGCCGATCCACTGATTCACGGTCTCTAGGACTCCTCTATCGTTTCCACTCTGAGTACGTCCGATCCCACGCTGCACGACGCGGCCGTGGCGAGGCGCCGTACTGCGCCAAAAGTCAACTCCATTGAGACCGTCATGGCCGAACCAGACCGACGTGTGATGCGGATGGTCCTGCGACTCGCCGGGAACACGCTTGCTGGGATAATTCCGTGTCATCCCGATTCCATAGGGACCAATCACCGGATAGAGAAATGGGTTTTCACACTGGCGGTAGTGGTACTCCGTAAAGAGTTTCCCGGCGATGGTCACCCGCACCCGATCAGCCAGCGGCGTCACCACAACATTCCGTTCTAGCGTCCCGGTAGGCCGACTCTCTGGTGCAGCGCGTTGGGCCAGCAGGAAAGTGGTCAGGTCAGCAACATCCTGAGGCGACAGGACCGAACTGACAACCGGCATTCCAGACACCTCGTCTGTGCGGCGTTGCTCAATCGTTTTCTTGGGGACCATCAAGCGTTGTCCGGTTATCAGACCGAGCACCAAAGACACGCCACTCTCTTCCAGCAGGACACCGAAATGTACTTTTCCGTCCACCGTCACAACAACCTGGCGCCGAAACCCCTCGGTGATCACCGCACTTGGCCGCAAGATCGACGTGACAATATGGCGTGCATCTGCCCGCCGACCTACCCCCCCCAGGTTCGGACCAAACCCATTCCGACCAACGCCCAGACTGTGGCATTTACTGCAGCCGGCCCCCGCCGGATGCTTGAACAGTGTTTCACCTCGGACCCGATCCCCCCTGGGAAGGCAGTCCAAGGCGTCCGCAACGCTCGTTTCCTGCTTCCGTCTGATGGCAGGCAGCGGCTCCAGAACGACGACGTAATTACTTTTGCCGCCGGTCTGACCGTCGTCAGTATTCCCTCCCAGGTGCAGCATCCCTTCCGGATAGATGCGTCCATACAGCTTCAATCTACAATCGTCCGTCACGACGATATCCCCAGTTGCTACAAAGCCCTCACGTAGCCAGCGAGGTGGTCTCGCCTGCCGTGTATCGACACCAACCAGCACGCGCACCGGCAGCAGCAATCGACAAACTAACCAATCGTCGCCACGCGAAGCGTCATCATCATTCGCCGTGCGAATGATGTCCGCTCCCAGCAAACGCTTGGGAATCTTGACAAAACGGTAGGCGCGGTCCGTGTAGACCGCGTTCCCCACCCGCAGGCCGCCGGGCACCACCTGGTAGCGACCGTCGCCCACAACCTCAACATCAGTTGCCAAAGCGCCCCCTTGAGTTCTCAGACTCTGGTCCGGCCGGTCAATAGGGACCTGAATCGGCGGTCCCTTGACGACGCGCGCCGTACCGCCACCACGAACTTTGTCCAGCCAGAGCCTGACCAGCGCCCGGATCCGGGAGTCACCATCTACTCCCATGGCCGTCACCTCTTCCAATGGCAACTCGTCGCTTTCCAGCAGACCCAGTAATGCAGCGCGACGAACTCCGCTCTTCCCATGCGCCAGCAGCTCCCGCAAACGCGGCACCGGAACCAGCGTCCGTAGTGCCTGCCACGCCGCGTAGTAGGTAACCCGATCTTGCTCAGCAGCCAACAGCTCCAGCAACGCGTCATCCAGACTGGCGGAACCTGTCTGCCGTACTGCCTGAACCCAGGCGAGTCGCAACCGCGGCTCCTGGCTTCGCCAGGCGGGCCGCAACATCGCGGCGAGGGCGACCCGCCGCCCGGACACGACGACCCGGTGCGCAAGGATCCGTACCGCCTGGATTCGCAAATTAAGGCTGGCTGCCGAATCTGGGGCCAGGCATTCAGCGAACACTTGATCCACCGCGGTATCCCGCGGGTCAAGTAGTCCTAGCGACCAGGATACCCATGTCTCCTGCATCTCGGTGAGCTGCCCACTACCTAAATGTTCGACCAACGGCTGACGTACTGCCTGGCCACGACGAATCAGTTCACGCTGCGCATCCGTCCTCCAGATCGGCAATGGCCCAGCAAAACAGTCCAGCAGTTCGATCACAGATCGATCCTGCATGGCTGCGACTCGGGACGCTGGACGGCGCTCTGCTTCGGCGTTCTGTTTCCAGGAGATCCGAAAGATACGACCTTCGTTGGTCATTTTCCCATCGCGCCATTCTGCCCCATATCCACGACTCCAACCCAACACCCACAATGCCCCGTCAGGACCCACTTCAATGTCAGTTGGACGATAGAGTGACTTGCCACCGTCGACAAACGTCTCCCATTGATTCCCTTCAGGTCGCAGCAACGCGCCGTCCCATTTCGGGCGCCACAGAAATGTCGTTTTGCGTAGCCAATCATTGATGAAAAACCCCCGCCGGAATGGCTCGGGAAACTGCGTGGCATCGTAGAACACCAGGCCAGTACCAGAGCCCTCAAACAAGGGTCCGCTGACCGGCGCTGTCGGAGCATCTATCGCATCGGACCACTGCGCATTCCAAGGGTGATTCCATCCAAAGTGTGCACCAAAAAATGGCATGAACACGCGATCACCTTGCGTCTGATCGTTGTCGGTGCCCAGCCAATTGAAACCACTGTCCGTCGTAATATCCCAGGGATTGCGGTAGCCTCGCGAAACGATCTGCAAGTTACGGCCTCCGTCATCACAACGTAACACTCCGCCATACAAGCCCCAGTCATCCGCTGGGTCATGGTAGGCATGCCGGTACTCCCCTTTACGGAACGTTCGCGGCGCGGGAAAGTCCGGCGTTCCGGCCGGCGCCACCATGCCCCACAACTCCCGAAACGGTTTTGGCGCATAGCGTCCCGGGCGATTCAGCCCTTTTGAATTCCCTTTACTCATGTACAGTTTGCCATCAGGCGCCCAGTTCAAACCATGGAGCCCGTGCTCAAGATTTCCCAGGTCCGTGTAAACGCGCACGTATTCGTCGGCTTCGTCGTCACCATCGAGGTCGCGTACGATTGTCAGGTCGGGTGCATTGGCTACCCACAAATCGCGCCCACGCCATGCCAAACCTTGCACAGCATTGAAGCCCGTGGCAAACACCTTCACCGTCTCGGCCACGCCGTCGCCATCTGCGTCCGTCACAATGACGACACTATCACCAGGTGTTTCGGGAGTGGGATTTCGATACTGGGGCCCCATGCCGACAAAAAGCCGTCCACGTACGTCGAAAGCCATGGAACAAGGTTGCCGGACCAGAGGTTCACGGGCAAATACCGTGACCTGAAACCCTGCGGGCACCTGGGGCAACACCTCCGCATCGGCACCTTTATCGATAAACTGGGCGGGCAACGTACCGCACCACAGGACCAGCCAGAGCACCCCCAGGTGGCGACAAACAGTTCTGATGCGCACGCCGTTCTCCTGTAACAGCTGGCTGGGCTCACTTAACAGAGATCCCGTCCTCTCCAGCAATCCTGCATGCTCGATCATCCGCAACACCTGCCGAACTCGGCGGAAGGCGTTGCGGCGGCCACGAACTTCCGAAAAGTAGTATACGTGAGAACCTGCAACTCTGCCGACGCACGCCGCAGACACCAGCAACCGAGAGGCGGCTGGCGGATCATCGGTTCACAAGATGATCGTAGCGACGGTCGTTCATTTTCCATTCGGCTGCGCCAACCTGGTCAGATCACGGTGCGACCACGCGCCGTCAAACCCGAGTTCATGCAGGTGCCCATCTTGTCCACGATAGACGTAGTAGCGAGCGCCGCTGGCGGCGGACACCAGACCCGCCGGGTCGCCGGACGCGAGAGATGCCGCCGTGCTGGCCATCAGATCGACTACCCGCCACGTCCCCCCCTGCGGTCGTTTGTCACTACTGAATGTGGCCTCCCTAATGTGCCCCTGTGTGTCGCGGTACGCGAAGTGGTAACGCGTTGTCTGGACGTTGTGAATCACGCAAGGATCACCGGCGACTTCGCGTGCCACCGGCTCAACGGGCTCCAGATGCCAAAAACGCTGCCCATCGTACCAGGCATGGACCAGTGCACCGCGGGGAATTCGTCTTTCCCGCGCGCGAACGGTCTTTACACCAGACACAAAGGGCTCACTCAGCGGCCACTTCTCAGCCCCGCGAAAAAGAATGTGCCGGATTTCCTGGGGACTGAACCCAAGTGGAGTACCCTTTGCAGGACTGCCGAATACGAGTCGGTGCGACCATCGTCGCTGCCCCTTTTTCACGTCCCGCAATAATAGCGTCTGTTCGCAGACTGCACCAAACATCGTGCGGTAAGTGACATGCAACGCGGACGCTGCGTAGGAAAGCACGACATCTGCCGCCGGACGCGGCGCCGCGGGCAACTGGTTGTGACGCCACTTGCCTGCAAACCACAGCTCATGGATCCTGCACATTTTGTCGACGTACACAACGTGGGGTATGCCATTGACCACGACCACGGAGGGATCCCGAGTGGCTGCGGGCTGTTCAAGCAAGGCGGTCAGGTTGGTGTGCTGCCAGTGACCGGAATCCTTCCCAGCAGTCCTCCGCGTCAACTCATGCAGATGCCCTGCCGGACCGCGATACAGGATGCGTGGACCGGAGTCCGCCACGCTGTAGACACGAGGCCGTCCGGCGGCCACAGGCGCCGAGGCCGGCGTGCCAATGGTCTCGTCGCGCCAGCTGTTGTCACTGGGATCCGAAGCGAGCTGATGCAGTTGGCCCTCAGCTCCACGGTAAACGACGTGCCGCCGCCCACCTGGGCTCTCCACAAAAGCCGCCTGATCCCGGCTTCCTGCCGACGTACGGTACGCAAAATAGGCGTCCGTACAGCGCTGAAAGTGCTCGCCGCAGTGTTCCAGAAAACGCTCAACATTCTCAATCTGGCCGCGCCAACTCGCTTTATCGTTACCGCGCGATTCAAATTCCTGTTCAATGTCCGCGGCAATCGCATCGCGATGGCGGTGGATCAGACGCAAGGCGTTATGAGTGCGCAACGCGCCACGCAGATGCCTGCGGACTTCCTGCTGGTAATACTCACAATACCCCGGGTTACTAATGAGTGCGAAGAACAACGCCCGGGACATGCCATGACCGTAGGCACCGCCGCTATCCATAAAAGCATATGCATCAACGTCGTGTCCGTAGGGACCGCCTCCCAGGCCCCACTCCGCATCCCAGCAGAGAAACATCCACTTGCCGTGCGGTACCCGCCGCGCCGCGTACCAGTTGTTGTGGGGCCAGTCGTAATTTTGCGCCCAAAGATTGAGAATGGCGTACGAGGTAAAATTCTCGATATCGACTCGGCTGGCCAGCTCTCGATAATTCGTTGGGTCAGAGAAATCTCGCGTGCTGATGAAATCCCGCAACTCGTCCCAGCCCTGCCGCGTGCCGTCCAGTACGGTATCAGAGGTCTTGATGACGTCGTACTCGCCTGGCCCCAGATGGGCCCTGAAAAACTCCTGATCCATACGTTCGACAACGTTGTAAACACCGTGGCTTTGGCCGTTGATCAGAACCTTGTACCAGGAACCGCTGGATGCCAACGCTCCCATCTCTCGGTGGAGGTCGCGAATGACCTGGTCTCGAATGTAGCTGCCATGATTGCGACCATCGTTGAAATTCGCCCGCAACACGAGTTTGTCAAACTTCTTGATACCTGCCTCTGGTATTACCGGATGCTTGATACGACCTGCACCGTACGAACGACGAAAATAGGCCCGGTACGACTTCTTGATCTCCAGACCACCACGGCGCCCCGCTCCACCGTGCAGTCGCATTCCAAATCCTGTCGCCACGCGCCGGCCGCCGTTGTGATCAAACAACTCGAGAAACGCAGACCGTTCGCTCTTGCGCCCTTTGCCACTGCGCTGCAGGTGTATATCGGTAAAGTCTTCAGGACGAAGCGAAACCGATAGCACTGGCAGGCCTGACGACTTTTCCATCAGGTACGTAGCCGCCACCACCGGGCTCACGCGTTCGTGGCCCACGAAACCCGCGGCGCGCAATAGCGTTGTCTTCTGCAGTACGACCGCCGCTCGATACAGTGGGCTAGTGGCACTCGGTTGTGAACCGTCTTGCGTAAACCGGATATCAACAGCTGCCGACGCGGTCTGTTGAAGTCGTACAGACACACCAGGTCGATGTGTTCCGGGTTTCGGGGCAAACGCGATGCCACATCGCACCGGCTGCAGCTGTTGTGGTCCGCGATTAGCAGCTGCTGGTGTGGGAGTTAGAAAATACCCCCAATCTGCCTCGTCTTCCAGAGATCGACCAAGTGACTGATCAGCGACTTGCCGCGGGTACTCGATCTGGTCAGCTACCTTTCCGTCCGGAGCCACGAGATAGAGCGTGCCCCCTTTGCGTTTCAATCGGAAATTGGCATGACACAACGGCGCGAGCGTCCCCAGTACCGGATGGACACTCAGATCAGAACTCCCCGAATTCACATTCAGGCCAGCGATCGCGAGTACGTTCTTTCCCACTCGCAACAACCCGGCATGGGCGGAGAGGTCAAACCGCTGGGCAACGCCCGCTTCCCGGCTCTCCGTCGCCAGACTGTCGAGGCGAGGTTCGCCGGGCGGCGCATTGACCGCAGCGACGCGGGCCCCGTTCAAATAGGCCGCAAAACCATCATCGTAGTCCACTTCCAGCACGAGCGCAGCCGGATCAAGATCGGCAGGCCAGATAAACTCTCGCCGCAAGAACACCACCGTCGTTTCCGCCGGCAACTGTGTCCGATCGTCCTCATCACCGTAACCGAAACCGGGTAGTCCCACCTGGAACAGCGAGTCATCGAAGTCGACTCGCGTCCAGCCCTGAATGCGTTGCTGGGACGGCGCATCGTCCGGTTGTTTTTTGGCGGCGAAATATTTCCACCTGGCATCTGAACCGACCAGTACTGCATCAAATGGAAGCGTCACGTTCGTCGACCGCCTTGCCGCCCCATTCGGTTCACCACCCTCGCTGCCAGACATCCAGACGAGCTGGTATCCCCCGCCCGCCACACGAACCTGCGGAAAAGGCCATTTATCGAGCACCTGAAGATCGTCT
This sequence comes from Planctomycetaceae bacterium, assembly GCA_002724245.1. Classification (GTDB taxonomy): domain Bacteria; phylum Planctomycetota; class Planctomycetia; order Pirellulales; family Pirellulaceae; genus UBA9264. The sequence goes on from PBOG01000039.1 coordinate 40,626, forward strand.
GTTAAACGATACCCTGCGAGTTGCTGCGCTTGTGCGCTGGCATTGTGGATCTCTACCCAGTCACTGCTACGGCCCTGGTCATCGACGCGGCCGGTACGGTTCGAGGCGAGCAACTCATTGAGTCGAAATGCACCCGCTGCCTGACGGTGCCGGGCAACGTCTCCCTCCGCAGCTTCGTCCGCACCGTGACCGAGCTTCGCCAATCCTGACAACAAAAGCACGGTGGCGACTGCAACCAATGGATCCAGGCTGCGGTTCATCAAGACCAACTCCCTGCGGCGGCAAACTGTTATCAGCCTCATATCCTACCCGAAAATTCCCTCCCCCACGGTCGACCATTCGTGTGAACAGGACAAATGTCTGCCAATGGCGGTCGTTCGAGTCTTTCCTGCTGCTCAATCTCAGTGCCGAATTGCACCGACAGGCTCGTCCAGATCGCCTGCGGCGAATGGCCACGGCCGCATCGATTCGCTAAAATCAGTCCTGCTGCACGGGGCAAGCTGCTGGGAGCACTGCGACCCGACCGCCTGGTCGGACGCCGCAAAACCCAACCGCTTCGTACGTGTCTACCGCGGACCACACTCCCTTGATTCCACGTCCCGCAACCGCATTCGAATGTACGTCACACGACGAACAAACAAGTGGAGCAACAGGAATGCAGCCACTCCGTCACGCAACGAGTCTCGGTGTTGGTATCCTCATGGTCTGTCAAGCCACCTGCGCACAAATTCCGCAGGCAGCCAAGGGTGACTGGCCCTGGTGGCGCGGCCCCAACTTCAACGGGGTGGCCGAGTCTGACCAGCAACCGCCGGTTTCCTGGAACTCCACAGAGAACGTCGCCTGGAAAGCGCACGTACCGGGACGTGGCCATTCCACGCCAATCGTCGTCGGCAACCGTGTATTTCTGCAGACGGCGAACGAAATCGACCGGTCACAATCGATCATCTGTTTCGACCGGCAGACCGGAACGGTGCTGTGGAATCGAGAACTCAATCGCGACAGCCTGCAGGACCAAATCAACCGCAAAAACACCTACGCTACCAGCACCATTGCCTGCGACCGCGGTCGGCTGTTTGTGCTATTCAGCCACCACGAGGCAGTCCAGGCCACCGCGCTGGATCTGGAAGGTAAGACCCTCTGGACCACGACTGCAGCTCCCTTTCGTGAGGACATGTACTCCAACGGGTACGCAGCATCGCCCCTGGTGTACGGAAATACCGTGATCATCGCGGCTGACTGTGAAGCCGGCGGAACCCTGCTCGCACTCGACCGAGACACGGGCAAGCAGGTCTGGTCCATCGAACGCGTCGGCAAAACCAATTATGCCTCACCCGTCGTCGGCCACGTCGCGGGACGCGATCAGTTATTGCTCAGCGGGCTCGACATGGTAGCCAGTTACGACCCCACCAATGGCAAGCTGTTCTGGCAGGCACCCGCCGTCGCCATGCAGACCTCTGGCACCCCTGTCTGGGAAGCCGGCATGGTGTTTGCCGGCGGCGGTTATCCCACGGGCAGCGTGGCCGGAATCGTGGCAGATGGTTCCGCAAAGATCGCCTGGAAACACAATCACCGAATCCATGAACAATCCCTGCTCGTCTACCAGGGCCACGTCTATGGTGTCAACGACACCGGGATCGCGCTCTGCTGGGAAACCCAGACCGGGAAAGAAGTCTGGAAGCACCGCCTGAAGGGGCCTGTCAGTGCCTCACCCACTCTGGTTGGTGACAAGATCTACCTGGTCAATGAGCTCGGTACCACATGGGTCTATCGTGCCACCCCCAGGGGATATGAAGAACTGGCAGTCAATCAGCTGGGAGACAGTGTGTTCGCTTCCCCAACGATCTGCGGCGGGCAGATTTTCATGCGTGTTGCCCACCACACCAATGACGAACGCCGCGAGACGCTTTACTGCCTGACCAGCCCGAACAAACGTTAAGCACCCGCGGAGCGGCACCAGCGGACGCTTCTGGCACACGATCTGGTGCCATACATTTAAAAGTCTCCATAGCATCTCGGCCGCCGTGCAGTACAATCACCAGTCTGACGCACCTCTCACGGTACTCACTTCTTTCGACAAGTAACTGTGCATGAAACATATTCGGAATTTCTGCATCATCGCCCATATCGATCATGGGAAATCGACACTGGCGGATCGACTCATCCAGGCCTGCGGAGCGGTAACCCAACGTGAATTTCGCGACCAGATGCTTGATGCCATGGACATCGAGCGTGAGCGCGGAATTACGATCAAGAGTAATACCATCTCGCTCAACTACCGGGGCCGTGACGACCAGGATTACCTGTTGAACCTGATCGACACGCCAGGCCACGTCGACTTTTCCCACGAAGTACGCCGTTCACTCATGGCCTGTGAAGGTGCGTTGATCGTCGTCGATGCCTCCCAGGGCGTCGAGGCTCAGACTGTCGCCAATCTTTACCTCGCCCTCGACAGCGACCTGGAGATGTTGCCGGTCATCAACAAAATCGACCTCCCCGGTGCCGATGTAGATCGCGTTCGCGAAGAAATTGAAGCCGACCTGGGACTCGACCCGTTTGAGGCACTGCCCGTATCCGCCAAATCCGGCGAAGGCATCGACGACCTGCTCGCCGGTATTGTCGACCACCTTCCCAGTCCGCAGGGAGATCCGGACGCACCTCTCAAGGCCCTCATCTTCGATGCGCATTTCGATTCCTACCGTGGCGTTATCCTGCAGTGCCGCGTAATGGCGGGCACGCTGAAAACGCGTGACGCGATCCACTTCATGCATTCCAATCGCGATCATGCGGTCGAGGAACTCGGCTACAACCAACTGAAACTAACGCCCCGCGATCAGCTTTGCGCCGGAGAAGTCGGCTACATCATTGCCGGCATCAAAAGCGTACAAGACATCGAGATCGGCGATACGATCACTTGTGTCGAGCGACCAGCAGAAGAACCGATCCCCGGTTACCAGGAAGCCAGACAGGTCGTCTTTTCGTCGATCTACCCCATGAACTCCGATCAATACAAGGATCTCACCAAAGCCCTCGACAAACTGGCGATCAACGATGCTGCGTTGACGTATGAGAAGGACAGCTCGGCGGCACTGGGATTTGGTTTTCGCTGTGGTTTCCTCGGACTGCTCCATTTGGATGTCGTTCAGGATCGGTTACAACGAGAATTCGACATTGGACTGGTCATCTCCGCTCCCTCTGTCAAATACAAAATCACCTTGCGCGACGGCACGACACTTGACGTAGACAATCCCAGCAACTGGCCCGACCCGACCACTGTCGAGTCCGCCACCGAACCGTATATCCGGGCCTCGATTCTGACCCCTGAAGAATACGTTGGTCCAGTTATGGAACTCTGCCGCGAGCATCGCTCGGAGAGCCAGACCATGACGTATCTCTCGGCCCGTCGTGTGGAGGTGATTAGTGAGATGCCTTTAGGTGAAGTCCTGTTTGATTTTTACGGCAAACTCAAGACCATCACCCGCGGCTACGGTTCCTTTGACTATGCTCCCATCGAATACCGCACGACGGATGTCGTCAAGGTAGACATCCTGGTCAACAAAGAGCCGGTCGACACGCTTTCCTACTTGGTCCATCGCGACAAGGCGCGCCCGCGAGCACTACACTACTGCGAGCAACTTTCTGAAGCGATTCCACGCCACCAATTCAAGATTCCCATCCAGGGCGTGATTGGTGGAACCGTAATTGCACGATCGACGATCCAACCCTATCGCAAGGACGTGACAGCCAAACTTTACGGTGGCGACGTGACGCGCAAAAACAAACTACTCGACAAGCAGAAGAAGGGGAAAGCCAAGATGAAACAATTCGGCCAGGTGAACATTCCCCAGAAGGCATTCGTCTCCGTGCTGGTCGCCGACCGCAGCCAGTAACCCGGTCAACGTGGCGACAACCGCCGCAGAAACCCTGCTACCACCGCCTCGATTGGGCACTCGAAGTTACGAGAGAATGCCATCAATCGGCCTGCCGTAATCGACTTCCAGCCGTTTCCGGCCAGGAATGTTCAGGCGCCTCGTATCGAGGCCCAGCAGGTGCAACACCGTGGCGTGAATATCGGTCACGTAATGCGGGTTTTCCACCGCATGAAACCCCAACTCGTCCGTCCGCCCGTAGGTATACCCCCGTTTGACACCGGCCCCACCAAACCAGACCGTAAAACCATGCGGATGATGGTCGCGACCGGTGCTCTGATCGGTCCCGCCTTCCAGGCCAGGCGTTCTCCCGAATTCGGTACAGCAAACGACTAGTGTGTCGTCGTACATGCCGCGCCGTTTCAGGTCTTTCAATAATCCGGCGATCGGCTTGTCTACGCGTGCGCAAGACCGGGCATGATTCTTCTTCAGATCGCGGTGTGAATCCCATTCTCCGTAACCACTCAAATAGACCAGAGAATAACGCACCCCTCGTTCGGCCAGTCGTCGTGCCGCCAACAGGCGTCGGCCATAGACCTCGGTCGTCTTGTTGTCCAGCCCGTAGAGTTCTTGTGTCTCCCTGGTTTCCGTTGCCATGTCGAGTGATTCGGGTACCGCACTCTGCATTCCGAACGCCAGTTCATACGACTTGATCCGGGCTCGGATCGCAGCATCCTGTGGATATTCGATTGCCGACAACCGATTCAACCGATTAATGAACTGAAACTGGTCCCGCTGTTCACTGGACAACATGTGTTTCGAGCGGGTGCCAAACGGCAACGACTTCTTGGGATCCAGGGCCAGTTCCACTCCCCCGTGCTCGGGTCCCAAATAGGCGGGATCAAAGTTCCAGCGCACACGGGTGTCCTTGTACTGCCCCAGAAAAACAAACTTGGGTAAATTCTCGTTCAATGTACCGAGGCCGTAGTTGATCCAGGAACCAAGTACCGGCTCGGGTGGGTCCAGCTTGTGACGACCGTGATGGATTTGAAACTCCGCATTGTGGTCGTTGTCGGTTGTGTACATCGAGCGGACCAACGCGATGTCGTCAGCACAGGTCGCCAGGTGCGGCAACCAGTCGGCGAAGTCCATCCCATTCTCGCCGTACTTCTTGAACCCTGTCTGCATGGGAAAGATACGCGAGTGGGTTCGATCGACGAATACGACCGCCCGCGCACGTTCCTCATATCGCGGGTCCTTAATCGGGTTCGCAAACGCCGTCTGGTCGTAGGTCTTGCCTGCGTATTGATTTAAGGCGGGCTTGGGGTCGAATGTCTCCATATGGCTGTAACCACCAGACAGAAACACCCAGATCACACGCTTCGCCTTGGGAGGAAAATGCGGCCTGCCATCGGGGATTCCGTCCGCGGCACTGGCAACCCCGTCTTCATGCAACATGGCACCCAGTGCCACTCCCGTGAAACCCATGCCAACGTCCGTGAGAAACGTACGGCGTCGAATGTTGCTGCATTGAGGTTGCGGGGAACCCATCGATACCTCTTACCATCTGGGGCCAGGTTGTGTCCGAATACGACAAATTACCGAACCGTGACAAAATCGCTATGACTAAACAAGGCGTGAACAAAATTCTCGCGTGCTCTGAGCAATGGCTCACTGGAGGGAACCAGCTCACTGGTTTTATCGACGTTCGCGTCTTGTTGCGGCAGTCGATCCTGGAATCGCTCGACCTGCGCTCCCAGAAACTCGAGGCTGACCGAATTTTCTGCGCTCGTCGGATTGCGCGATAAAACCTGTCGAAACGCAGCAACCACAAAACTCGCGTTATCACTGGACTGCTCGTGCAAGAGTCGCGCCAACAGAATGCCCTGCCGTCGCGCGATCTGACTGTTTGCCAGCGCGAGTGCCTGCTGTGGACGCACACTGGTCGTCCGCAAATAGCAGTCCGTGGGGTTGGGGGCATCAAACAAATCGAGCCATTGAATCCGACCTTCACCATGGTGCTCGATATAGAGACTTCTGCGAAACGTCTTCAATCCCTCCGTGTCGGGAATGTGCTTGCCGCCCATGGTCAAATCCAATTGGCCGGCAACGTACAGAATACTATCACGAACCACCTCTGCTTCCATCCGCGCCGCATGAAAGCGCCAATAGTACGTGTTTTCCGGGTCCCGCTTGCCGTTGGACGCTGGTGTCAACGCGGGATTGGACGACATACGGTATGCCTGGCTGTCTAGAATCAAGCGATGGATGTGCTTGATCTTCCAGTCATGTTCCATCAATTCCAGCGCTAACCAATCCAGTAACTGCGGGTGGGTCGGGCTGTCACCATTACGCCCAAAATTCTCCGGCGTCCCCACCAGTGGCACACCAAAATGCGCCTTCCAGATATGGTTGACCGCCACCCTGGCGGTGAGCGGGTTCTGCCGCGAAACAATGCGTCGCGCCAAGGCGATGCGACGCCCGCTCGACTGCCGCACATACTGTGGCCCAAGCGGACTGTAGGTGGCAGATTCGGTCTCCAATGCCGCAGTCAGTTCCTTTACCTTTTTTGCCGCCGCCGACTCGCTGGTCACCGCGGTTGCCAGAGCTTTCTGTGTCTTCGCATCTGTCGCGTCTTTCTGCTTTGCCGCGTAGACTGCGCGTACTGCCTGCGAATGGTCGTAACGCGCCTGATTCAGCTTCGCCAGACGTTGCGCTCGGCTGGCAGCCCGTGCCGCGGCCTGCCCGTCACCCTGCCGGTCCAGGTACTGGATGTCATCGGCCAGGATGACCGCGTCCAACGCGGCAACACGCGATTCCGCCAAAGCCATCCGATCGCGCGCGACAATCTGGTCCAGCCGAGCGTATTCCTTGTCGTACTCGCTGGTCGCCTGGGCAGCCAGTTCCGCCGACTTCTTGACGATTCCGGCCGACGTCGTGACTTCGGCCACCAACGGCGACCGCTCATCCTGGCGGACATAATCCCGCAAACCCGGGTACCAGGCCTGCGGAGGAAGATCGATACGGGTAAACGTAAAGGGTCCACCACCCAGGATACGCGGAGGGGCCGGGGCCACGGCGGGTAAGCCTTTGATAATGTCGCGCGACTCGCCTTTCCGATAGATAAACGTCTCGGCATCCAGTTTCGCATCCGCAATCCGCACCATACCGGTCTGCAAAGGCTTGAGCGAAGCTCCCAGCTTGTATTCCGGATAGGGCCCCGGATCTGGTTCTCCGGAAACGCGTTCCTGCCGGATGTCGATGGGTTCAAAAAACGCCCGAAATTGAAAGTATTCCCGGTTGGTCAGCGGGTCATATTTATGGTCGTGACAGTGACAGCAATTTAGGGTCAAACCGAGAAATGCCTTGCCTGTGTGCTCCACCAGGTCTTTCATCCAGGTGTTGTAGTTCCAGCGATAGTAGTTGCGCACAATGAAGCCAGTGGCCACTGAGTTCGCCTGATCTGCCGGCGCAATCTCATCACCGGCCAGCATCTCCAGGATCATCTGGTCATAGCCTTTGTCTTCATTAACCGACCGCACAATCCAATCGCGCCAACGCCAGATTTGACCGTAGCTATTCAACGCGTCCGGTACCGAACGCCGTCCGTACCAGTCACTGTACCGCCAGACATCCATCCAGTGCCGTCCCCACCGTTCCCCGTGCTGCGGATTGTCCAGCAACTCGTTGACAATACGTGTCCAATTGTCCTGGCTTGGATTCGTGAGATAGGCATCCAGCTGTGCAGGTGTCGGAGGCAGCCCAATAAGATTGAGATACAAACGCCGAACCAATTCCGCGTCACTGGCAGCCGGACTGATCGCCAGCTCTTGCTTCTCCACGCGAGCCAGCAGGAAGGCATCAATCGGATTACGAGTCCATTGAGGATTCTGTACGGCTGGAACCTCCGGCCGGACTGGAACCTGAAACGCCCAGTGCTGCAGCGGGTCGGCTTCTGGACTTTCGTCGGCCGGACCAGTCGCACCCCGCAGGATCCAGGCACGGATCAACCCAACTTCCCCAGGTGTCAGGGGGTCACCTTCAGGCGGCATCCGAGACGACTCATCCGTCTCGGTAACCTTCTGTAGCAAGATGCTAGACTCGGGATCCCCGGGCACGATGACCGCACCCGAATCACCCCCTTGAAGTGCCAGCGAGGCCGTATCCAGCCTCAGTGACGATTCCTGCTTAAGTCCCCCATGACAGGCATAGCAGCGACTCTTGAGGAGGGGTTTGATGTCCTTGAGATAATCGACATCACCCGTGCCGGCTACAACCTGCTGACAGCAAAACAGCAGCAGGCCGACGCACGTAACGGTTTGCAGAAGCACTGTGTGTAGAAACGGTTGGTGTAGAAACGGTTGCATGGCACTATTCTACGATAACTGTCTAGACAATTCAGCAGCGGTTTCCACCGGCGACCAGGCCATTTCCAGGCCCACTGCCTTTACGTTACCGACATCCCTTCCACCCGTCGCTTGCGGAATTAGAGTTTCTCGAGAATCGCAAGCGCCTTGTTCTCGAAAATCTTGTGCCATTCGGGAGCCAGGATACAGTCACTGTCCTCCTGTGCGCCCCCCACATTCTTCAATTGTTCCGCATTCGGTGCGTAGTAGATATAGCCGTTGGTATAGCCTGAAACAAAGGTATTCGGGCTCTTGGCGGCGGCCTTGATATCGAGACCAACCTGGACGGTCAACTCTCCCGGAAACGTCACCAGCTGAAAAGGCCCAATCCTCAGGCCAGTGACCTCGACTTCCACAGCACGTTTGTCCGCATCCAGAAATTGTTGCTGGTGCAGTTTCAGCAGACTCAAGTTGGTCGACACACGCGACAGTTGCTCCATCGTGTGAATGTTCCGCAAATAGGATCGCATCAGACCACGCTGTCTCGAATCCATCGTACGCGCCGACGCGCGACCCACTTTATCTTCATGCAAATACCGACTGACGTGATAGGACGGGAAATCCGCGCTGATATTGTGCTTCAACGCCAACTGCATGAACTCTTTAAAATTCAGCGACGTACCGCGTAGAGCCCGCATAAGCACCAGTTGCTGCGTCTCCAGTTCTGCGATCCGAGGGGCTAGATTGGCACGTGGTAAATCGAGCGACTCATTAAAGAACACCAGCCGGTCGTCGTCGCTAGAGCGGATCTTTCGCACCGTCTTGAGCGTGCTCAACCCCAGCATATTCCCCAGCGGTTCAGCATCGTTGGGATCATGGATGTGCTTGTAGGAGATCGGGTTGATATCCCCACCACACCCCTGCAGGAACAGCGCGATCGTGCCCGCATCCATATTGTCTTCAATCACTTGTGAAGCAACCCCGGTCATATCGGCCGTATTCGCTCCCGGACCACCACTCAGAGACCCCATGATCGGATGGCATGCGAACTGGTACAGCACGGCCAGACAATCTCCGTTCCGCTTGTCCAACCGCACGACACCAATCTGTGGATCAATCGGCCCCACTTCAGCCACTTCCGTATCTGGCGGGAGTGAATAGGCGTGCCGCACATCGATCGTACGACCGTCCTTCAGTTTCATTCTTCGATTCTCTTGCACACGGTCTTCGTGCCCTGTCCCCACACCCACGGTCACGGGCTCGACCTTGCCAAAAGCCTCGACCAGCACTTTGAATGTACGTTCCAACACATCGCTACAAGGAACTCCATGGCAGTGACTGGCATTGAACATGATGTTCCGAGGCTCGATCCCCAGTTCAGCCGCAGCCCGCGCCCGCAATTTTGGAATGAAGTCGTCTTTGATAGAACCAATCTTGCCAAACGACACGACATCCAGTGTCAAAATAGCAACGGTCACACCGTTGTTTTTTAGGACCAGCGCACGAGCCGAGAGGGGCACCGGCGCCGGATTCTCGCGATTGGTAATATCGATACGCGCGGCACCCGCGGAGAGTCCCGCCGCCTGGCATAGCGGAGCAGTCAGTAGCGAAGCCAGCAGGAGACTCGTCGAAAAAGCTACGTTTCTATACATGGTTTGACTCCTCGAGGTCAGGGCATTGTGGCCCCATTGTAACAGATGCCACCACGGCAACAGGCGACACCAGAGTCACGATTCCTGCCGCCGCTGAGTGCCGATGGCCAGCACGCCCGTCCAAGACCTATTTAATCCTGCCGTACTTCTTCAACACCTCTATCAGTTGGTCGTGGGGCAGGGCGTACGATTTGTTCCCATTGATCCCCGTCATCGTTTCCGCTGCAACCATCGCATTCACAATCGACTCCTCTACGGCTTGCACGGTGGCCTCAAACAGGGGAGTGATCAGATCATTGGGAAGCATCTTGACTGTCGTTGTCGCGGTCCTGTCAAACGCGCCTTCGTTTGCAGTCGAAAAAGCAAGAAAGATATCGCCCGACCCATTGCTGCCACGGCCACCGACGATCCCAATGCCCAGGGGGACGCGTTGTGCGATGCGTTTCAGCTGATGGGGCAGCAGAGGAGCGTCCGTCGCCACCACCGCGATGATCGAACCATCCCCTTCTCGTCGGTTCGAGTGGGGTGGCGCATGGAATTCGTCGGGCAGGACATCCCGCAACTCCACGCCCACGGGAACACCGGCAATTGTCAGGTTTTTGCGCGCGCCAAAATTGGCCTGGACAAGTACGCCCACAGTGCAGGTTGCCTCGCCCACCACAACGCTTCGCGACGCTGTCCCAATCCCCCCTTTGAAGCCGAGACAGCGCATGCCCGTCCCGCCTCCCACATTTCCCTCCAGCACCTTGCCGCCCTGGGCCACCCCGATGGCCTCCAGAACGTGTTTTTCCTTGACGTGAAAGCCATAAATATCATTCAGAAACCCGTCGTAGGTTTCCCCTACCACCGGGTAAGTGTACCACCAGTCCTCGTTTCCATACCAACCGGTGTCGACGTACCACTTGAGGACGGTGTCTCTGACAACACCCACACTGTTCGTGTTGGTAATCATGACCGGGGTTTCCAGAAAACCGGACTCCGTCACCCAGGTCGTGCCGGTCATTTCCCCATTGCCATTCAAACTGTACCAGTTGGCATAGACCGGACTGAATTTTTTGCCGCGCGGAAAAATGGCCGTAACCCCGGTCCGCACTGGCCCTCGGCCTGCCACGTTCCGACCATTACCAGAGATGATCGTGCTGTGTCCAACTTGCACGCCGGCCACATCGGTGATGGCATTGTTCGGGCCAGGGATCCCGACAAAAGGGATCCCCAGATCCCGGGCCCGACGCTTCTTCTCACCTGCCATAGCCCCCACTCCTCCCCACGACAAGAGCACTGTTACCATCAACGAAAACACGCGTGCACGATTCATCTTTGGCCCACTTTTACATCAAGGAAACAAACGGTCCATTTGCGATCACACACCGCCTTCCTACCGAGCCTCTGCCAGCATTACTGGAATTGAAAGGAAAACAGATCGGCATCCTTCAGCTCGAATACCAGTTGCACGGTCTTGCCAGACCACGCGCTGACGTCTTGCGTCACATCGTCACCCATCAGCCATTCGACGGGCCGTTCCAGCGAATCGCCATAGATCGCTGGACAATCAGGCAACGCGTACCCTGCCACCGGCTGCCCGCTGGCATCCAACAGCCCGACGCGGATCCCGCCGCGAGCGGAACTGGAGTAATTGATCACCAGTCGCCGGCCTTTGAACTTGAGTGGTCGCGTTACCAGTTTGCCGCCAGCCATCGGTGCGTTGACTGCAACAAATCCATCCATCCGGAGCGAATAGCGACGCAGCTTGCCTGGCCTGCCATTCTGCAATGTCCCTTCCGTGAGGTACATCGAAAGTTCGTCTGGAGCGTCTGCGGCGACCACGGATTTGGTTTCGACCAGTCCCCAATTCTGGTACGTGTCACCGTAAAACCAGCTGTCGCGTGTGCGCAACCCCGGTCGAATGAAGGCCTCTTGCCAGACGTGGAACCGCAAGCCGTCTCGGCTACACATAAAGAGCCCTTCGGTAACCGCAGTCCCTTCTCGCACGGACCGCGCCGAGCGGGCTTGGCGATATTTCGACTGAGGCAAATAGCGTGTCGCCGGATTAAGGCCACGATCTTCGTAGCGGGTGGGAAAACCTACCAGCAAATGTGGTGCGCGATGGTAAGGCGTGATCTGATTGGTATACAGTTCCCCGCCACGAGACGGCACATAGTCAAGGAACACGGGCTCTGTCCAATGAATCAGATCGTCGGAGGTTTCCGTCATGATGTCGCGCCCCTTGCGGAACTGGCGGTGATACCCACGGAACGTCTGACGGTGCGCATCCCAGAAGATGACATTCTGGGAATCAAATGCGCCCTTGGTAATGACCGGCCGGGCACCCATTTTCCGCCACATTCTGCCATCCCCTGAGGCCAGCACTTCCAGCGGCCCTCCCCCAATCGCCTTGAAACGTTCGTTCGCTGGAACTCCAGGTCGCGTATCGACGAAGGGGCTGAAATTGTGGGCGACATAACCGAATTGTTTCTCCGAAATCACGATGTTGTTTTCCTTGGAGCCCGCAAATTCCACCAGCCCTACCTGGGGACGTTTCCAGTGGATCCCGTCACGACTTTCTGCATAGCAATATGTCTGCGGGTGAGTCGGCTCCAACCCGAAGGCATAATCGCCACCTCGATAGTACATCCGGTAGAGATCCCCATCCTGGAACACCGTGACATAATTGACCCCGTTTCCTTCCCACGGCTGATCGCATACCAGTACCACCTCGCGAGGCACCGGCCGTTGCAGGATCTGGCGGGCCTCACCTTCCAGTGTCTGCACCAGGAAGCCGTCGACGAACAATTCCCGTCGCGACCCAATATCGATCGGCGCGTCACCTTCCTGCGCACCTGCCGACGTTTCCGACAGCAGACACAAAAGTAAAACCAGCGCCCACCACTGACTTGTCACTCGGCCTTCCATAAACATACGCCCTTTCATACGGGAGAGTCAGGATCAAACTGCCAGACGCGCCGTCCCCGCTTCAGCGTTGGCTTGATTGTGCCGAAACGAGTTACCCGTGGCCGCAGCCCGCGGCGCAAAGCCAATCGACGTCGTCAGATTCTAACGCACGCGTTCCGGCAACGACAAAGGTCTTGCGGAGCAGCCCAGCTGGACCAGCACCGCGCCCCACAGCCCGGGACGTTTGTCACGCGGGACCAGAAACATGGTTTTCCCGGGTCAAGCAAGCACAGCCGTTCCGTTTTATACTATGGCATAACATGTCGTCGCTCGACGTGGCAGCATGTCGTGGCTGACCCCACCAGTCCAACGCGGACTACCCGCCTCTCCACCCGGTTTCACTTACGATGAACTCACCTTTTGACGCCCACAACGGTGCAGCCCCCCAACCCCACGCCCAGCTAGTGGAACTCGCCGGGAAATTGTCTGATAGAGAGATCTACACCGCAGACCGTGAACAGCTGATCACGGGTCTCGCGTCGCGCCGTTTCCAGTTCAAGACGATCGTTCACCAAGTCACCAAAAGTTACGTGTCGGATCTCGACTCTCACCGGGATGGCATGACTGTGGAAGGCGTGCTGCTCACGACAGACATCGCGGTCCAGGTTCAATTCCCCGCAGAACTGAATGAACTGATCTCCATCCTCCAACCAGGCGAAAGTGTGCTGGTAGACGGTGTGCTGAACCGCTGGATGACGGGCCTTGATCGCCTGGAGTTCTGGAGCGGATACCCACGCACTGAAACACTCGATGCGGCCGCCGTTGACGCGACCCCCACGCCGGTTGTCGCGGACACGACGCTTGCCAACAGTGCGCCAGGCGAAACAGCGGATGATGTGGTGGAGCCTCCTCCCCCACCGGCCCCAGACAAATCGGCCGAGCCGCCAGCGCATTTGGACATTCGCAATGATGCCACGCCTCCCACGGAGAGCACCGCTGGCACCACCAACGGAGTTGCGTCTGTCGAGTCACACCAGGAACCCCTCACGTCGGACTCCGGCACGGCCCCAGACGCTCCAGCGTTCCCTGTCGCCATCGCCGCAGACGACGCGATTGGAGAAATGTCCGCAGAGGACAAACAAGCGGCTCCCCAAGGAGAAAAGTCGGAAGGGAATGCCGCGGACGCTCGGGCTGTGGATGAGGGCGACACGGCAGAGGACGACACGCAGCAGATGCCAGCCGCGCGGAAGGCCTTCGCCCAGCGGCGCAGTACCATCACCAGCCAACAGATCACCAAACATATCGCCACAAGCTGCAGCGTCACGGAACCGCAGGCCGCTGCCGCCATTGAGGCGTTGTGGACCATCATCACCAACAGCAGGCACGACTACAGCGGTGGTCGCTCGCCCCTGGAGATCCCCTTTTTCGGACAGTTCAGGTTGGTCACCGGCACCCTCGAGTTCAAATCACACACCAGCAGTACCTTCCAGGCACAGGCCTCCGAGCGTGCCCGGCAGCGCCCACAAGAACAGCAACGCCAACTCGCCGCGGCGCAGGAAGCAGCTCGGCAAGAGCAACTGCAGCTGTTGGCCGGCCAGATCTACCACCAGCACAGCAGGTTGCCCGTCTCCGCGATGCAAGCCACCGCCTCGACCATCAACAAAGACGCAGGCCGCGATCACTGGTCGGGCGTCTTCTCCGCGGTGAAAGCGGCCGCCCCGACCGGTGATGACTCGCTGTCAGAGGTCCCCTTTGAGCAGCAACTGGCCCGCGCCACCAGCGAATCCGCCAACGTCGATTTGGAAACGGCGCTGCAGCTGACATGGGAGTTGATCGAAACCCTCTGTGCGATCATGGCGCACGGCAAGGTTTCAATCCGCTGGGCGCGACGTGGCGAGATGATTCCTTCACGCGACAGTGAGGATGTCACCTATCAGTTCCGCACGTACTCGACGTTTGGTTCGACGCCGTCAACTTCCGTGCCAGCCAAACGTACCACAGCCAGCCAACTGACTCGCAAGACCGGCAGCCAAACCGCCAACCGGGGATGCCTCGCCAGCACGCTTTCTCTAATAACTTACATAACCTACATAGCGTTAGTCGTGATCAGCGTGCTGGCTCTCACGATTCCACTAGCGAGTGGGTACCAGCTCCTGAGCTCGCCACCCCACAAATCTGGCATAACTTGGTTTACCATGTTGCTTGGCATGGCGATCTGTGTCGCTCCGTGTCGGATCAGTTACTCGGCGACGCGAAGCTACTGGAGGCAAAAACGGCGCCGGTGAGCAGTGTGCCGCCGCATTCTCAGCCGCAACACTCCTCCGCTTCCATCTCCCATCTGCACACGCACTATGACTAGTTCTTCCAGCCTCAAGCAGCACCGTCAGCAACGGTATGCATTGCTCTCAATCTGGAGCTTCTTCGCCGTCATCTCCCTGCTGGCCTGGTGCTTTACACAGGCCTTCATGCCCCTGATCATGTCCTTCAGCGTACTCTGTATCGCCCTCCTGTTTGACACGCTGTTGCGTTATGTCGGAAAGGAAAAACGCAGCCCGCTCGACTGGCTTGTGATCCTGCCTTTCAAAGCGATCTGGTTCGCGTTGCAATTTCTCTACGCACCGCTGCTGGAAATTCTCTGTAAGATCCCCCTGGGGTTGCCTCTGTTTGTCGGTGTCAACGTGTATCTCAGCACACTGGACCTGTGGGGTCTGGAAAACGTATTTGCGTTGCTGGGTGCTGTCTTTGGATTGAACTGGATCTTGGTCCTTTATGTATCTTTCCTGAGTTGGCTGTCGAGCCTCGCTGAGGGGAGTGAGAATTAGCGTAGTGCGACCGCATGCCAGACCAGTGGACGGTATCCAAATGATTCCCTGCCCGCCTCATCCCATCATTCCACCGTTCGGTTACACCAGGAGCTGAGCACAAGGTCCCCTCG
>PBOG01000040.1 GCA_002724245.1 Planctomycetaceae bacterium
AACGGGCAGAAGCGGTCGGAATACACTTACAAGGATGGGATATTTGTGTCTAAAAGGAATTGGTACATCGATGGCAACGAGAGTAAATAACCCCGCCGCCCCTCCTGCCGCCGGTGCGAGTCCGGTTGCTGGCCACACGCTGTGCGCGCCAGCCTGAGGACACAAGGCGTGTGTAAAAATTCTCGAATCTTACACACCCTAAGTGCAAAGAACGGGCGCCAGGTACACTACGGCCGTCCGGATACGCTTGCCGAAGGAGCTGAACATGAAACGTCTGCTGGGTCTGCTGCTGATCCATTCCAGAACGGCTACAACCGTGCTGTCTCCCAAGGCTTGAGATTCGAGAAGCACTGCCATGAAAGAAACCGCTATCGATGTCCCCTGGCTGAAGGTATTCGCCACCGGGTTCAAGCACGGCATCAAGTGGGGTCTCGCCAGCCTGCTGTTCGAACTGCCGATCCTGCTTGGCATGCTGCTGGGGATCACGAGCAAGGAGCAGGCGATCTGGATGGCCTGGGGGATTCCATCCATGGTGGCGGGCCTGGGCTGCCTGCTTGCCCTGATGAGCATCATCGCGGTCGCCTACATGAAGCACCGCTGGTTCAGGTACCTGGCACTGATGTTCATCGTGCTCTATTTTGGCAGCCCGGTGATGCTGGCGATCTTCCTGCCCTACTTGGGGATCTTCGTTTTTATCGCTGAGCCCCCGGGCTCAGCGTGGGGCTTCTGCATCGCGGTCTCTCTTTACGCGTTCTTTCTCTACTGGTGGTCGAAAATTCCCATTGCCCTGTTCATCAAGGCCAAGGTGCACGCCAGTATTTGGAGATGGATTGTCAAGACAGCGAACAAGGACAACCGGAAAGGCCTGAAGAAGTTCATCAAGGAAGAACTGTGACCGCTACGGCGGGTCAGTGTTCAGGGGCGGGTGACTACCTTCACGGTGTGCCAGTAGGCCCACTCGTTTCGCCAGTCATTGGCGCGATTTTCAATCCGCAGTTGAACCTGGGTCCCCGCGTATTTCGACAGGTCCACGGTCACGTCCAGCCATTCGTCGGTGACCGTTTCGGCACTCACCAGCTGGTCGGCCAGGACGTCCTTGCCAGCCAGCACGCGCAGCTGCCAGTCTCCGTGGGGGTGATCGCATCGTGACACAAGTGACGTCGAGCATCGGCATCGCTTCGAATCTTGGGTTTGCAGCCCTCAAGAATTCCGCGACTCGCCAATAGTGCGATAGTACGGATCAACTTCTCTCCGCCCCGGCCACACGCGGTGCGCGCCAGCCGCAGGACACAAGGCGAGTGTAAAACTTCTCGACTTTTACACACCTCAACTGCGAACAACGGGCTCTAGGTACACTACGATCGCTTGGCTATACCAGGCAGACAAAGCTTGAGAGTGAAGTGGAGTGTTTTTGGGAAAGTACTTCGCCTCGTACAAGTGCCCTTATGACAAAACGAACTTTGGTCCTGGGAGTAGGAGTTTGACTGAGTCCGTGTGTGTCCCACGTGCCATCCCGTGTTTCACTTTGCCAACGCAGCCAGCGAAAAAACCGCCGCTCGACTGAAACAATTCGATGATGCAAAGCAAGTCAGAGAAAGCCTGTATATGACCGCTGATAGCAGAGTTGAAAACCGCGAACAGACTTCATCAGAGTATTGGGTCGAGGATTGGACACCACCTGAAAAGTTCTGGGGAGATCCGATAGCGAAGATGACCCGCTGGACCCCCTGCAAGCCCGTACAGGGCGAATTCAAGGTCGGTGAGGAAAAACAACTACGCACAATCAGCAACAAGCGGCTTAAGTGGACGCCGTCGCTGAAGGCTACCCTCCGGTGGCTGGGTGTATCTGCCTTTTTCTTGCCCTTGCTGCCGGTTGGTCTCGTTTTCATCTGCGGACCATGGGTTATGGCATACTTAAACCGCGCTCCCGCAGCACTGTTGCTGGCGCTGATTGGAACACCGCTTGGAATTCTATGTGTCGTGATTCCGTTGGGACCGCTCTGGCGTCTTCACACGTTAACTTGTCCTGTCATTTTTGACAGGGACCGAGGCAATTACCTTGTCAAGCAAGGCGCCGTCACAGCTTCAGCAGATGACCATTCCATCAGCCCTGGCAGGGCTCGCCGTGGCAAACTGCCTGACATCCACGCGCTGCAAATCATCGGAGAACGTCTGATGGAAAAAGTGCCCAGTGGCGACACTTACACAGAATGGCACGATGGCAAGCAACGGACACGCATGAAATACAGGGGTCAAGGATTCGTAGGATACGAGTTGAACCTGGTTCTGACATCCGGGCAACGTGTCAATGTCGTCGATCACGCCGACCTGGCGATGATCCGCGAAGAAGCGTCCACTCTGGCAACATTTCTGGATGCTCCTGTGTGGGACGATTCTTCCAGAGGGACATGGAAGTTTGAGGTGTTGGTGTCGCCATCCTCACTGTATGAATTCTGCAAGATGTTCTGGCAGACAGCAATCAAGAAACAGCGTGCAGAATATGGGTGCTGGGTCTGGCATGAACTGTGAAACAGGGCATGCGACGCCACTGCAACACGCAGCTACGCGCACGCTACAGCCAAGTGAGCATGCCTGACACCCTGGTTGTGAAACAACTGAAACGACACCTTTGCGTAGGAAAACTCTTAATCTGCTTCTGCACGGATTCGTTTTCATTGACAAACGTGCGGCACAACACCTGCGCCAAGCCTGATTGTCGCCCCCCAAGGGAAAAGGGCAACCGGCGCGCTGGCCGTAGCTGGAACGCTGGTAAAACTAACCGCGGGGTTGGCTGTGGGGCGTACTTGCCTCTCGGTGGTCCGAAAAACCGCGGGTCCTTTNCAGCGATTGTGCCTCTAAATAACCCGTGGGAACTCCGCGCTTTNGGAGTANCACACCAAGCCCCGCCGCCGTTGCGAGCCCGGTTGCGTTGACTGTTCCTAGACTCACCCGAAGCCACTCTCCCTACTCGTCAGCTATTTCCCTTCACCCTGGCGGCTACCCATACTGGGACATAGGGGATCGTGCACCCCTTCGATACCGGCCAGTCTTCGTAGAGGCCGATCTTCTCGCCGATGGTGATCGCGCGTTTGCGATGTTTGGCATGCTTGATGCCGATGGCTCCGAGGGTATTGTTCATCGTCCACTTCGTTTCTGGATTGGCCCTGGGCATCTCCTTCTCGATGCGATCGAGGAGCGTTTCAACATCCACACCATCCTCACCGTTGTTGATCTTGGATGCGGTGAGATGCCAGCCGGCCCGAGCAGCCCACCTGTCCTTTTCGTTCTTCTTCATCCATTTCTCGCGCAGTTTCTCCTTCTTGTCGTCGGGCTGGCCCTTGATGATGTACGCTTGCAGCCAATCCGCCACCCACGCGAACCGGGCCTCGCGCACCATCCTGTCGAGCTGTTCCGCGGAGAGCTCCTTCGCATTCATGATTAGGGTCGCCAGCAACTGCGCATCCATATTGCCGGTTTTCCACAACTTCAGTCCGAGTTCGTGATCCGTCTTAATCCGCTTCGCGAGCTTGCGGATGTCGCTGGTCTTGCAGCCAAACTGTTTGTTGGGCGGTGCGCCCGCAATCCCATCCGGGCCTGCCTTTGCGTTGTACTGGCGGCGTTTCTCGTCGCCGAACGATTCGAGTTCTGTGAGGACATCTTTGACGGCGGTAGCGCCGGGGCTTGTGGCTGGCATGTCAGGTACCTCATATCTCGAAGTTGCGTTGCGCGGACTAAACCCTTAGGTACGATTTGGCCGCCAAGCACCAACGATGCAGTTGATGCCCCGCACCTGCTCTTGATAACATGCGATTAAGGATCCTATCAACATTAAAGTTCGTGTTTCAGCTGTCAAAATCTACGCGGCGTGCAGGTCAGCGACGCGGGCTTGGTGCACCTCAAGGAAATGACCACCCTGCGGAGGCTCTACCTCAGCGAAACCTCGATTACCAAAGGGGGGTTGGTGCACCTGAAGGGTCTAGCCAAACTGCAGACAGTCCACCCCGATGGTTCCCGAGCAACCGACACGGACGTCAACGAACTGCAGCAGGCGTTGCCCAACTGCAAGATTACCAAGGAAAAACTCGCCGCCCCTCCTGCCGCAACACATGGAAGTCCCAGGCGGCCTGGGCAAACTCAGGCCTCAGCCATGACGCTGCGAAACCTATCCTTCCACATTGGAGACGTTAGTGCTCCTCCTGGAGATCCGAGCCGTCTGATCGACCGGTTTCCCACCGTTCAACGCGCTGCGTTCAGTGTTGCAAATCACTATATGGCCAACCTGCACAACGTCACACTGGACCGTGAGGCGAAACTCATTCTCCAAGTCAACCCACAAATGGAAGAGTTAGATGGCGATCGTATTGAGTGGATGGACAACATCCGGTTAATTCCAGTTCCATTTCCGCTCGAAGATGCCGCGCAGCTCACTGGCACGCCGCTGAAGGCCACAATCCTGGAGTGCATTCAAAACTCGTTGCTTTGGTATGCGGCGCTGAAAGGTGAGTCCAGTGTGCCGTTCGAGTCTGCATATAGAACTGTTGTCGACGCCAGTCTGGTGTACGCGCACTATTACAAACGGGGTAAGAGTTGGAAGGCACCGTCGGGTAAGCGGAAGTTCAAGTTGTTCGTCGTATTCGAATGGGATCGCATCGACGTGTATGCTGAGGTCATGTGCGGTCGCACAACTGAGGGGTATCTGCTGCTTCACTCAACGGTGCCCGTCGAGTATCCTTATCCGTCTTTGATTCAAGGTGCGAAATGGAGTGGCAATCAGAACATCAGCCTTTCTACTTTCGACTTCGCTACAGCCAGTAAGAAAGCTGTCAAGCAAAGCATTAACAACCTCACCCCAGGGCCTGTTTCGCGGTGATCCATTAGGTCTTGTGGCCTTACCTGCCAGATCCCCAAACCGTATCAGGTCTGGCGAGGACGCCAATCGATCGAGCCTCCATGGCGCTCGACGACATTCTCGCCCACTGCTGCACGGTCGACTGCGAGCGTTTATCGACCACCGGTCAACCGGATGTTGGGACACCGTCCCGCCGCCCCTCCTGCCGCCGGTGCGTGGGTTGAATGGAAGTTGCGCAACCAGAGACAGCCCGATCAAATGCCTGTCAACCGCTCCGCCGAATCGCCGAAGCGGTCGAGTTCCAGGCCGCCCCACTCCATCAGGCTGAGGAACAGGCTGCACATGCGACGGTTGGGAGCTTCGAGATAGTCGAGCGCGCGGCCCCCGCGGAGTTTGCCGCCCGCTCCGCCGAGCAGGACCACCGGCAGTTGTTTCGAGTCGTGATTGCCGTGGATCATGCTTGAACAGTGCATGATGGAAGTGTTGTCGAGCAGTGTGCGACCGCCCTCCTTCACTTTCTCCATCTGTTCGCAGAGGTAGGCGAGCTGGGATGTGAAAAATTGGTTGACCCCGACGAGTTCCGCAGGCTGGGAGTGGGCCATTTGGTGATGCTGATCTTTGGCGCCGGCGTGCGAGTGCGTGAGGATCGAACCGTCGTTGCAATACTTGAGGGTCGCGATCCGCGTGGTATCGGTGCGGAAGGCCAGCAGCACGATATCGTTCATCAGCTTCCAGTAATCCGGAATCTCGGCGGGAATGCCATCGGCGGGCCGTGGGCGATCAGGGGCGGTCAGCGTTGGCTTCCAGCCGTCGGCATTGCGTTTCTGGCCAGCTTGTTTGATACGACCCTCGATCTCATGAACGCTGCCGAGATACTCCTCAAACCGCTGCCGGTCCGAAACGGAGAGTCGTTTCCGTAGCGATCGGGCATCTTCGAGCACGGCATCAACGATACGCTGGTCGCCGCGGTTGGGCTTCGTGCGGAAGAGTTGATCGAAGGCCAGTGCCGGACGCGTTTCCGTCCAGGTCGGCGACACCGCCGTGCTCCACGAAATGTGCGAACTGTAAAGCAATGGATGCCCATCCTGGAGACCCGGAATCGGCCCTTCGCAGCCGAGCACCAGCGATGGTATCCGCGTGCGATTGCCGATTCGCTGTGCCATCAACTGGTCGAAACTGACGCCCGTGCGGACCTCGGTCTTCGACATCGGCGCCCCGCTGAGCATGTTCCCCGTTTGCATGCAGTGGATGACTCCGTTGTTGGCCTGCTCGTTCCACAGACCGCGGAGGAAGACAAGCCGCTGTTTCCAGGGATCAAGCGGCTTCAGGCACGGCCCGAGTTCCATGGCGTCGCCCTCGCCTTTGGCCCACCAATGACTCGAGTGGAAGCCCATGCCGGTGAAGGTGACGAGCGTGCGGGTCGGCGGCTGATCGGCGGCGCTGCTTCCCGTGCCTGCGGCGAAGGACAGCGATTCGAGCCACGGCAGAGCCATCGAGACGCCGACTCCACGCAGCAGTGTGCGTCGCGAGAAGGTCGAAGCGGATGGGATGGGCATGGGGATGTTCCTGTAATGGAAAGATTATTTGATTGTAGACTTTCGCGAAGCAAAAGGCGCCTGTAAGTCTGTCGTAACCCGACGCGTAAGCGAGAGAATTATGAGCCTTGGGTTATTATGATCAGACTGGACTTCTGTCCCTCACTTACGCATCGGGTTACTTTTTTCAACGGACGGTCGTGGCTGCCGGTCGAACGCAGCGAAACTGCTCGCTACGAACGATGATGAGCAAGACGTCCGACCAGCGGCCGCCATCGACCATCGTCTTTGTCAGCTCTTCAACTAGCTTCCGATCGGAAAGCTGAACGGCGCGGCCCAGCGCGTAACCTGTCAGTTTGCGAGCGAGCCCCCGCAGCAAGTCCTCGCGCCGAGGGCCAGCGAGGTATTTTCGCAGGCCGGCGAAGCCATCGATCTCGACGCCGTCGCGAGTGGTCGCCTTGGAGTCACCGGGCTTCAAATCTTTGGCGGGCCGCAGTCGGCCGATCGCGTCAAATTGTTCAAGCGTCATGCCGTAGGGATCGATGCGGACGTGGCAGTTGGCACAGGCCGGATTCTTACGGTGACGTTCGGTGATTTCCCGCACGCTCAAACCTGCGGGCGGAGTCTCGGGCAGCGGCGGCACGCCGGGCGGGGTCTTGGGCAACCGCTCGCCGAGTATCTCAACCACCCACGCGCCGCGCTTGACGGGACTGGTACGCGAGGCCGCCGCCGTCTTTGCGAGCACGGATCCAAAGCCGAGCAACCCGCCGCGACCGTAGGCGGAAACCTTCTCAACGCGACGCCAACTAGGACCGGTCACGCCAGGGATGCCGTAGTGCCTGGCGAGGACATCGTTGACGACCACTGCATCGGTGGCGATCACGTCGGCGACCGGGCGATCCTTCACGAGTAAATCTTCGAAGAACCGTACCGGCTCCTCGGCCAGCGCGTCGCGCACGGTCGGCGTGAACTCGGGGAACTGCTTCAGATTCCGGCCGTGGTTAGTGACGAAGTCCCGCACACCCAACCAGCGGGCGCCGAACTCCGCAGCCATGCCTCGCATCCGGCCGTCCTTCAGCATCCGCCGCAGTTGTTCCTCCATCACCGCCGGCTCGTGAAGACGCGCAGCCTTCGCCCGCAGTTCGTCGTCGGGGATCGAGTCCCACAACAGGAAGCTCAGTCGCGTCGCCAGTTCGTCGCCCGAGACCGGCTGCCAGTGCGGTCCGCTCGCCGGCTGCTCAACCCGGTAGAGAAACCACGGTGACGAGAGGACGCGGGTGAGCGCGGCGCGGAATGCCGCATCGTGCTTCACTCCGTCGGCGCGATCGGCGCGATAGGACGCGAGGATCGCGGTGAGCTCGTCGCCGGCGAGCGGCCGGCGCCAGGCTCGGGAGGCGAAGGCAAGCAGCGCCTTCAGATGCGTCTTCTCAGCAGTGACTTTGGCCGTGCGAAGGGCCTGCTCCTCCTGTTTCACCTGCTCGTCGAACAGTTGCATGTAGAAGAACATAATTCGCGCGCCATCGTTCGGTCGGCGATAGTACTGTGTGATTTCTTCGAGCATGCGTGGAGTGGCGAACGGCTGCTCGCTGACGAAATCGAGTTCGTTCCACAGGCGGTCGAGCTCGGCTCGCCCCGCGTCATCGAGCAGAAGTCGACGCAGATGTTCGTCTTCACGGTGGTACAGGAAGATGCTCCCCTGCGCGTCGCGCGGGATGATCGGTGCAAAGAGGACTGCCGGCGGGAAGAGGGCGCGAAACTCCGCCGCCGGTCGAGCCCGTTCGGCGGCGACGCGCGGGTGGACGATCTTTGCGACGCCCGGGGCACCCGCCGTCGCTTTGGCGACCGGCTCGGCCAGTCTGCCGCCGCCGCCCGTCGCGGCGATCAGGAACGCCTGCACTTCGGCCGTTTTCGGACTGCCTTCGTCGAGGCTCACGTCGGCGCGAAGGAACCGCGGCAGCTTGAGTAGCTCCAGGAGCGGTGCTGGCAGGGTTTCCAAGTTGATGACTACCTCGGCGCCGGCGGGCGTGACCAGTGCGGATTTGGGGACGGGCCGGTTCTTTGGATGATGTCCGAAGTTAAGGCCACTAGCCGTCTCGACTGCCGCTTTCAATTCCGGGTGTTCGGCGAACACGAGCGTCCGTCCGTCGCCTCCTTGCAACCGCAGCCGGTCCCAGACCACGAACGTGTCGGGGTGAGCCGGCAACGCGACGAGCCGAAAAACTGGTTCACGGGCGGCACCCTGAACTCGCTCGCGAGCGACGACACGGTTCAGTTCTTCCCATGCGGGAAAGCCGTTGCCGACCGCGATGACGGCGTGCTTCCCGTAGTTGCCTCGAAACAACTGATCCTGCGTGGCCTTGATCGCCGCCAGAACCGGCGCCGGATCGGTGGTTGCCGCCCGCCACTTTTCTCGAATGACGTCGAGCGGTGCCGGAGCCAGACCGGGGTCCACCAGATCCGTGGACGCACTGCCCGCTTCAGCCAGTGCCGGCCCCAAATCCGGAGCTGCCAGATGCGACAACTCGAACGCGATCCCGTCGAGGTTGGCGGGATGAGCGTCGGCGACGCGGCCCGACACCAGCAACTCGCCAGCGATCGGACTCGTCCAGGCGACCGACACGGGGCGTTTGTGTCCCGGATGCACAAAGAAAGTTCGTGCGGGTAAGGTGGTCCAGACCCGCAATTCCTCGCCGGCGTTCACAAAGACCGTAGGCTCGGGACCGAGGCGCCACGCCTTCAGTCCGGCATGTCCTTGTATGCTGTCGCGCCGGTCGGTGAGGAACGCTGGAGTTGACGTCGTTTCCAGGAAGCTCCAGCGGGCCTCGTGCTTGTCGGACCAGGAGTTCCCCTTCAGTAGATTGGGAACCAGATCGGCGACGCTCCAGGTTCGCTTATCCCCGGCTGTTTCCCGGATCGTCCATTCGACGAGCGTGCTGTCGGCGCCGTGATTATCGTTCGGAAGCACGGTCAACAGGAGCAGTTCGCCCCGTTGAACCGAGACCTCATTTTCAAAGGCGACTGACTTCCCTTCCCCAACCTGAGACTTCGCGAGGACGCGTTTCGACGATGCCCAACCAGACTCGATCTTTTGGAAAGCGACCTGCCGTCGTTGCTTCCGAGCTTCCATCTCGGCCGCCTTCTCTCGCCACTGCTTCATTTGAGCATCGGCTTCCGCTGGCGTTAAAGATGAGTCCGTCACGCCGCTAAGCCCGGCCCACAACGCAGTTAGATAAGTCGCATTGAGCTTCTCTTCGGCGGCCACAGCAGCGATTGCTGCAGGGCCGCCGCTGATCAACTTCTCGCGGTGGCGCAGGGTCGCCGCGAGGTGCGCCGCTAACGGCGGGACTCCGTTCGGCACAGCGTAGCGAGCGTGAAAGCTGCGGAGTGCCTTCAGCGTTTCAGCCGTCCAGATCGGTCGGTCCGGAGAGGAAGAGAACCGAAAACCCTTTGGCAGAAGCACGGCCCGCGCGGCAACGTCACGAGCGGTCTGATGGTAGCGCTGAACCAGTTCGGGCGTCACCGGCATCGCTTCCCCGACGTTGGCGAAACCCTCGCCACCGACGCTGTCGACGGGAAACTCGCGGGCCTGTGTCGGCCGCATGTCCACGCCGGTGAGATCGCGGATTGCGTTGTCGTACTCCGTGTTGCTGAGTCGACGCAGCGTCACCGGTCCGGGGTCGCCGGCCCGCGCGGCCGCCTCGGCATCAAGCGCCGCCGTGATCCAGTTCAGCAGTTGTTTTCGCTCAGCCTGACTTGGCTGCGGTGCCTCCTTCGGCGGCATGTCGCCACCGCGCACCCGCTCGGCGACATTGCTGAGCGTCTTGGGCCGAGCCAAGATCGCCTGGGCGGAGCCAAAGCTCGTGAGATCCAGATCGTTATCCGTGGGCGCCTTCCCATGGCACTTTCCGCAGGATCTGACAATCAGCGGCTGGATCGATTTCTCGAACTCCGCCGTGAGCTTTGCTCTGTCGTCAGCGGCGGAGACATTGCCGATGGTCAAAACGATGACGATGACCACACAAGCCTGCAGCGCAGGCAAGGGAGTCAGACACGCAGGGGTCACGCAGGCATCCCCTTGCTTGTGCCGCGGGATGGTGTCGATCCGTCCTGCCGATTTTGAAATGTTGCCTGACATGCGTCACACCCTTGATCTGTGGCTCTCGATGTGACTCCGCAACTCGTTGGTCGCGACTTTCAAGTGACCATTGCGCAGCGAGTCAATCAATCGCTGATGGCTTTTGATTCCTTCTTTCCATTCGGCTTTCTTGACGCTTTCGCGAAACCGCTGAAAGAAGACATGCAGCAGGTCGCCAAAAGCCACCAACGGGTCCAGACCGCTCGCTTCCAGCAACGAGCGATGGAACTCGATGTCCAGCCGAATCCACGTTCTCAAATCCCGAGCCGAACGGAACTGGTCAACCAGCGATTGCAGCTGATCGTAAATCGAATCGTCCTCGGCCATCCGCTTCGCCACGTGTGGCAACACGCCGGTCTCGACGACGATCCGCGAATCAATCAGCTGCTGCGATTTGGTGCGAGGCGCTGCCAGATAGCCAAGTACCCCCTAGGGGAGTCGAACCCCTGTCTTCGGACTGAGAATCCGATGTCCTGGGCCACTAGACGAAGGGGGCGCACAGGAAACAGCCCGCCGGCGCCAAAACGCCACACGGACAACCTCTAGTGTCCCGGTGGCGCGGCGGACTGTCAACCGCCACAATCGGCCCAGTCCGGGACAAACCAGCCAGGACCGGTGACGTCGCGCGTCCCGCCCAACGCGCAAACCGCCAGGATCATTTTCGCCCACCGCCGATTGCGGTTATGATCGAGGACTCAAATCGAGACGACGGCGAACGGCCCCACCATGGCTGCTTGCCTGCTACCCCACGGCTAACCTGCCCCGTAAGGATTCATCGATGACCTACCAGCTTCGCTCGCATGCACGTTATTGCCTCCTGTTGGCCCTGGCCATGCTTGCCTCAGGCTTTCTCGTCAGCGAGACACCGCTGACGGCCGCCGAACGTGTAACGAACGCCCCTGCACAGAACGATTGGCCCTGGTGGCGTGGTCCGCAGCACACAGGCATCGCTACGCCTGGCCAAAAGCCACCGCTGGAATGGGGACCGAACCAGAACGTCGCCTGGCGATTCGCCGTTCCTGGACGAGGACACGCCCAGCCAACGGTTGTCGGTGACTTCATCTACCTGCCGACCGCTGATGAAAAACGAGAAATCCACTCGGTGCTCTGCCTGCAGCGGGAAACTGGAAAACTAGTCTGGAAAACCGACGTACACACCGGTGGCCTGGACCGCGGTGGCCATCAGAAGACTTCCCAGGCCTCCGCGACGCTGGCCTGTGATGGAACGCGACTGCTCGCCAACTTCCTGCATGACGGCGCCGTCTGGACGACTGCGCTGGACCTCGCAGGCAACGTCCTCTGGCAACAAAAAATCAGTCCCTTCGTCACCCACCAAGGCTTCGCGGCTTCTCCCCTCATCTACGGCGACCTGGTGATTGTCGCCAGTGACAACAAAGGCGGTGGCGCGATCGCCGCACTGGAGCGGGCCACCGGGAGGGTCGCCTGGAAACGTATGCGTCCCAAGCTGGCGAGTTACGCATCACCGATCTTGATCCAGGCCGCCGGGAAAGAACAGGTCGTGATCCAGGGCTGCAACCTGGTAACAAGCCTGGACCCGACCACTGGCAACCTACTCTGGGAAACGGAAGCCGCCACTACGGAATGCGTCACAACATTGGTCACCGACGGAGAACGTGTCTTCGCCAGTGGCGGGTACCCAAAGAACCACGTGCAGGCGGTGTTTGCCGATGGTTCCAAGAAAGTGGCCTGGGAAAACAAGTCACGTGTTTACGTGCCGTCCATGCTGGTCCAGGGCAACTACCTGTACGCCATGCTGGATGCCGGAATCGCCACCTGCTGGGACACCCGCACCGGCAAAGTGACCTGGAAGCAGAGGATCGGTGGCACCTTTACTGCCGCACCAATCATGGTCAACGACTTGATCTATGCCTTTGATGAAGCCGGGCAGGCAACCATCTTCCGGGCCGATCCGAAAAAATATCAGCAGGTCTCGCGTGCCCGCATCCCAGGGGAACAGTTTTCGTCACCGGTTATCTGCGGCAGTCGACTCTACCTGCGCGTAGGCCAAACCGAAAACGGCCGGCGTCAAGAATACTTGTATGCGATTGCCACCCCTGAGGGGCAGTAAACCTGGCTCTGAAACCGCGGCCCGCTCGGGACAACGCTCAGCCACTCTTGAGGGCGGTCGTGCGGGCTGCTTCACTCGCTGTCACCAAGTGTGAGCTGGACGTCAAGGCGCCGCCCTGAACGCACCACCGTCATGGTCACTTCCTCGCCCGGGCGTTTGCGTTCAATGATCGTCAGTAACTCATCCGCGGTTTTGACCAGTTCCCCATTGACCGCCACGATACGATCGGCGGAACTGTAATCCCAGCTCATCTCGTCAAAAACAAAACCACCGACGCGCCGACGTTGGCGCACTCGGCGAAACCCCTTCAGGCCTGCCCGTTCGGCCGGGCCCCCAGGAACCAGTGTGGCAATTACCAGCCCTTCCTCGGTCTGATAGACGCGAGAAATTCCTGTGTCCGGACGAATCACGCGCCCATGCCGGATCAGCTGGGGCACCACACGGCGAATCGTGGTCACCGGAATCGCAAACCCCACACCTGTATTTTCCCCCGCGCCGCTGGGACTCACAATCGCGGTGTTCATGCCGATCAGTTGACTGCGGCTATCCAGTAACGGCCCGCCTGAATTACCACTATTGAGCGCCGCATCGATCTGGATGATCGACTTCATTTCGCGACGATTCCTAGAAGGGATCTGGCGATTCAGGCTGGAGATGATGCCCACTGTCATAGTCCGCTCCAATCCAAACGGATTGCCGATAGCGAAGATCTTCTGTCCCACGCGCAACCGGGTAGAATCCCCCAGCTTGATCGGAAACAGCATCTCCGGTGGGGCATCGATCTTCAGCACCGCGATGTCGTTATCGGGGTCCGCACCTACCGGGCGCGCTGTATAGGTCTCGTTGTTGAACAATGTGACACGGGCGCTTTTGGCGTCTTCCACCACGTGCAGGTTCGTCAAGACATGGCCTTGTTTGTCGAGGACACTTCCCGAACCTGAACCCTCGGAGGGACGGCCTTCGTCGAAGAAAAACGACTGCTGCCGAGCCATGCGTGTCGTAATATTGACCACACCTCGATTGGCATTCTCATAGACCGCAATGTTCACTCGTTCGGCTGCGGAAAAATCAGCCAAATCGTCGGCCCCGCTACTGCCAGCTACTGGCGCCGCGATCGCCGCTGAACGCTCCTGGGCCATCAACCGCATAGCCGGTCCATCCCGTGTTACGGACAACGCCATCAAGGCGCCGACAAACCCCGAGACCAGGCACATCAATAATAACTTTCGCATCGTCTCTCCCTCACTTGCTGCAGATGATTTCTTCACCAGTGAGCCGCAGTACTATGGATACGATCGCAGTGGCTCATCATGGTGATGAGTCGCCGTGCGCCAGACGTACCATTCAGTCCGCCCGGGCAACGCCAGAAAGCATAGATTTGGACTCCGAAAAAGTCGAGGGCCGCTGGCGACGGCGCACGGCCCCCCGGCAATCACCACCAACGATGCAGGTGCCAAACGTGTGCTACTCTGTGGCGGCCCACACTAGACACCTGGACGATGACGTGCGGATTTCTGACGCGAGGAATCAACAGACAGACGCAATTTACGAGCTCGCAGATTTGGCCCGGGCGTTGGTCTGCATACGCATGTTCAAGAATTGAACGATCAGCGCAAAGGCCATGGCGAAATAGATATAGCCCTTGGCAATCGGAGTGCCGATACTTTCGGCGACGAGCATCACGCCGATCAGGATCAAGAAAGCCATCGCCAGGATCTTGAAAGTAGCATGCTGAGAAACAAAGCGGCTGATCGGATTGGCGTACAACATCATCACCCCCACAGCGAGGACGATGGCCGAAGCCATCACCCCAATTCCGAGCCAGAAGTTTTCGCCGTCGGCCTGAACCGTACCCACCGCCGTGATCACCGAGTCCAGCGAGAAAACAAGATCCATGACGGCAATCTGCATCAGCACTTTGGACATGGAAACGCCTTGCTTGGCTGCTTCGGCATCCGCACCGTGCCCGCCTGTCTGTTCGATCTTCTCGTGAATCTCGGTGACACTTTTCCAGATCAAGAAGAGACCGCCGGCAAACAAGATCAGATCTTTCCCGGAGATCACATTTACTTCGGTTCCATGCTCACCCTCTGGCAAGAAACTCGCCGGCAGTCCAAGACTCGTAAGCTCAAACAGCCCTTCGGAAAGGCCGAGAATCCAGGACAACGAGAACAGTAGCAAGAGCCGCATGATCATGGCCAGCGCCAATCCCAAGCGACGCCCCTTGGACTGCTGCTCAGCCGGCAGTTTGTCGGTCAGGATCGCAATGAAAACGATGTTGTCGATTCCCAGCACAATTTCCAGTGCTGTCAAAGCGATCAAGGCAATCAGATATTCCATGGTGTTTCCTGGCAAAGATAGGAATAAACGCCCAAGACCCGCATTGCAGCAGCCCAGCCTACGGCAATCAACGCAACCCGTCGAGTCTATCTCCAGCCAAGCGGCAATTCAGGGGATTCCCACAAGTACGTTTTACCCGGGCTGCGACGCCCCGCTCCAAGAAACCAGCGAGTGTTCACGCACCTGAGACTTGCCACAACTGGGCCCGCCGGTGAAAATAGCAGGATAGGGAGTACAGCCGATGGGAAAATCTGCCGCGATCGCAACCGCCACGGAATTGTTGGAAATTCTCAAGCGGAGCCAGCTCGTCTCTGCCGAGCAAATCACAGCACACGAAGAGGCCGCCCAGGGTGCCAGCGACGCCAAGGCAGCCGCCCGAATCTTCGTCAAAGCGAAACTGCTTTCACCCTGGCAAGTGATGCAGCTGCTGGCTGGCAGACACAACCTCAGGCTGGGTCCCTACACCCTCCGCGAGCAGACGAAAAAAGGGTCGCAAGGCGCGATGTTCCTGGCCGAACATACGCAGTTGAATCGGCTGGCCACAATCAAAATTCTCCGAGACGAACATTCGCTTGACGCCGCCAGGAAGGCTTTCGGGGTCGATCACCCCCAC
This sequence comes from Planctomycetaceae bacterium, assembly GCA_002724245.1. Classification (GTDB taxonomy): domain Bacteria; phylum Planctomycetota; class Planctomycetia; order Pirellulales; family Pirellulaceae; genus UBA9264. Next base: position 15,562 of record PBOG01000040.1, read on the forward strand.
TTGTTACGTGTCTTGGATGTCGACCAGAAAGGCGAACGCTACTACGTGGCCATCGAGCATGTGGCGGGTCCCACGCTGCAAGAACATGTGGCCAATCAAAAGCTGCTTCCCGTCAAAGAGGCCGTTACCTGGCTCCGACAAGCTGCGTCGGGCCTGGTGCACATTCATGCCAACAACCTGGTTCATGGCGGAATCCAACCCACGGTTCTCCTGGTGGACAAACAGGAAACGTTGAAGATTGCGGATCTGGGAATGACCGGTGCGGCTGCGGCCACCGTATCGTCCGAAGCGAAACCATCTGTCTACCTAGCACCCGAACAACTCCAAGACGCGCCGCTCACCGCCGCCGCTGACATTTATGCACTAGGGGCCACCTTCTATTTCCTGCTAACAGGAAAGGCCCCATTCCAGCAACTGGAAAAGACAGAGCTTGTCGCCGCCAAACAGCAGGGACCGTCCAAGACGATCCTCGACCGGCGCGCGGATCTTCCCCCCGCACTGGTCAAGATCTGTGACCGGATGATGGCGCCACAAGCAGACGAACGGTTTGCCAATGTCGCCGCTGTCGAAGGGATTCTCGGGGATTGGCTGGAACAAAATCATCAGGAGCAAGACCAGGAAAGCGGCGAGCCGGAAACCATGCGTGAGAATTCCGCAGCGGCTGATGTCGCCAACGCACCCGTCGTCTCCACAGAATTCCCGGGCATCAACACCGAGTCGTCGCCGACACCCGTGAAACAAAGCAAAGCGGCAGGAGTCCGAATCGCCACCAGCCGCCCCGCCAGAACCGAGCAGAAAGCCAAGAAGGAAACCACGAAAGACGACCGAACAGGCCTGTCCCCAAACCAGAACGGCAACACGAAAAAAATACCACTGGGGATTGTGATTAGCGCCGTCTGCAGTGTGCTACTAATCCTCGTGCTCCTCGTCGCTCTGGTCGTCTTTGTTTTCTTTCCCGGCAGTAGTGACCGGGCATTGGCACAAACCAACCCGTCTGAACTAGACACTCCGAATACAGAGACGGGTAACGCAGCGGTCTCTGACCTGGAAAGCGACCCGGAACCAGAGACTGAGCCCGTCGATCACACGCGAGACCGGGTGGCAACCGGTCCGCCTGCCTCACCCCAGGACAGTACCGCAGGCACGGCAACCCTGCCGGCCGCAAAACCAATGACAACAACAGGCATCGGTGGCGGACTTAACGCAGCAGTACCTGCCGACAAGGCGCCACCGGCAACCGATGTGGCAGTCAACACGGAATCCGCAACACCAGAAACGCTCCCGAAACCGGCTGAACCAGCGGCAGCAGAACCGCCACCGGCCAAACCAGAACCGGCCGCACCTGCGGCAACAGAACCGCCAACAGCCAAACCAGAACCGGCCCAGCCGGCAGCCCCGCCCACCGCGCCTGCGGGGAAACCCTTTCGCGACCTCGCAGCCCAGGTCGATTTGCCACCACTGGATCCTCAACAAGCTCCCGCCAAAACTGCGACGCCTCTCGGTCCTGTCCATCTGGGCCCGCAGCAAGTCTGCTTTATCCGCCTGCTCGGTGGGCGTAGTGCATTGCGTGGCAAACAACAATTCAAAATGGCCAACGCCGACGATGGTCGCGCAGAACGCGAGTGGGAACTCTCGCTGGCAGCCTCTGACGCGGATAAGGGCAAGGTCGTCGCCCTGCTCGCGCTCGCTGACGGTAACCTCACTTTTCAATGGACCGCAGAAGCAGCTCAGCAAAGAGGAGCAGCCAACCTGCGGAACTGCCTGTTGAGTATGTCCGCGGGAGAGGATGTGATACAGCTCGGTCTGCGCAAGCCAATTCAGATCGAAGCACCCGAATTCAACCTAAAAAAACAAACACTCGCGCTGAAATGGGATCTTCCTGATTATCCCGACCCGGCCGCGATGAAGGTCGAGTTCACCGGCCTGGACGGCAATTTTCCAGAATTCAAGTGGGACCCTGAAACCGGACAGGCCCAAGCTAACAAAGGCCAGGCGCTGATCCGCTTCACGAAAGCACACACGGGACTGGAAATCGAACTGGCCACCGCCCTCAAACGCAATCAGTTCGAATTGGGTCTGCGCCCCTGGGTCAAGCCACCGCAGGGCCGCAGGATCCCTTTAAACATCAAAACACTGCAACAAGCGCAGCAAGCAGCTGTCAACGGCCAGCGGGCAGCCAGCGTGGCTATCGCCCAATCAGGCGAACTCAAGAAAAAGAACAAGGAACTGGGTGCGCAGCGCGAGAACCTGGCAAAACAAGCCTTGGAACGCGCCAAGAAGACATTCGCCCAGGTGCAAGCCTTTGACAAAGTCTTCCAGGAAGGTAGCGGCAAGCTGCAATTTCGTGTCATCTACCGGACCGATCAACACCAGATCGAGCTACTACGCACCAGCGGCGCCAAGGCTGCCGATGGCTAGGTGACCTGCCGCCAGACAGCCTGAACTCTTCTACGCCCCAACGGCGGCACGGACTGTCATGCCATCTCGCTAGCGGCACTGCGGACAGGCCCACTGACCCCAATGGCCGTTACAGTCGGCACAAAGGTCACTCCCGGATCTGATTCCCGAACCAGACATGTTCAAGAAAAACCACAGTTTGCCTGGGGGCGTGCTACGCTTCCATCACAGAGTTAATCGAGATCAATCACGGAGTGTTGCCAGGCAGCAGTTCTACGACGAGGTAGAACCCAAAAAAATCAATCTCTTGTGGACCTTTCCTATGACCCGAAGGCAGTGGAACATCGCAGCAGCGCATCTGTCGCTGAGCCTGATGATGCTCGTCCTGTGCGGGTGTTCACAAATCCGACTTCCGGCAATCGATCCCAGTGGAGAGCGGATCTTCCTGCCGTCGCCCGCCTCGACCACCTGGGTGGCACCAGAACCCTGGAATGGTTGGAATCCGGCATCTTCTTGGTTTCCCAAACCGGTTTTCAGCGGTCCCGGTAACCCGCCTCCCTGCAGTGACGGACCGCCTGGTAAGGGTGCATCTGGTATCGATCCTTGGACCGGTTTACCGCAAACCCCAATGCCCCCCGGAGAGGCGGGAGAATTGGTAATCACACCCCGGCGGTTGGTAGCACCCGTCGGTGGTGAAGTCGTGATTCTGGCCGGTCTCTGTGGCCCTGACGGTTACCTGGTGACAAAACAGCCGATCGAGTGGATTCTAGCGCCAGACGGCGTCGGCCACTTCGTGGCCGTAGGCGATCAACCCGATTCAATTCTGCACCACCTGGGAAAACGTCCCAATGCAGAAAAGCGAACGGCCGGCTTTGCCACCAGCCACACGTCCAGCGTCGCCGAAACAGTGACTCGAGGGACCCCTAACCCCGCCGACGATGTGCAATTGAAGACGGGTCAAAGTTGGATCAGCGTGACTTCGGCCACGCCCGGAACCAGTCATCTCACCGTACTCGCGCCAAACGCAAAAGGCTGGCCACTGCGGCGCAAAGTAACCACCATTCACTGGGTTGATACCAACTGGGTATTGCCCTCTCCCGCAAACGTTCCGGCCGCAGCTGCGGCACAGCATCGGCTGGAAACGCGTGTGACACGACTAGGTGGAACGCAGCCAGCACCGGGATGGATCGTTCGGTATCAAATCGTGTCAGGACCTTCCGTGCGTTTCGGCGATAGTGGCAGCCAATCGGCAAGCGTCCCCACCGACAATGAGGGGCTGGCTCCCATCGAAGTAATTAATCCCACCGGAGCCGTTGGCACCAGTCGCATTCGCGTCCAGATCGTGCGGCCTGGTGATGCCGCCAAGGGCTCTCCTGAGATGATCCTCGGCGACGGCTGGACTACGATTCAGTGGAATGCGCCAAGCCTGCGTCTCACCGCTACCGGACCGGAACTTGTCAGCGTCAACGCGGTGGCCATCTACCATCTGGAAATCAGCAACCTGGGTGATCGTGTCGCGCGTAACGTGGAAGTCCAGGCACGTTTGCCCGAAACACTCGAATTTCTCAATAGCCGCCCGGCTGGACGCCAATTTACCTCCCAATATCGATGGCAGTTGGGCAACCTGGCACCGGGAGCAAAAACCAGCCTCTCTGTCACCTGCCGCGCTGGCGCCCCAGGCAACCTGCGCCTGCCGTTCACAGTCCGCGCGGATCAGATCACCGAACAACGCTCTGAAGTCGCCTCCAGAATTATTGAAACTGCACTGTCCGTGCGATTTGTCAATCCACCGGAAACTGCCGAGGTCGGGCAGAAACTGGTCTACAAAATCGAAGTTACCAATCGCGGATCGACAGCATTGAGTCGAGTTTCCCTGCGTGACATGTTCGACTCCGGGTTACGCCATGCGGAAGGGCAGCTCAGTCCGATCGAACGAGTCATCGGAAACCTGGCCGCAGGCGAAACACGTAGTGACCTGTCTGTCTCCTTTATTATGGAAAAGCCAGGACGGCTCTGTCACCAGGTCTCGGTCACTTCCGCTGAAGGACAAACGGCCCAGACACCAAGAACGTGTGTGACGGTCACGCAACCGGTACAACCTGTTGCACCGACAGTGTCAATGACAACCACTTGGACTCCCTCAACGATTACCACGCAACAAAAATCAACTCTGACAATTCAAGTTACCAACAACGGTGATCGCCTCGCTCAGGATTTACGCGTCGCGGTTGACTTCCCCGTTACACTCGACCCACAGCAGGCAACCGATGGATTTGTGCTGCCGCAGAACCGCAACCTGATGCATTGGGACATACCTGGAACACTGCTGCCTGGTCAGACAATCAAACGCCAGGTGGTATTCACTGCATTGCAGAGCGGCTCACTGCAGGTCGAAGCAATTGTCACACAAGCTGCGCAGGAATTGACTCGTCGCCAGGTCCTGCTGAACGTCCAGGCACCAAACCTGGACGAGTCGCGCAGTCCACAACGTCCAGCACCGACACCTGCCAACGGGCCAGAGTTCCCCTCGCCTGCTCCGAGGGCAACCGCCAACAAGAACACAAGCGGCAAGCTTTCACTTTCGTTGCGTTCCAACACCGGTGCCATGCGAGTCGGTCAACAGTCGACTTTCTTTCTCGAAATCACTAATGGGCGCAACGCCGCGGAAGACGAAGTGGTTCTGGAAGTAACCATTCCAGACGGCATGAGTTTCAGCGATTTTTCGCGTCCACGCTCCGAGCTGACCTTTGCGCCAGATGGCCGCAGTTTCAAGCTGGCAGCGATTCGAACGTTGCGTGCCAAAGAGCAACCCTCTCCATACCGCTTAACGTTGACTGCTGACAAAGCCGGCCAATTCGAGCTGGTCGCCAGTGTGAGCAGCCGGCAAACGCGCACACCAGACTCGGCAAACGCCATCATTGTGGTTCAGCCCTAGCTGCAACAGGCGTCCCCACCGTTTGCCATCCCAGACGGCAGTACTGCAATAGCACCATCCGCATCGCGGATCGGAAATCAGCCGAACCGCCTGTGCAGTAACCTGCCACGCGATTTGACGTGATCGCAGCCAGGGTCGCAGAGTACGAATACGCCACTACAATACGCGGTTGCACCATGCCTGGCAGGCTGCAGCAACCCAGGATCGCCTGTAGCGTGCTCCGGCGAGTGCCTTCACTTTCTCACTGATCACGGTCCTTAACCACGTCACCATTCCAATCCGATGCCCCGTTTTGTCGTGTTGCACCACCTCACACCGCCTGCAGGCCCGCGCGAACCCCACTGGGATTTGATGCTGGAAAGGGACGGCGCCCTGGAAACCTGGGCACTGCCTGTGCCGCCCACCCTGGACTCCACTCAAACTGGCCAGCGTCTGGCAGACCACCGAATCCACTATCTCGATTACGAAGGCCCCGTCTCTGGCAATCGTGGTACCGTAAAACGCTGGGACTGGGGAACTTACCTGCTGCTCGATTCAAGCCCTGGCCTGCGTGAGATTCAGCTATCTGGCCAACAACACACAGGCCACGTGCGGCTGCGACGCAAGACAGCCGAATCAGAATTCTGGTCGATCAACTGCAGCGCTGTAGATTAACCAGCTCAAACAGCCTGCCGCTTAGCGCTGCCCGGCTGTTTGGCCCATGAGACGAATTTCCCCCTCACCAAGGGCAATCTCATCCAACTGAAAGCCCTCTACCTCCAGGGACGGAATTTCCGCTGGAACGCGTAGCAAAGCAACTGGAGCTCCATCGGACTGGGCCCAGCGCAAATCAAGTTCCGCGCGCCGGGCTGCCGCGGCCACTTCATCCAGCAGGTCCTTCAACGGTAAAGGGAGCAACCCTGCACGGACATTCTGAACTGTGATCGCCACTTCGTTGGATTGCCGATTCACTGCCAGGGAGAGCGTCAACGAGACCACAGTCTCGATGCGTGGGTCCTGGTACTGGCAGGCGAACTGCACCGAGTCCGGATCAATCGCCACACGCGGCGCTGACACACCAGCTGGCAAGGAATCCGAAAACTTCTCCTTGAGGTCCGACGCCAGCCAGCCATTAATCTGGTCCTCATCAAAGACGGCCTGCCAGCGGCCCGCATCCTGGATCTCATTGTGCAACTCGAGCACCTGACGTTCCAGCTCATCACCTGCGGCAGCCTGTTGCTGGGGGTTAACTTCCAGAGCCTGCTCATAAAAGTCAGGGACGTACCGCGTTGCCTGGTAGAGCATCAAGCCCCCCAGCACGAGCAGTAACAGCAACGCAGCGATCGCCAACAGGAAAAATCGCAGCGGCTTCCGGATCACAATCGCCTCGTTGTTCGTCGGCCCTCACGCTCGCAGAGACTCCGAGCGATCGTAATGAAACATCTACCCAAGGATCACCATTCAGCACGTACTCTCACAGTTCGCTGAACCTGGCCTCAAGACACCTGCATTGCCTTTCAAGCTACCCGTACTTTTCACATTAACTGTCCACGAACTGCAGTAACGCGTAACGTTTCTTGCCACGCCGTAACACGACCATCGTCTCACTCGCTAAATCTGTCGAGGTAAGGCGGGCCGCAATGTCAGTACAACGCCGGTTATTGATGTAAGCGCCGCCCTCCTTAATCACCCGTCGCGCCTCACCTTTGGATTGAACCAGTCCGGCAGTCGAGAGCGCATCGATCAGCCCCAGTCCTTCTCCGCCCAAATCTGCTGCGGGAACCTGCTGACTGGGAACGTCGGCAAAAACATCGCTCAATTGCTCATCACGCATATCTGCGATTTCAGCACCGAAGAAGAACTCCGTCGCTTTTTGAGCCACCGCCAGCTGTTCACTTCCATGGACCAGTTGCGTCAGTGCCTCCGCGAGCTTCCGCTGACTTTCACGCTTTTCGGGTCGCGTCTGGCGCACTTCGTCCAACGCGACAATTTCCTCCAGGCTCAAATCGGTCAAGAACCGCAAGCACCTGCCGACATCGTCATCAGCTACGTTGATCCAATACTGGTAGAATTGGTAGGGACTGGTCCTGTCGGCTGAGAGCCAGACGGTTCCACTCTCCGTTTTACCCATTTTGCTGCCGTCGGATTTGGTCAACAGCGGGCAAGTCAAACCATACAGGTGTGCACCACACAGGCGCCGAGCCAAATCGATGCCGGCAGTAATATTGCCCCACTGGTCACTGCCTCCAAACTGCAATCCACAATCGTACTGCTGATGCAGATGGACGAAATCGTAGGCCTGCAACAACATGTAGCTGAATTCGGTATAGCTGATACCGACATCATCACGTTCCAGGCGGTGTTTCACTGAATCTTTGGCCAGCATCGCGTTCACGGGAAAGTGCTTGCCGACATCGCGCAAGAAACCAAGGTAGCTGAATTCCTTCATCCACTCCCAGTTGTTGACTAGCAGTGCGGAAGAATCACCACTGTCAAAATCCAGAAAGCTGCGCAACTGCTGTTCCATACCCGACAAATTGGCCTGCAACATCTCCTCGGAAAGCAAATTACGTTCCTGGCTCTTGCCACTGGGATCACCAATCATCCCGGTCGCACCTCCAACCAGTGCAATCGGGCGATGGCCCGCGCGTTGAAACCGGCGCAGTGTCATCAGCGGCAAGAGGCTGCCGACATGCAGACTATCGGCAGTTGGATCAAAGCCAACGTAAACCGTGCGGGCCCCACCTGCCAACCAACCCGCCAGTTGCTGGGCATCGGTCGACTGGTGCAGTAAACCACGTTTCTCCAAATCAGCAAAAACATCCGACATCGGTACGTTCGACTCTCAATTTTGTGTTGCCTGGACGGTATCAAACAGGACGGTATCAAACAGGACGGTATCAAACAGGACGGTATCAAACAGGACGGTATCGAAGATCAACGCCGGCAACCGGAAGAAAACAAACAAACGCCACGGCCCTGAACACTGAAGCCATCAGACGGCAGTGCCAATACACTGCGACAACACGCCTGGCGCGTTGGCGAGCGTAACCAAAAATGTTCCCGGCCACAACGACATTACCCAGTGGAAATACCACACCTGCTATTTCTTCAATGCTTCCCATTCCGGCGTATCAAACGCACTTACCATCGCAAAATGCAATGAGGACTTCGTAGTCAGCTCGCATCTGGTGACCAATCGTTCCGGCACCAGACTCCTGAAAAAGAAACAAACCTGAGAAGAGAGCGACGACGAACTCATCAGGAAACCTCCGTTCAGGGTCTTCAGGAACAAACAGGTCTGTGACGCGAGACTGTAAAAAGTTCTTATCGCAAAATTCTGGTTTACCACCTGATGGTGTACAGCGCCGGTGTTCGTCGCTCGGAAGGCATTTTGTCTTCCGCCACACCCCGTGGAAATCAAGCGTTAACTGGCATCCCGGCAGAACGCCATAAACAGTACTGCTTCACGTTGCTCACCAGCACGCTGGTAAACGCCGCGAATCTGCTTGATCCGCTGCCATGGATCTCTCTCGGCTGCATGGACAGACAATTCTGGTTTCTGCTCGGCGAGCACCTCCTGCCAGGCCGAAAGAAACGTGTCTCTTTCAAGTGCTTCCAACTCCCGCACCACATGCAACACCAGGTCGGGCCTGACAAACATCGCTATCGTTTTCTCCCCACCTAAAGCACGGCCCCCCAACAAGCATTGACTGAGCGTGAAACTCACCTCCTCCGAATCGCCGCCTGCGGCGACGAGCGTCGCGTGCAACAAGGCCCAACCGGTACCGATCTCCTCAACTCCGCCATTCTCTTCCAGGCGACTCCGCAGGCCGTCAACGGACTCCGCCACCCTATCGGTGCGTGCGGCTTCAAAAACTTCGCGAGCATTCTCGCGACCCAGTACTAGCAACACACCTGTTTGAAGCTGTTCCATGAAACTCCTCGATCGTTGAATACCGCACCACCTGGTGTGGATCCCATTTGTACAAACACGGAAGCTGTTCCTCTACCGCTGGCATCCTGCCCAGCGATAGGCCATCATATCAGCTGATCATCTTCTTCCACCCCACCACCCTGGGCAAACTCACTACGCTGGGTAACGGATTTCAATCCGACCACCCCACAGGTACGCCTCGCAGTCCGGAGCTGAGTATGAGTCTGTTTGATCGCTTTCGTCTGGACGGACAAAAATTGTTCATCACCGGTGGCAGTCGGGGGCTAGGCCGTGAAATGGCCTTGGCGATCGCCGAGGCAGGTGCCGATGTGATCCTGGTAGGACGCGACGGCGAAAGTCTGGAACAAACGACCGAGGATATTCGCAGTCTGGGACGCCAGGCATGGTCTTTTCAACGGGACATGGGACAACCTACGGAGTGTGAAGAAACCTGTCAGGAAGCAATCGCCCAACACGGTCCGATTGACATTCTGATCAATAATGTGGGGGGGCGCCGTGAGAACATCCCCACAGAGGACATGACGCTCGACAAATGGCGGGAGTTAATGGACTTGAATCTGACCAGCGCTTTTCAGTGTACCCGTTGTCTCGGTAAACACATGATCGATCGTGGGCAGGGTGGCCGCATCATCAATATCGCGTCCATCAATGCTTTTGTCGCCGGACGCAACATTGCAGGCCGCCATTACGAAACAGCCAAGGCCGCAATGGTCCAATTCACCCGGGCAACCGCAGTCGATTGGGCTCCACATCGAATCACAGTCAACGCCATCTGTCCTGGCGGCTTCATGACGGAGCCCAACCAGCGTTGGGCCCGTGAACACCCCGAAGTCATTGAAGGATTTCAAACTCAGATTCCCATGGGAGCCTTTGGAATCCCGGAAGACCTTGGGCCACTGGCGGTCTATCTCGCCTCGGATGCAGCCAGATACATGACCGGAGCCGCTCTGATCATCGACGGTGGATATACCCTCAGCTGATACCGCGGGCCGCTGTCCCGGCAACCACCAACCGACAGTCTTTGGCAACGGCTTAATTCGCATTCAAACCAATGGTCGTAGCGTTGATAGTCCCTGATTGAGAGCGCCTACAAGAGAAATCACGTCGAGGCCGTTTGACGAGTCTGAAACCAGCGTTTAAAACTAGTCGAAATGGCGTTGTGTCTGCCGCAAAGTGGCTCTCGCAAAGGGGAGCCGTGAATCGGGTCAGGGTGTAACAGCAGCAGCCCTAAGCGGGGTACCCTTGTGCGAGAGCCGCTTTGCGGCAGCCACGACCTGGCCCGAGGTCTCGCAGATGTCTTCTGAGCCTACTTCTGTAGATGGCGAGCAAGTTCGCAGCAAAGGGTCCACAGACCAGTACGTTGTCGTAGCGCGGCGTTACCGCCCGGACAGTTTCGTTGACCTTGTCGGGCAACCGCAGGTTTCGCAGGCACTCCAGAATGCGATTGCCACGCAGCGCATCGGCCATGCTTACCTGTTCACCGGGGCGCGGGGAGTCGGCAAGACCTCGACTGCCCGCATTCTGGCAAAGGCACTGAATTGCACCACGGGCCTGACACCCGAACCGTGCGGCACATGCGATATCTGCTTGAGCATTGCCCGCGGTGAAGATATGGAC
>PBOG01000041.1 GCA_002724245.1 Planctomycetaceae bacterium
CGTTGTCGTACAGCGTCCCGTTGTCGTACAGCGTCCCGTTGTCGTACAGCGTCCCGTTGTCGTACAGCGTCCGGTTGTCGTGCAGCGGCCCGTTGTCGTGCAGCGGCCCGTTGTCGTACAGCGTCCGGTTGTCATGCAGCGTCCGGTTGTCGTGCAAGCACCACTACTCGCACCTAGAAGTCTGTTTCCCGGCGGATGGACCTCCGCAGTCGTCGTGCAACAACCACTTATGTTCAGTCCGACCGTAGCTGCCTATCCTTCGTCGACAACTTTGCGACCAGCCGTGCCTCACTCGCCTGTTAACGGTGCCAGTGCAACGCAACCAGCATCTGCACAGGCCCCGGTTAACGGCGCCAGTGCCCAGGCACCTGCGCTCAACGTGCCAGCCGCTGGCAGCTATCCGGCCGTCGTTGCAGCTCCGCCCGCTCTCATGCCAGGAACACTCATGGCACCTGCCACGCGGCCTATTGTTGTCCGCCCCAAAGTTTATGTCCCCGGACAACCTTTGAGGAACCTGGTAAAGGCTTTCACTCCCTGAAGCAAGGCGCTCCGCCTGACGAAGTGAGGAGCGCCAACATTGCACGATCTACTCACCATCAACAGTCGATCATCTCTGAACGTTGTCACTGACAGCAGAGTCGTTGCGAAGTGTTTGCCAGGAGACCGTGCCGCCACGCCCGTGGCAGCCTGAGCAAGGTCGCCGCATGCTGGTAGTGCGCGACCAGTAGTATTGAGACCAACCTGCCTGCCAGTCTTACCTGCCACATCAACGGGACTCGGGCTATCTGTTGGCCTGGTTACTCCAAGTTATTTGAAAGCAGTTTCTCTTGGCCCGGGATCAGCAACCACGTGAAGACCTGCTACGGGACGCCACGGCGCTCGTCGAGCGAGTCTCACTTCAAGCGGGTTATTGGACAGAACCGGTTGTCGTTGGTTTTCGCTCAAATGGTGCAGGCAGCATCTATTTTGGGGAAGACCCTGTCTACCAGTTTAATTGCGACGATGAATTACGCCGCAGCCACTGGCGAGGAAGACGCATCAAGGCACAGCAGCGTCAACTTCAATTACTACGACAGCAACCTGGTAGCTCGCGCCTGCAACTCTCCAACACAGAGCTTGACGCCAACCAAACCAAGGAATTCCTCGACGAGTTGACAAAACGCCTCGAACTCTTGCGGACCGCCATCTTCCAACGCAACTTGCGCGTGATCGGCCAGGTACCCGAGCAGCCGGATTTGTTACCTCGCCTTCACAGCTGGCTCGAATCACTTGGTTCTTGTCCGACTATCGCGATCTCCCCCAGCGCCCAGTAAATATTCACTGGGAATATCAGGTAGATCTACTGCGATCCCGAGCCTTGCGCAAATTGCCTTCCAACGGTAGATCTTCACAACACCCAGCCCTTTTCTGTTACCCTCAATGCCGCAACCATCAGGCCATTCAGAGCACCAGAGCGGCACTTGCGGCACGGCGATTCAGTGTAATTCGCGTCCCGCGACAATGCCCATTCCGAGCATCCGCGTTTCACACCGCACCCATTCTCTGCGTTCTCTGCGAACCCAGCTCGTCAATAAAATAAGGAAGGCACTGGGGCTGCGCTCTTTTAGTTACCGCGGCGACGTGATTTAATCAGAGCCGCCAGTCACTCACGTCTCGAACCGGTCGCAGGCCCTACCTGCATCACCAATAACGAACCCATCAATTGATGTACTCAGTCATGAGAATGAACATGCATTACAGGCGACTGAATCACGCTGACTCCATTCCATTGCGCAACGCTTTCGATTTCAGCTGGATTGGCCATCGAACTCAGTGCTGGCAACACCACACCGTTATTACCGCATTTTGCAGTATTGCAATCGGAATCGTCCTGGCACTGCCAGCCGCCAGTAGTGAACCAACGCCACCCGAGGACAAGAAGACCGCGTTTGATCTTTATGTCGCAGCGCCAGACAAAGCTTTTTCATGGAAGCTCGTTCGCACCCACGATTCACCGGAAGCCACAACTTATGTTGTTGACATGACATCCCAGCGGTGGCGAACCGCCGATGAAGTAAACCGGCCGCTCTGGCAACATTGGCTCACCATCACCAGGCCCAAGAACGTTCGCTCCCAAACCGCCATGCTCTTTATTGGTGGCGGACGAAACGGTAACCAAGCCCCGCGACAAGCACGGGACATGATCCTCCAACTTGCCACTGCCAGCCAAACCGTCGTCTGCGAGCTAGGAATGGTTCCCAACCAACCACTAATCTTCCACAAGGATGGGATCGAACGAAGTGAAGATGACCTGATCGGATATGCCTGGGACCAATACCTGAAGACCGAAGACCCACACTGGCTTCCCAGACTACCAATGGTCAAAGCTGTAATTCGCGCCATGGATTCAGTCCAAGATCTCTTGAAGTCAAGCAAGCCTGATCCCTTGACAATCGAACAGTTCGTAATCGCCGGTGGTTCCAAGAGGGGCTGGACGACGTGGATGACCGCAGCAGCTGACGAGCGCGTAACTGCGATACTCCCCATTGTCATCGATGTCCTGAATGTGAAGATCTCAATGGATCATCATTACGCTGCATATGGATTCTGGGCTCCTGCGATCGGCGACTACGTCCGCCACAAGGTCACGCACCGACGAAACGCACCGGGCTACGCAAAATTGTTACAACTCGTTGATCCCTACGCATACCGCTCTCGATTGAAAATGCCCAAATGTCTCATCAACGCGACAGGAGACGAGTTCTTTTTGCCCGATTCATCCCAATTCTACTTCGACGACTTACCTGGCGAAAAGCACCTGTGCTACGTACCCAATTCCAACCATTCGCTGCAAGGTACGGATGCGCTCGACACAATCCTGGCATACTACTTTTCCATTGCGCATGGCATTCCCCGTCCGCGTTTCAGCTGGCAATACAAAGCTCCCGGATTACTAAGCGTCACAACCGAAACAACACCAACCCGCGTACGGCTGTGGCAAGCACATAATCCGAAAGCACGCGATTTCCGTGTACAGACAATCGGACGGGCATATCGATCCCAAGAACTTGTCCCGCACACCGAGAAACAATACCGCGTCGATATCTCCGCTCCTGAAGAGGGCTGGGCTGCGTTTTTCATTCAACTTGAGTTTGACGTAGGGGCACCGACACCGCTGCGGTTAACAACCCCGGCCTACGTGATTCCTGACAAATTACCGTTTTCCGCCAGTCAGGCGCCGGAACTCCCGTAATCGCAATGCGGAGAAGGGGCAACGCACGCGCCGTTAGAACCATTTCCCATCACGTACCACCACACCACGGCCTGCTAGAGCCGCTCAATCCACGGTCGGACACACACCGATACCGCGAGTAGAACAGACGGTCGTGTTTCTTGATGCCCTCGGCCTGGTGCTCGTGTCGTTTCGTACAAACACCAGCCACTAGCATCACCGACAGAATCACCCGGACGTCACGAAAGTCTCGATTCGGCTCCGTTACACGCCGAATCGAGCTGCACACCCGGCACAGCTGCTGCTGCCTGGCAATGTTTATGGCTAAACCGAGCCTAAACCTATAACGTCAAGCCGAACGGGGCTCATAATTGCGACCTCCGGGGGCCGGAATTATGATTTTTCGCACCCCACCTCCATGGTATCGAACGAGCCCCTGCTGCCTCAGGATTCCGTCCGGTAGGCTTCGCGCGAGGCACACCAGCCTATACTCTGGTAGCCGTTGCCGAATCGATGAGTCAGGGCGCAATTACCGGATCCGGAGTCAGTTGGGAATTTAGTGGATTCTTAAAGCAGCATGTAACAACGCGGAACCATCATGAAAATTGCGGTTCTGAAAGAAACGTTTCCCGGTGAATGTCGCGTGGCACTCGTGCCAGATTCACTGGCCTCGCTCGTCAATCAAAAATTGCAGGTCCTGGTGGAACGCTCGGCCGGTGACGCAGCCGGATTTGCTGATGCCGAATACGAAGCGCAGGGTGCGAGTCTCGTCAGTCGTGAAGAGGCTTTCCACGCTGACGTTCTTTTGCAGGTGCGCACTTGCAGTGCCAATCCCGAAGCGGGGCGCACAGACCTTGAACAATTTCGGCCTGGCCAAACTGTCATCGGCCTCTGTGATCCGCTGGGGAATCCGCAAACCATTCAGGAGATGGCAAACGCTGGCGTCACTGTACTGGCACTGGAAATGGTACCACGCATCGCTAGAGCGCAAGCGATGGACGCGTTGTCATCGATGGCAATGATTGCTGGATATCGTGCAGTACTGCTGGCCGCAAATCACCTTCCTCGCATGTTCCCCATGGTCACTTATGCCGCCGGCCTGCTAAGACCGGCACGCGTCTTTGTAATTGGGGCAGGAGTCGCCGGATTGCGGGCCATTGCTACCGCACGGCAATTGGGCGCTGTAGTACAGGCACACGACATCCGTCCCGGTAGCGCAGAGGAAGTACTCAGTGTAGGCGCGAAATTCATCGAACTACCGTTGGATACGGATACCGAAGACGAAGGGGGCTATGCACGGGCGTTAACCGAAGACGATTATCATCGGCAGAGAGAATTGATCCAAAGCATTGCCGTGGAAAGCGACGTCGTAATTACTACGGCGGCAATCCCCGGCAAGAAATCCCCTTTGTTACTTACAGCGACTGCAATCGAGCAAATGCAGCACGGAACCGTTGTGGTCGACCTGGCTGCTCAAGGTGGTGGCAATTGTGAACTGACCCAACCCGACAAAACAACCGTTGCAAACGGAGTCACCATTCTCGGTCCGACCAATGTCACCAGCCAGGTACCGGACCACGCTAGTCAGATGTTTTCGAGCAACGTCGCCAAGCTCCTTCTCCACATCACGAACGATGGCGAATTGGATTTGAACCTTGAGGATGAAATTGTTTGTGAAACACTCGTCGCCGACAACCAGCAGGTAGTCCATACGCGTCTCCGGGATCTACTTGGACTCGCCGCGGCTGAAAGTGTTCTCTCTCCGGCAATCGACGACAATCTGGAACCAACGCCAGATGCGCAGCAAGAGGATGACGCCGACGATCTCGAAGAAGAAATTCAAATCGAACCTGAGGAACCTGACGACCTTAGCCATTCCGTTGTAACGCCTCCAGAATCAGCAGACACCTCTGGCTCTAAGACTGAAGACCCATTGACTGAGTCCAAAGGGGATAACGTCGCCGCCAGTATCAAGCCATCTTCCGAGCCAACTCAGGAAGAGGCGACGCAACAACCAACTCAGGAAGAGGCGACGCAACAAGATCCGCAGGCCGATCTCGTTGACACCGATTCCGACTCAAACCAGCCTGCCGTAGAAACAGCCGAGCTGTTGGAAGCACTTGAAGAAGCACCGAATACCCGCAACTTGGAGCCGGAGCACCCTGCTGACAGCCACTCCAGTTCCCAGCACGACTCATCTCCGAACTCAATAACCGACGCGCAACCTTCTCAGGACACGGAAGAAACAAAGCAATAGCATGCCATCCAGAATCCCGAATCCAGGAAAGCTCCTCCTCGGAAAACGGGAACGTTCATTCACACATCGCTATTTGAGTTTCAGGAAATGCAGGAAATCCCGGTCATGAAACATTGGAGGCGACTTCTCACCGTGTTGTTTGTTTGGGCACCCTGGCTTGTCCTGATCGGCCTTGCTGTCGCGGCAGATCCCGAGACGGAGTCAGAAACAAGCCGCCCCAATCAAAGTGCCGCCGCTGCAACAACGAAAACGACACAACAAAACGATGTCCAATCACCATCGGCTCGAAAGCTGACAACCACAACTACGGGACAGCCACAAGATGTCGCGACGGAATCGCAACCCACTTCAGAGTTGCTGATCGCAAGTCTGGCAATTCTTGTCTTGGCGGTATTTGTTGGTTTTGAAGTCATCTCAAAAGTCCCCCCCATGCTTCATACTCCACTCATGTCGGGTTCAAACGCGATCAGCGGAATTACCGTAGTCGGAGCGCTCGTCGTCACTGCTTCGGGGGCTTCGAACTTCGCTTCGGTACTCGGCATGCTGGCGGTCATTCTGGCAATGACGAATGTCACTGGCGGCTTCCTGGTGACCCACCGCATGTTATCCATGTTCCAGAAAAAGTAATTTCTCCGAGAATGACACCGTGACATCTTCTCTGACACAATTAGCCTACGTTGCCGCAGCTGTGCTGTTCATTGTCGGTTTGAAGCGGATGTCTCATCCGCGCACCGCTGTACAAGGTAACGTGCTGGGCATTACGGGCATGGGGCTCTCCATCCTGCTCGCACTTGCGTCGGGCCAACTGGAACACCATTGGCTCGTCGGAATCGGACTCTTCGTCGGCACGGCCATTGGAGTTGGCTTTGCCTTGACCGTGAAAATGACAGACATGCCACAGATGGTGGCGCTTTTTAACGGCTTTGGTGGCGCAGCTTCCGTTCTTGTCGCGGCCGCTGCCTTGTTACACGACAAAGCCGATACGGTTTCTTCACGAACAGCGGTGGGTATTTCTGGCGTGATCGGTGCGATTACGTTCTGGGGGAGCCTGGTAGCGTTTGGAAAGCTGCAAGAACTGGATCTATTCAAGAAACCAATCGCCTTTCCTTACAAGCAGCCAACCACGATTGGTATCGCTTGTTTGATGTTGCTCTTGACGATCCTGCTAGGTCTGGGGACCGGCCATTGGCTCTTTATACCGACCGTCATCCTGGCCTCTGCAATCGGTGTTCTCCTGGTCAATCCCATTGGTGGGGCAGACATGCCGGTGGTAATCGCCCTGCTGAACTCCTACTCAGGTCTGGCAGCCGCGGCTACGGGATTTGTGATCAGCAACCACGTGCTCGTTATTTCTGGTTCGCTGGTCGGTGCATCAGGCATCATTCTGACACGGCTGATGTGTAAAGCCATGAACCGTTCGCTCACAAACGTGTTGTTCGGTGTTATGGCAACTGGAGACAATACTGGCGATGAAGACATCTATGACAATGTCCAAATCACCACAGCGGACAATGTCGCCTTAATGCTCGAAGCGGCACAACGGGTCGTTTTCGTTCCCGGTTACGGCATGGCGGTAGCACAAGCTCAACACGCAGTGCGAAACCTCTCCAAACTTCTGGAAGCGCAACAAACCAGTGTCGAATATGCGATACACCCTGTCGCCGGGCGAATGCCTGGCCACATGAATGTGCTTTTGGCTGAAGCTGATGTCCCTTACGACCAGCTGATCGAAATGGATCAGATTAACCCCATGATGGACAATGTCGACGTCGCCATCGTCCTGGGTGCAAACGACGTCGTCAATCCACTGGCGCGCACCGATCCCCAAAGTCCCATCGCCGGAATGCCGATCATCGATGTTGATCAAGCACGCATCGTAATTGTCATTAAGCGCAGCCTTAGTCCCGGATTTGCCGGAATCCCCAATCCACTCTTTGCGAATAGTAATACTTGGATGCTATTCGGGGACGGACAACAAGCTGTCCTGGACATTACGACTGCCATTACTGACGGCTAGCGACTTCACGGGAAGCCTGAAAACGTGCTGGCAATCAACGCGAGACCTAGCACGATCAACAAAAAGTAGACCCACTTCGTAAAGGCTTCGGGGTGAAATTGTTTGTGCAACCAGTGACCAAGTAACACCGCCGCCAGTGTGGCAGGTACTGATATCGCAAAGTACTTTCCAACGTCAGCGTCCAGGCGGCCGGAGAGACTATGGCCAGCAATGATCAGCAAGCTGGTCGGCAAAGAAAATGCTTGGATGGTAGCGCGAAAATCCGCTGGACTCCAACGACGGCATGCTGCGTAAATGACCAGTACGGGACCCGCTGTGTTGTACGCACCTCCCAGAATGCCTGCCAGAAATCCAAAAACGCCTGCCAACCGGTCGCTCTTCAAACGGAATAAACTTGGTTGTGAAAGCTGGTAGGTGCCAAACGAAATCAATACGCCTGCCAACACGTACTTTACCAGGCTTTCCGGAACCTCCTCCAGCAGCAATAGGCCAACAGGTATTCCGAACCAGGCGGCCAGGATCAAACGCCAGGCTCCAGAAAATTGAACCTGGCGCCAATCTCGAATCAGAATTGCACCCGCGATGGTTATCGAGTTCAAGGCAACCCAGGGTGCTGCGACATCGGTTGTAAACAGAATCGAGAGCAACGGCATCGAGATCAGTGCTTCGCCAAACCCAAATGTTGATCGGGACAACGCCGCAACGAAGACAACCCCAAGCGCAGCAACATACAACGGTTCCAGGGTCATTCAGACGATCCGTTCATAAGCTACCCCAGGAGCGCTGTCGGCGACTTCGTCATCCTATCGCGATGAGATTCACACACTAGAAACAAAAAACTGGGAAACGTCTCTGTCTGTTACTTTCCCCAGAAACAACGGCTAATGAAAGTCCGGAATCTCTGCGATTTGAGTGCCTTCGATCATACCTGCCAGAAATTCCGCCGTATTCGCAACAATGGATTCGATCATCGCTTGGCCCGCCTCAGCTGAAGCCTGCTGAGGCGACCGATCCTCCTGATCTTGCATCGCATCATGCCGTACGTTGTCAGGAAATGCAGCCAGCGCAAATGCCGTCTCAAATTCTTGCGCATGCCCAGGCCAAACACCCGTCTTGAGATTAGCCTGCGCGACCTCTTCGTCGAGGAAATCCCAATATGGCTTGAACCACAAATTGATTTCCAAACGCTGCAAGAATTGCCCCCAGATCCCTTCGCAGGGAGCCACGTTTCCACCGTGTCCATTCAACACGAGAATATTCGAGATACCCGCGTGGTGCACACTGCGAATCGTATCAAATAACACTCCCAGCCAGCTCCCGGGCATCGCAGTCAACGTGCCTTGGTGCCGCATATGGTGTTCACTAATGCCAATACTCATCGAAGGTGCTACTACCGCCTGTGGGTCTAATTTCTTGGCAACCTCAACCGCGACGTGCATCACGCTACGGAAATCGTGCTCCATCGCCAGATGTTCAAGATGTTGTTCGGTTGCCGCTACTGGAATAATGCAGGCTTTGAGTTCTCCGGACTCCATTCGTTGACGAAACTCGCGGCGAGTGTGTTTGGCCAATAGAACTCGGTTGTCAATTTGCTCGAGCATAAACTCTGCCCCCGAAAAATCGATTCATCCAAACCGTGAGGACATCCAAGCAGGACAAATTCTCACGGAAACGGTTCCACGATACCCACTTTGTCAAGAATGGCAATCATGCATCCGGTGAACCAATCCACCAAAGCTGTCATCCACAGGTTCGAGCAGTACCATTCTGGGCAGTCCGCAGCATCACTCTTGAAGATGCTGCCCGCTGAATTGCGATGACCGGCGGGGGTTCAGCCATCCATCAACGCACCGTACAGCAGTGCCGTTCAGGTCTTTGGCGTTCGTGCTTTCCTTCGCTTACGGTCGTTATGCCGTCGGCGCGCATTTTCACAGAGAACACAACGATGTTTGTAGTACCGACTCGTACCCATACTGATCTTCTTCTCACGAATGTGAAAAAAAGAACGACGCTTGGGCCAACTGCGTCGGCAATCTGTACAAACCTGTTCGGAAACCGGGGGGTCCCGATGACGCAACTCTTTTCGTTGTTCTAGCAGTTCTTTCTCGTGCGCAGCCCGGCGAACCTCCCACATCCGCTTGCTTGCCCGCTGAATTCTCTTTCGGGCAGCAGACTGTTTCCGTTGAGAGTAGACCATCTTTACAACTGCTTCACGCGGGACTTTCAAACCCAATGCGTTTTGCCACCTGGCAACAGTACTACGCGCGACAGCCCATACTTTCCCGATCTCCTCCGGAGTCTGAGTCCTGGAATGTCGACGCAAATAGGCTTTGAATTTGCGCTGTTCACCTGCGGTCCAGACGCGTTTCTTCTTCATCAGTCGGGAACGACGGCGATTCGCAAGTTTCATACGCCCCCATTGCTTGGTAATACTCCAACGTGTCCTGACAGGCCCGCCTAGCAAATCAAATTCATGGATCTCTCTTGGTGTGAAACCCTCCGACTGCAGCTTACGCAGTCGCCGGCGTTCTTCTACCGACCACTTCTTTCGACTTGCCCGTTTTTCAACAAGCGCCATCCGCGTAACCTGACTACGGATCGCATTCAACGTCCGGCCATCAAGACGAACCTCCGCGAGAAGGCGTGCCTCCGTCATCACCTGACGGCGCAAGAGTTTTTTTTCTTTCGCGTTCCAGGGCTTTCCGGGCATAGCTCATTCCGGACTAAACCAACAGGCAGGTTGGCACCGCAGGCAAATCATCGTTTCCGAGTCATGCTAGACACAGTGGCGGGCAACAAGAGGCGGGAGGCACGCCGCGTTACGCCCCCTTCTACCGAGTGCACAGCCAAATTCCGGCACACAGCAGAAGGAGTAAACGGCATGACCGGGGATCAGATTATCACCTCCAGGGACGAGATGCAAACACGGGGAACGGGCAGCTCAAAGACCACTGAACGCTTGAGTTTTCCAGCAGAAACCATCAGGATGGACAGCCTGTTCTTCGAAACCCGAGTATTGGTTTCAATGAACGTTAGGCGACTCTAGCCCCGGTCTTTTTTGACCGTGCGTCTTCTGCGTCTTCCCCTCCCCCCACATTCCCCAAAAGGGCCACACCGTGACCCAAACTCCCGTTCGCATTGGTGTTGTTGGTCTCGGTGACTTCGGCCTGCGGCACGCAAAGACCCTGATGGGCCTGGGTGAAGCGGAACTTGTAG
Organism: Planctomycetaceae bacterium; assembly: GCA_002724245.1. GTDB lineage: Bacteria > Planctomycetota > Planctomycetia > Pirellulales > Pirellulaceae > UBA9264. The sequence continues at coordinate 10,702 of PBOG01000041.1, forward strand.
CACTGGTCACGCGCAGCCAGGAGACACTGGAGTCCGCTCAGCTGCAATTGCCTGACATCCGTGGGTGGACCAACCTGGAAACAGCGATCAAAGAATCGACTGCTGAGGCTTGGGTTGTGGCAAGTGCCACCCATGTACACGTCGCCCAGACACAGCAGCTTCTCACAGCGGGGAAAGCAGTATTACTGGAAAAACCTGTTGCCACTGACCTGTCAGAAGCGGAACAGCTCAGATCACTTGTAGCAGACAGGTCGGCCCATTTGATGATTGGTCACATCGTACTCTTTAACAGCGAGTTCCAGGAACTCCTGAAGCTCGTTCACCAACAGAAAGAAATTGTATTCTTGGACTGTGTTCGCCACCGTCCTGCTCTGAATCTCCAGCGTTCTCCACCGGAAAATCCACTGCATCTCACGATGGTTCATGACCTGTATTGTGCACAAGCATTGTTTGGTGGCGCAGAGCCAGATCACTTCTCGGCTCAGGTCCACTACATGGAGGGACACCGAGTGGACCTGGCAACCGCAGAATTAAGGTTTCCTTCCGGTGGACTCGCAAGGTTTGCAGCCTCGTATCTAACGCCACCAGGGATGCCGGGCGATGGATTTGACCGAATGGAAGTATTTGGACATTCCTGGTCGGGTCGCATTCATCCTAACCCTCGGCCGTTAGAATGGTACGACAATCGAGCGCGTTGGCCGATGGAATTAGAAATCCGCGACAACCCGTTGGCCGCAACAGGCATGCTTGCCGAAGAACTACGCTGTTTTTGTCGGGTCGTCCGCGGAGTAGAAGCGGTGCCCACAGGAGCGCGTTACAAGGATGCAATGCAGGTGCAACGTTGGCTCGCAGAGTTAGAAACTGTTGCCATGACCTGACGGCATCGACAGTGTCAACAGCTACGGAACGCGCAGCCATCGAAGAGCGTGGTACACCAGCCACAGCATTGCCGACCTGGCACGAGCGCAACGTACTTCTGGCAATCAACACCTACTCGACCAACAGCGCCATCCCTTCGCCACCAGTATCAGCGGCGCCACTGAGCGTTCCACTCATTTCATCGATGGCAATCGCATGCACCAACGCCATGCCACCGTGACTCTGAGGCAAACGCTGCGTCGGGTGCCGAACGCCAACCGCATCACAAGTTTGTTGCGGAATTCTGGCCTGACAGACAATCTCGTTACCCTGACAATCGAAGCGAGGTGCCCAGACGGCATCCGAAATGCCCATTCCAAAATCAACATGATTCAAGATCACTTGAAGCACCGAAGTCGTAATACGGGTTGCGCCGGGAGCGCCTAAAACTAGCATCGGCTTGGAGTCCTTCATGACCATCGTGGGTGTCATACCTGTTGTACGACCCTTGCCAGGCGCAATGCTGTTGGGATGTCCAGGCTGAGGCTCAAAATTTACCATCGAATTGTTGTACATGAATCCCAAATTGGGAGAGATAACACCGGATGACGTACCCAACGAATGTGTCAGCGAAACACAATTCCCGGCATCATCAACAACGGTTACATGCGTGGTGTCAGGCGCATCATGCTGCCTGCGTCCAACATTGATAGGCTCACCCCGGTCAATAACTTCTCGCCATTCAGCGGCTCGCTCTTTGGAAGTCAGCCACTCCAGTGGAACCTTAATATGCTGCGGGTCCGCCAGATGCCGGTTTCGATCGGCAAATGCAGCCTTCATGGCCATAGAAACCAAGTAGATATACTCGGCTGAATTATGACCCAACGAACGCAATTCATATCCTTCCAGAATGTTCAAAATAGCAATCAACGTTGGACCTCCATGCGGAGGTTGGCTGGAAACAACCTGCAGGCCCCGGTAGGTCCCAACCACGGCCGGCTCTTCACGAACGGTGTAATTGCGCAAATCATCCGCGGTCACCCATGCTTCATGGGCTGTCAGGTCAGCTATCATTTCACCAGCTAAATCACCCGTATAGAAATCCTCCACGCCCTTTTCGACCACGCGTCCAAGAGTTCGCCCGTAATCTGGATTGTGTAGTACATCTCCCATTTCGAGGGTCGTGCCATCCGATTTGAGATAGATCCTCTGCGCTTCGGGGCTCACATTGAGCTTCTGGCGGAGGGAAGATGTCTCGTAGTACATCGGAGGTTCTTTCCAGCGAGCCGCCATTCCAGCGCTAACTGGCCACCCTGCCGTGCAAAACCGAATCGCCGTCTCCCACAATTCGGAAAGCTCTCTTGTACACCAGCGATTCAGCATCGTTTCGATGCCACGCATCACGCCAGGTGTACAAATAGCCTGATAGCCATCTTCATTGACTTTGTCCTCCAAAAAAAATCCCCACCCCCTGGGATTAGGTCCAATCACCTGATCTTCCCACATAGAAGGGGTCACACCCGAACCAGCTGTTGCCGGCGCATCAAGTATCGGCTGAACATCTGCTGTATTTGCCAGGTGATAGGCCATCACCATGTAACCACCAATCCCACAGGAATGTGGGTCAATCAAGAACTGCACGCCTGCGCAGGCAACAGCCGCGTCAAACGCATTGCCCCCGTTTGCGAGAATATGTGCCCCGGCCTCAACCGCATCTGGCTGTGGTGCGACGATCATACCAGGCATAGCACATGACTCCTCTCTACAAATAACCAGTCAAAACAGTTCCAGACGCTGAGCGTAACAAAACCTGTTCGACACAAGCAACTCAACCCAGCTTGTACCTGCAAGTTTTGAGGGCAGCAAACAGGCCCCATTGTCAAGAGCCAGTAACGCGCGAGCGAGAAGTCCACTGACCCAGGGCCGGGAACCAGTACGCCGTTAACCAATCCGCCCCTTTGTTTCGCGCTTCATTCGCTGGAAACGAAAGCTCTTACCGCGGCTGTCTGCAGATCAAGCTCCGGGCATCTTCGCTCGGTTCAGATCGAAGACACTTCCCTGACTGGATCAATCGGGAGCGGAAACAAACTACCAATCGACTGTCTGACCGATGCCCAGTTTCAGGGCAGTGGAAACGGCAACTCTTGCAGCAACGGCATCTTGTGCTGCAATTCCTACGGATTTAAACAAGGTAACTTGCGAGTTGTCCTGGCGGCCTGCAATCTCGCCCTGCGCAAGCGCACCCAACTCGCCAACCAGATGTCCCTGGTCAATCAGTCCCAATCGTAAAGGCTGGATCAAGTCACCTGCCTCTTCCCAGGCAGCTTCCACCGAATCAACATAAATCCGCGCGCGACACACCGTCTCGGCAGGCACCTCCACAACTTCCGGCTTAAAGGAGCCAATCGCATTGATATGCGTCCCAGGCTTGATGTCCGCATCCGAAAACACCGGCTGCTTTGCAGTGGAAGCACAACAAATAATGTCCGCGTTCTGGACAGCTTCTCGCGGGCTATAGGCCCTCTCCCAGGAAATGTGTGGAAATTGTAATTTCATATCGACGAGCAGGGCATCTGCTTTTGCCCGTGTCGGGGTAAATAAGCGAACAACATCTACTGGTCGCACCTGGCACATTGCCACGATCTGCTGGCGCGACTGCACGCCAGCCCCGAATACTGCTAACTGACGGGCATCCTTTCTAGCCAGCAAATCAGTTGCCAAGCCCGGCGCCGCGGCGGTGCGAATCGCGGTCAGAGTTCCCCCGTCCAACAACGCAACCGGACGCCCCGTATCTGCCTCAAACAACGTGACGGCCGCCTGAATGCGCGCCAAGCCACGATCCTGATTGCCATCAAACAAAGACACGGTTTTCACTGCCAGTGCCTGATCGGTCTCGCCACAACCAACAAACGCTGGCATCACAAGACAAATACCCGCATGGTCTGTAATGTTCATATGACAACGTGGGGGAACAAGCGCCTGGTTATTACTCAATGATGAAAAGGCCTCGCGCATCGCTTCGATCGCGTCGTCCATGGGAAGGGCACGCGCAACGTCTTTGGCATTCAAAATCAACATACTCTTTCACTCACACTTCGTTGTAGCAACAAAGCCCTGTCTATCGCGTGCCAGATCCAACAAACGCTGTGTATACACCGTGGCCTCATCAACCAGCACCCAGCGAGTCAACGGCCCAGACGCCTAGGCGCGGTTCGCCGGTGAATCAACCCTTAGTTTTTGTGACGAAAAAACCAATGACAACAGATGGCTGTCGCCAGAAATAGCAGTGCAGCCAGCCCATGTAACGCGGAAAACCCAAACGCAATAGGCAGGAAAAATGCAGTCAGCGACCCTGCCGCAGCGCCAACTGCATCTGCGGCAAAAACAGCCAAAGGGTTTTCAGCAGATGCATCAAATAACGCTGGAAAGAAACTGCCTGTCACAAATGCCGCCGGCAGCAGCAATAACAAGGCCACTGTCGGTCCTAGAGATGCGCTGAAAATCCATACCAGGATTACGCACACGCTACTGACAACCTGAAGCAAAAGTTGAAGCCGGGGAGTTATCAAGATGCTGCCCAGACTAGAAACCACTAGAAAACCAATCGCGCCCAAAACAACTGCGTCATGAAACAAATAAAGGCGTTTGAACAACACCAGGATGGCAAGATGTTCGACAACCAGAAAATTTGCACCGATCAGAGCCCCAAACAACACCACCTGTGCAAAGGACCTGCCTGGAATAGGCGTATGCGAGATCTGTTTAAGCTTCCACAGCACTGCAGTCCCGCATAGGACCAAAAACAACGCCACAACACCAAACAACTGATAAACCTGCCGCATCGAAAGGATGTTTTGAACGTTACCGGCTAAAAACGGCTGTGCATCCGTAATCGGACGAAATGCAGGATCGGACTCAACAGGCACCGGCAGGACACCGTAACTGGGACGCGCGGCGAGCGGCGCGTCAGTACTGGTTGGGCGATGAAAAAACTCTTGCAGCTCCTCGACTGACGGCAGGGCAACCGACTCATCCCGGACTGCAAGTATCAGGACTTCATCGGAAATCCGCTGCTGAATGTCACCACTCAAATACGCACGAACATGCATACCCAGTGCCGGACCAGTGAGTGTACGGACGTACTGCGACGTAAGAATATTTCCCTGATCCAAGCCAGCTGGATACCAGATCGCCAGGACTCCGTTGTCCGTCAAGTGATCACGCAAGACGCGAAACGCATCTTCCGTACGTATCATATTGCCTGGCTCGAGCATCATCTGGGGATCCCCGCCGACACTAGGCAGGTACACCAGATCAAATTTCTCTGGACTCGACTCCAGGTATCCGCGGGCCTCTTGATTCACCACGCGAACACGAGAACTTTCATAGACGTGACCGAACTCAGGTGCTAGCTCACCGCGCACCGCGTCCAGCACGGCCGATTCAATCTCAATTGCGACAATCTCCCCAGCGCCAACATGCGTTTGCTGGGCATACTGCACTTGCCGCCCACCACCGGAACCGATAATCGCAATCTTCGCGTCCTGTCCGACACGGTCGATGGGCACCATACCCAGCGACCGTGTGATAAAGCCATAGACGGGTGAATATTCCCACTGGAAAATATCGTTGTAAAATCCCAGGTAATAGTCCCCACTGCTGTTCTTTCGGTGCATGATTTCGACCAGGCTGTACTTGCCCCATTTTTGCATCACGGGACGGTAGCCCTCCCGCGCAAAGAAGTGAGTCGATTGATTGCTGCGCCCTTTATAGAGATCGACAAATTTCCGATCTATTTGGGGAGTAAACAACAAAGCCACCAGGCAAACGAACTGAACCGTCAGGCAGGATCTCGCACGCCACGTAGAAGCTAGCAACGCCATACCCACAGCCACAAAAACAAAAGTCAAAATCAACACACGTGCTACGCCGATCTTGGACAAAGTGAGCTCAACAAACAAATATGCCGCGGCGGCTCCTACCAGGTAGAGCGGGTAAACATACGCCATGCGCCCCCCGAGCCCTCGACAACCAAGTCGATAACCCAAGTATTCCGTCAGTCCATAAGCACAAAAAAAGGGAAGAAAAAGGGAAGACAACACCCCCATTTGGATTAGCAGCCTCGACAACTCAATGTCAAACATGTGCGCACGCAGATAGTCGTAGTGTTTGCAAACCAGCAAAGCCAAGACTGCGATGACCATCGTCACCTGCAAGATATACAACGTCTGAAAAAAAGAGCGTTCGCTAATCTTGAAGAAGCGAACTCCAAACATTGCGCCCAGCGGAAACCCTACGAACAGCAAGTCGAAAAACAACGACGGCATAATGAAGAACGTGAGTAACCGAAACACCGCGATCGTAAAAACGACGCACGAGAACGAGAGCAGCCACAATACAGCTGCCAACCGGTATGCAGATACCTTCGGTGAAGACTCAGCAACATGCACGACAGATACCTGCTCAGGCGGAACACAGGGACCAACAACCAATAGAAGTGCAGGGCGGAGATGATAACAAAGTTCGCAATTTCGGATCTAGCCAAACTGTCAAACAACGACCAGTACCGATCCTGGCCTATCTCCTTACCGCGCCTGGCCCGCTCCTTGGTCGCTGTGACCCAATTGAATTACCTGCGCCTTGCCGTCGCGCGCCGACGCGGTTTCTGCGGATTATCCGGGCCCACTTGTTCGGCAACGCCAGTCAATTCAAACAAGAAACGGCTGGGGTGTGTTTCACGGGGCTTGCCCCATTTCATCCGAGTCAATGCCATCGAAAGTGACAAACGGTCTTGCGCCCGTGTAACGCCGACATAACAGAGCCGACGCTCTTCATCGATTGCCGCCCCGTCTTCCTTGATACTTCGGTGATGTGGAAAAAGGCCCTCTTCCATTCCGACCATATAGACCTGGGGAAATTCGAGCCCCTTGGCGCTGTGCATGGTCATCAAAACAATCGCGTTCGATTTCCGATCTCCAGTATTTTCTTCCTTGTCACGCGCATTCAATGCAATCTCTTCCAGAAACCCGGACAACGTGGGCTTTCGTTTCGCCGTCGCATAACTGGCGAGCGCGTTAACAATTTCCTCGACAGCAGCCCACCTGGATTCTTGTTCACCTTCATCAGGATAGAGACGACAGAGCTCCTGGTGATATCCAACCTCTTTCACAAAGTCACGAAAAACTTCGGCCAGGTCACCATCACCTACCCGCTGTCGATATTTTTCGATCAACTGCACAAAAGTACGAATTGCTTGTTGAGATTTTTCCGGAACGCCAACCGCCGGACCGGGACAGATCAGATCCCACAACGGACGTCCCGCTTCCACTGCCTGTGCCAACAGGGACTCGACTGTTGCCTTACCAATCCCCCGTGGTGGATTGTTGATCACCCGCAACAAAGCAACCTCTTGTTGAGGGAGATCAAGCAGCTGCAGATAGGCCAGCATATCGCCGACCTCCTTGCGATCAAAGAACGACATACCACCAATCAAGCGATAGGGCAACTTGACCCGTCGCAGCTCGGTTTCAAACAGACGAGGCTGTTCATTCGTACGAAACAGAATAGCGAAATCGCCCGGCGACCATTGCGGATCCGTCAAACGTGTCTGTATTTCTGTAACAACTGCTTTGGCTTCGTCCGTCTCATTGGCATACTGCTCGATCCGAGGCTTTTCACCTCCGCGCCGATCTGCCTGGAGACTTTTTGGATGACGGTCCTTGTTGTACGAAATCAAAGTGTTCGCGCGATCAAGAATCGCCTGGGTGGAACGATAATTTTTCGTCAAACGCACCGTCTTGACATCCGGCCAATCCTGAGGGAAGCCTAAGATGTGCTGCACTTCCGCACCACGAAACCCATAGATGGACTGGTCATCATCACCCACGACACATAGATTCCGATGGTCTTTCGCGAGCCCTTTGACGATCCGATACTGGCTGGCGTTGGTATCCTGGTACTCGTCAATCAAGATATGATCAAAGCGTCGCGCCTCCGAGACACGCACCTCGTCGTGCTCCCTGAATAGCTGCTCCGTACAAAGCAGGAGGTCGTCGAAATCCACAGCGCCGGCGACTTTCAATGACCTTTGGTAGCGTCGGTAGGCAACTGCTGCAAGATGTTCGCGATCGGTCTGCGCTAGCGCCGCGGCTTCAGGTGGCCGAACCCCAGAACTCTTCCAGCGACCAACATGGGCAAGCAAATCTCCAGGACGCAACTGCTGGTTCGAGACACGAATCTCTCGTAGCACACGGCGAGCAAGACTCTCCTGCTCACCCCGGTGATAAATGGCAAACTTCGCTGGATAGCCTAGTCGTCGAATATGGCGACGCAATACCTTCACGCAAAACGAGTGAAATGTCGATGCCTGAGGACGCTCCTTCACCCGACGCCCAATTAACGAGACAATGCGTTCCTGCATCTCCGCAGCCGCTTTATTCGTAAACGTGACGGCCAAGATTCGTTCGGCGCGTGTGCCGCACCGAATCAGTTCAGCGATGCGATGTGTGATCACACGCGTCTTACCAGTACCAGCGCCAGCCAACACCAACAAAGGGCCAGACTGGGTGCGAACGGCTTCCTGCTGTTCTGGGTTCAATCCCGACATCCGGCGCACTCATCCTCACTGGGTTTGGGCGGTCTGACGACGCGTTAACCCGGTGACTTGCTAAGTTTCACTCAGGGGAATCGTCCGCACATTCAATTCGGCGAGCTGGGACGCGTCTACATCACCAGGAGCTTCCGTCATCATGTCGGACGCGCGTTGCGTCTTGGGAAAAGCGATGCAGTCCCGAATATTGTCCCAACCTCCGAACAACATCACAAAGCGATCAATGCCCAAGGCAATTCCCCCGTGTGGTGGTGCCCCATACTGCAATGCTTCGAGCAAGAATCCAAATCTCTCTTTGGCCGTTGCCTCGTCAATTCCCAGCAAGCGAAACACTTTCTCCTGGAGAGCGCAATCATGCAGCCGAATTGTGCCGCCACCAGCCTCTGATCCATTGATCACGAGATCGTAAGCCTGTGCGCGACAACTCGCCGGACTCTCATCCAGCAGCGCCGCGTCATCAACGCGAGGTGCCGTAAACGGGTGATGCATCGCATTCCATCGCTGATTGTCTTCATCAAACTCAAACATCGGGAACTCAACCACCCAGGAAAAATGCATGGCGTTTTCATCGTACAATTTCAATTCAGCGCCAAGACGGCGGCGTAACCCCGCCAAGGCCTTGCAGGTGACCTCCCAACTGTCCGCTACAAAAAACAACTGATCGCCCGGCTCTGCGCCCATCCGCTCGGAGAATTGAACCAGCAATTCATCGGAAAAATTCTTTGAAATCGGTGACCAGAGCGTTCCATCTTCTTCAACGCGGAACCAGGCCAGCCCCTTGGCACCAAAATCCTGGCGCACGTAGTCGGTCAGCTCGTCAATCCGCTTGCGGGAAAACTCTGCTGCAGCCCCTTTTGCATTAAACCCACGAACGCGCCCACCTGAATCAGCGGCACCGCGAAACACTCGAAATTCAGCTTGGCTGGCAAGATCTGTGCAATCGACCAGTTCCATTCCAAAACGCAGGTCCGGTGCATCAGCCCCATATCGCTCCATCGCCTCGTCATAAGCCAACCGTGGCAACGGCAACTTGACCTCCATACCGAGCAGCTCACCTGCCAAGCGAGCTACTAAACCATCAATCAATCCGATGACATCGTCGGCATCGACAAAAGACATCTCCAGGTCTAACTGAGTAAACTCGGGCTGTCGGTCAGCGCGGAGATCCTCGTCACGAAAGCACTTGGCGACCTGCACATAACGATCGTAGCCTGCCACCATCAGGATCTGCTTGTACAGCTGTGGAGACTGAGGCAACGCATAGAACTTGCCGTGATGCACTCGGCTCGGTACCAGGTAATCGCGTGCGCCTTCCGGTGTGCTGCGGCCCAATACGGGGGTTTCGATGTCCAGGAAGTCGTGTTCCGCGAAATAATCGCGCATGCTCTTTACGATCCGGCTGCGAAGATACATGGCACGCTGCACTTCTGGCCGACGCAGATCCAGAAACCGGTATTTCAAACGCAGGTCTTCCCCTGGCAAATCGGGCTGGCCTGGCGTAAATGGCGGCGTCTGGGACCGATTCAACACTTCCAGGTGTGTCACTCGCAGCTCGACCTCACCCGTGCTCAACTTGTCGTTGACCGTTCCTTCAGGCCGCATTGCAACCAGGCCTTTCGCCAGAATCACGTCTTCACTGCGCAAGCGAGAAGCGGATTCCACCAGCGGAACGCCTCCTTGCGGCGCAGCGACCACCTGACTCTTGCCATAACGGTCCCGCAAATCAATAAATACGGCGCCACCATGGTCACGGGTGCTATCGACCCAGCCACAAAGTGTCACCTCCTGGTCGACATTTTCCGCACGCAGTTCGCCACACGTGTGAGTTCGTAGCAAGGCCTTGTTCCCGTTGGACTTATGAACTTTGGTAATTGACTGAAACGACTATTTTAGACCGATCACTTGTTGGCGCATATAGGCTACCCGGCTAGCCAACCTGACACATCAACATGCGCGACAAACAGTATCCGTCCCGGAAAACCCGCGTGGGCCAGTCAACATCCAGTTCACCACGCGTCAGGGACTGCGACAGCTATGCTATGGATACTTGCGCATGGGGCAACTCATGGACGGCAGGTTGCCCGAACGCTCACAGTTCCTTCTTTGTGAACTGGGCAACCGAGTACGCCCAGGCGGCTCCATGACACCGATTCAAGGTAGTTCTTACGACCGCTTCCGGTACCATTTCCCCTGCCAGGAGTCTCGCCGCTCGAATTCTTTGTCCACAGCGTTTCTGACAGCCGATTTATCCAGCGCCCAAGTCGGCCCAACAAAAAAATCACTTGGCGCCTCACCGGTAATCCGCTCTATGACAATGGAGGGGGGCAAAATCTCGATGAAATCAACGAGTGTCTGAACGTACTCATCCCGCTCCATCATGCGTGCTTCGCCGCGTGCACACTCCTCTGCCAGGCGTGTGTTGTGCACCACGTAGAGATTGTGAATCTTGATTGAATCCAAATCCAAACGACCAATTTCACGTGCCGTATCAAGCATTTCCGAGTGCGTTTCACCTGGCAAACCAAGGATCACATGCGCTCCGATCTCAAACCCGCGTCCGCGACTACGGGATACAGCATCTACCATGACATCATGGTGGTGGCCACGGTTCATCCAATCCAGTGACCGATCGTGCATCGTCTGCATTCCATATTCAACATAGAGTGGATTGTTGACTGCAATCTCCTCCAGCAATGCCAGCACGTCATCACCTACACAGTCTGGCCTGGTACCAATAGCCAACCCGACGACCTGGGGGTGCTTGAGCGCTTCCTGATAGACAGTCCGCAGTCGATCGACGGGGGCGTAGGTGTTTGTCGCCGGCTGAAAATACGCCAGAAAATCTTCGCATTGATAACGTCGTTTTAGGCGTTTTATTCCTTCATCAATCTGGTCCGTAATCGACTGCCTTGGAAGACGCCGACTTGGACTAAAGCTGCGATTATCGCAGAAACTGCAGCCACCAACAGCAACCGAACCATCGACATTGGGACAAGTAAACCCTGCATCAATACTGACTTTTTGGACGCGACGACCAAATCGCGCGCGCAATGCTCTGCCAAGGGAAAAATACCGCTGGCCAGCAGCCCGCCAACCAGGCAACTCTCCTGCCGGAGATTCGCTATCTGGGCACGATAAATCCACTTCCGTTGACGCCGCTCGAACCCGATCACGGTTGGCAGAAGTTGACGACACGGCGACCCTCGACTAAAAAATACGGATACGAACTCGGTTCCGGATTATAGCAGTCTGTGGTTCCAAACGGGCGGCGACTTTAGCCCATTTACCGACGCCCACAGTTTGTGTTTCAAGAGCTACCTCTCGGAGAACTCCGGCCAAATTTCTCCACAGCGTGATACCACATACTAACGCTTGAGTTTACCTACAGCGACTAGACAGGTTCTGCAATGAATTATGGGGAACTGGTTCCAGACGGCGGCGGCGATCCAATTCCCCTGCTGCGCGAGAAGCTTACCGTTGGACGCCGCGAAAGTTGTGATATCGTTCTGCGATTCCCCAACATCTCGTCCAAACACTGTGAACTAATGATCCAAAGTGGATATTGGTTTGTTCGTGACCTAAACAGCCGCAACGGAGTCAAAGTTGATGGAACACGAGTCCAACGCAAGCGACTCGATCCCGGTTGTACACTCGCTATCGCCAAGCACGCCTACTCGATCGACTATTCGCCGACAGACCTGGGGGCGAGTGGCACGCCGCCGCCAGACGAAGAAACCATCGGCCAGGTTCTCGGTCAATCACTGCTAGATCGCGCAGGCCTTGAGCAACGAGACATTGTGAACCCCTATGGAAGCGAAACGACGTCGAAAAAGAAACGCTACGACGCCCAAGACGATCGGGCGGGGCAGATCGAAGATCCCAACAGGCCTGTTTAGACTGGCTCTCGACCACGTGATTTCCATCGCTAGGGCAGGTTGAAAGGCAGCGGTCCAGCGGCGAAGCCCGGAAATAACTGTTTCCCGCAGAATTGGCTTTCGTACGCCATCTGTCCGCCCCGGAAGACTGACCTGCGACAGCTTGTAATGCGCCGATTGGGCGAGACCGCGAACGGTCCCTTGCTGTTTCTTACTTGGCGGTAAACGACCCAATGCGATACGATGTCGTCGTGGTTTACGCACCTGATGATGCAGGTCTTTACGACCTGTAACAAAGGCGTCTCGAGGATTCGCAAAGCGGTAAAGTGCGGCCACCACAGATCGCAAATTGAGCATTGAGACGGAGCAGAAAACTCATGAAAAGCAATCGATTCTGGTGGATTTGCCCTCTACTGGGTCTCTGTGGATTGAGTACGGCTCCTGGGCAACGGCTGGGAAATGCGCAGCCGCAGGCTGGAAACAGTCCTCTGGCCAGCGTTTTTCAATCCGCCCCACGTCCACTGCGACAACGCCTGGCCCGAGCGGAAAGAGCGTTGCAGGAAGAACGTTTTGGCGACGCGGTTGACGAACTACATGGAATCCTTACGGGCAACGACGAAGGGCATGGATTTGGCCAAGACTTTTTCTGGGGCTCCGTCGATCAACAACAGACCCAAACAAGTATCAAGGGTCGCGCGTTGCAGCTGATCTCACAAATGCCGCAACGAGGTCGCGAACTTTACGAACTGCGATGCGGCGCCGATGCACGCGTACTATTACAGGAAGCGATCAAGTCCGGAGACATTACCGCACTTACGGAGGTATCAAGGAAGTACTTCCACACCACATCAGGCAATCAAGCAACGCTTTTGATCGGGCGTTACCACCTCAACCAGGGACGGGCGCTTGCCGCGGCACTCTGTTTCCAGAAGCTCGTCGTCACAGGTTGGCGCACAGAGAAATTTGAACCAGAAGCTTCACTCCTGCTCGCCACGAGCTGGCTCCGCGCCGGCCACACTGAAAAAGCGATATCCGCTCTAACTGCCCTGAAAGCACGACAACCGAACCGCACGATCCAGGTTGCCGGCAAAACAGTACCGCTGTTTGAGGATGAAACACAAGCCAGTGCGTGGCTGGAAAACCTGGTTGGTGCCGCATCGGAATTCGCGTTGCCAAGCGAATCACAGTGGTTAGTGTTTCGAGGAAATGCAACCCGCAATGGCACAAGTCGTGGCGGCCTGCCTCTCGTCAAACGACGCTGGCAAGTCCCACTTTCGATCGATCCCGGCGATCAAAAATTACTCACCACAATCCACCGTGGGTTTACGGACCGAAACCTCGCAGCACTACCAGCATTCCACCCGCTGGCAGTGAACAATGTTGTGTTAATGCGCACCGTACAACGAATCCTGGCAGTGGATTTCGAAACAGGAAAACGAATCTGGGAGTATCCCTGGTTCGAGAGTCTCGAAGAAACTGAACCGAACAATCAACCCGAGCCCGGTCAACGGCTCGCTTCCGGCAGCCTGCGTGACAGACAGCTACGCGAACGCATCTGGGAAGATTCAGCCTATGGGCAGATTTCGAGTGACGGTCAATCCGTGTTCTTGATTGATGGGCTTGATTTTGCGACGCAAATTCGGCGGCGTCCGCTGATGGTCGGTCCAGGCGGAGTTCGGCTGCAATCCAATTCCTCGACAACGCGAAACAAACTCGTTGCTCTAAGCCTTCCGGAACAAGGAAAACTACAATGGATCGTCGGTGGCCGCGATGGCGAGGATGAACCGCAACTGGCCGGTGCTTTTTTCCTGGGGGCCCCACTCCCATTACTTGGTGAACTATATGTGATCGCTGAGATCAATGGCGAGATTCGACTCGTTGTTCTCGACGCAGACACGGGCCAGCTTCAGTGGGCACAACAACTCGCACACGTTGAGTCTATGACGATCAATGTCGATCGTACCCGGCGACTTTCAGGTGTGAGCCCATCCTACGCCAATGGCCTGCTTGTCTGCCCAACCTCAGCGGGCGCGATCGTCGCCCTCGATGCAACCAGCCGATCGCTTCTCTGGGGCTACCAGTACCGAAAACAAACCACTCGATCGAGAACACGGTGGCGGGTACCTCTGCACGTGCAAAACCAGCAACCAGCGGGAAAACGCTGGGCCGATTCGAGCCTGACGATCGCTGATGGGCGAATCTTGCTCACGCCCGTTGAATCCGATGACCTGCATTGTCTCGATCTGCTGACAGGAAAACCTGTCTGGCAAACAACCGCTCGTGACAAACGACTGTACGTGGCAGCCGTTCACGAAGGTAGTGCTATTTTTGTAGGCCCTGACAAAGTGACTGCAGTTGGGCTACAAGACGGGCAACCCACCTGGGAGAAACCTGTCAATCTAGGTATCGCGATGCCCAGTGGACGGGGTTTCTTGAGTGACGGGTTCTACTATCTTCCCACAACAGCATCGCAACTGCTGCAAATCAATCTTGCAGACGGTACCGTTGACGCATCTATTCCGACCGGCAAGGTTCTGGGAAACCTGGTCTCTCATCAAAACAGCGTGCTTTCACTTAATTTTGATGCTCTAGTCAAGTACGACCAGCTGCAACCTCTGCGCAAATGGGTCGCCGCGCAGCTGGAAACACAACCGGAAGCGCCTTTGGTATTGATGCGCCAAAGTGAACTTTTGCTTCACGATGGACAACAGCAGAAAGCGCTCCAGACGCTGCGCTCGGCACATGATCTGACCCCGGTAGATGATCCGTATCGCTGGTCCATACGGTCCCTGCTGGTAGAAACGCTATTTGATGTCCTGCGCAAGGATTTTGCGAACAACCGCAAAATCGCCCTTGAAGTCGAGTCTTTGATAGACGACCCCCAGCAACACAAAGAATACCAATGGCTCGTTGCCGCTGGCTTCACGCGCAGCGGGGAATACTCGAAAGCCTTTGAAATGTATCTCAAGCTGGCAGGCTTGATCGACAAGGGACCTCAACAGCTGCCATTGATAACGGCAACTACCGAAGTGAACCCTGACTGGACAACACGAGAACAGCACCGAGTCGCGGGACAACTCGCCAGTTTGCTCAACCTCGCAACAAGTGCAGAGGCCAGCGAAAAAGAAACGATCAATCAACTCGTACAGGCCCAGTGGGAACAGACCATCAATTCTGAAAGTGAAAAAACGCTCAGACAATTTCTGTTGTTTTTTGACACCCACCCTCTGGCGGACCGAGCCCGACTGGCATTGGCTGCGACTCTGTCACGAGAAAAACCAGGCGTCGAAGCCGAGTGGTTATTACGCCGTGCGAGCGGAGCGATCGAGGCGTCAACCGCTGCGAGAGCGACTTTTCAGCTTATCGAGGTACTGAGACGCAGTGGGCAATTCACGGCAGCGGCGGTACAGTTCGAGCAACTCGTCACAAAGTGGCCCGATGTCGTCTGCGTCAATGACAGCACGGCCCGAGATTTATTTGAACAAGCCAAATCAACTGGCGAATTAAAGACGGCGCTGAATCCCGTTCCCTGGCGATTTGGCCAGGTACAAGGAACGGCAATCGGAAAGAAAACGCTGCAACGCTCGTTTCCTATCTTGCCGGTCTCCGAAGATGCGAATTCCGCGCCACTGCAATTCGATCTGATTACACGTGGACCGATCACTGTTCGAGATGCGTGGGGGCGCAAGATTCAGGACATCGGTTTACGGGCTACAAATGGTTTCACGCCACGTACTCCTTCCGGAATCGGACGCGTGAAAACCTTCGGACACCTGGCTGTGATTCTGTTGAATACGGAGCTTCTGGTCGTCGACCTCCTACAGGCCGGCCAATCGTCAATTCTCTGGCGACAGCCCATGCTCGTGCCCGACGAAGCCGGCAACCCTCAGCCCATTCGCGGTCGCCTCAGTGCATCCATGTGGGGCGCGGAGCGATATCAGTTTACCAGCGGATCACTGGGACCAGTTAACGACCATGGCGTCTACTTTATCAAAGGTCGGCAGTTAATCTGTGCCGATTTACTCACCGGTGCTGTAACCTGGACTCGAACTGGCTTACCAGCCAATTGCGATCTGTTTGGCAACCGCCAGCATCTCTTTGTCGCTCCATTCGACTCTGAAGAGGCAATGGTCTTTAACCCCCACGACGGCGCGGCACTTGGTACGCGACCCATTCCCCCCAGGGAAAACCGTGTCACAACGTCGGCAGGCCACGTTTTGGTGTGGCAGTTGGAAGACGGAAAGTTTTCGGTAAGCCTCCGAGATCTGGCTGGGCAGAACGACCTTTGGCACCGCGTTTTCTCTAGCGATGCCAAGGGACGCCTTATCGAAAATGATGAATTCGCTGTCCTGCAACAAGATGGCAAATTCGAAATCCTTTCAATTCGGAACGGACAAACACGAGTCACCTCACAACTAAAACCAGAACGCGCGTTGTCGGGCATTTACGTCTTTCGCTCACCGGACCAATACCTGCTCATCACCAATCGTAATCACAATACGCCAACCCCAGACGGCGTGCACATTACGAAAGTCAATCTAGGTACGGCTCCCGCACCGATGATCAATGGCCACGTCTATGCCTTCAGTCGGAAGACCGGGAAATCGATCTGGCCTGGCCCAGCCACCATCACACGCTACTCGCTGCCCTTACGACAGCCAAGCGGCTCACCTTTGCTGGTCTTCCTTCGCCAGGTGAGTACGGCAAGCTCCCGGAACTCAAATGCACCTAGCCAACGTACGGAACTGGTCTGTCTAGATCGGCGCACGGGACGACGCGTATTCGAGCAGACAAGGAAAGATGGACTGGGGGGCACTAGCCTGTTCAGCATGGAAGCCCACCCAGACAAACAAATGATGCAACTGCGACTCTCAAGCAAGTCTTTTGAGTTCCTGTTTACCGATCAGTCCACCCCTCCTGAACCACCTGCCCAAATCGTCGAACTCCACTGGCTGGCACCTCAGGCCCTCGTGAATCGCGTCAGCAGCAGCATTTCAGGAGGAATCAAGCAGCTAATCAATGCCGTCCCGAAGCCCGCTGCCCCAGGAAAACCGCAAGACAAGAACGGCATATCACCGGATAAAAAAGACAAACCATAAGCCAGCTGCGATGTTGAGCAACCGCACCGGCCGGCGGACAGGATCGGCAAGTGCCAGCAGTTTAGATCAGCGCAAGCTAGGCAAATTCTTCCGCTCTATGTATGTTTAGCGTCAGATTCTGCAGTCCTCGCCTGTGCTAATCGTTGCCGCGGCGCGCAGCTGAGCGACATTGGTTAGGCGCTGGTGCAAGCACGACTTGTGTTTTTTTCACTAGTGTGTCGCGATACCCACAGGAGAGTGTCCTGGCGAATCGTGTACTGGGCCCGGCCACGACTGCGCACCACCTGGCAATGACTTGGAATTCAGTGTAGCGAGGACAGAGATGGCAACGGATGGCGACAACGGAACCACGGAATCAATCGGCAAGCTACGTCAGGCCCATGACAAACTTCGAAGTCAATTGTCTCAAGTCATCGTCGGCCAGGATCATGTGATAGAAGAGCTGTTGATTTCGCTGTTCAGTCAAGGTCATTGCCTGTTGGAAGGCGTACCGGGATTGGCCAAGACATTGATGATCAGCACCTTAGCTCGAACACTCAACTTGAGTTTCAGCCGCATCCAATTCACACCGGATTTGATGCCGGCAGACATCACCGGAACGGAAATCATCGAAGAAAACAAGAGCACTGGAGCGAGAGAACGACGTTTCCTGGAAGGGCCGCTGTTCTCACACATCATTCTCGCTGATGAAATTAATCGAACGCCTCCCAAGACCCAGGCGGCTTTGTTGGAATCGATGCAGGAACGCCAGGTAACTGTCGGGCGTGTCCAACACCCCCTAAGCGACCCTTTCTTTGTACTCGCCACGCAAAACCCAATTGAACAGGAAGGAACGTATCCGCTTCCTGAAGCACAACAAGATCGCTTCATGTTCAAGGTCTTTGTAAATTACCCCACCTTTCAAGACGAATTTGAAGTGGCACGCCGTACCACGACGGTTTCCTCTGACGAAGTTCAAGCAGTCCTCACCGGCGAAGAAATTCTGGCGTTACAACGGATGGTCCGCGAAGTGCCGATCACCGACCACGTAATCCGATACGCGCTCTCACTTGTCCGACAAACACGGGTCGACCACCCAGGTACTCCTGACTTTATTCAAGAAATGGTTGCCTGGGGTGCCGGGCCACGCGCGGTACAGTTTCTGATTCTGGGAGGAAAAACTCGAGCGCTGATGCATGGCCGTACACACGTCTCGACAGACGACATCCAGGCGCTCGCCGCACCTGTGCTGCGACATCGGATCGTTGTGAATTTCGCTGCGGAGAGTGAAGGTGTCACATCGGACACGATTGTCGAACGTCTACTAGAACTGACTCCTACCAAGGAAGACGAATTGGCGAACGATGCCCGATTCCAGCAAATTTTTGCATCCTGAGGCAATCAAGCGGATCTCGCGACTCGACCTCAGAGCTCGACACATCGTCGAGGGATTTCTGTCCGGAATGCATCGCAGTCCGTATTTCGGTCAGTCTGTCGAATTTCGACAACATCGCGAGTACGCTGCCGGCGATGACCTTCGGCATGTGGATTGGAAGGTATGGGCGCGGCAGGACCGGCTGTACGTCAAACAGTTCGAAGAAGACACAAACCTCCGCTGCACACTTCTGGTTGACGTGTCCAACAGCATGTCCTACGGAAACCGTTCTTTGAACAAATACGAGTACGGCTGCACGCTTGCTGCGAGTCTCGCCTACCTCGTACTGAAACAACAAGATGCCGTTGGCTGCGTGGCCTTCGACAGTAAAATTCGCGCCCAGGTTCCAATCCGCAGCAAGCGCAATCACCTTCACACGGTGACACAATCACTATCCGTCAACGCTCCGGAAGACAAGACAGACACTTACCGCGTCTTGAAGAGTGTGGCGGAAAGTTATCCACGCCGTGGAATGATGGTACTGGTATCTGACCTCCTCGCAGATTACGAAGGTACTCTGCGCGGCCTGAAACTCCTCCGCAAACGAGGCCATGACGTCCTGGTATTTCACGTGATGGACGATGACGAATTGGATTTCGAGTTCTCTGGACCACTCCGATTCGAAGGTCTGGAGACCCTCGACGCATTGAACTGCAATCCTCGTTCCTTACGAGACGGGTACCTGGAAGCACTCAACACATTCCTTGAACAATTGCGCCGCGACTGTGCCGGGAACACAATTGATTACGCGCTGATTCGTACTAGTCAACCATTGGATGCCGCATTGGCAAAATATCTGAGCAATCGGCTAGGAATGCACCACAGAAATTAGTTTCAATCAATCGAAACTGGAACACAGCACACTTAACCAAGTGACTCGCGACACGAACCGAGTGTCTCTTAATCGGTCATCGAACCATGCAGTTTGTTTACCAGTCGCTAACCTGGGGATTCTTGTTGGCATTGCTCCCCTTGTTGATCCACCTGATCAACATGATGCGCCACCGGCGCGTTCACTGGGCGGCAATGGAGTTTCTGTTACAGAGTTACCAAAAACATCGCCGCTGGGTTTGGCTTAAACAACTACTGCTGTTACTCGCCCGCATGGCCGCTATCGCGTTGGCCGTAGGAATGCTCGCACAATGGGTAACGCGCGGCGAATGGCTCGACATGTTCTCCGGAACTGCCACGCACCATTACGTTATTCTCGACGACAGTTTTTCGATGTCAGAACGTGTTGGAGGAACCACGGCCTTTGATCGTGCGCTGAATGTGCTGCGACAAATTGGGTCCGAAGCTTCGACGACCCGTAGTGGTGGCCAACATGCCCTCACGGTTCTGCGCACATCGCGGGTGATGCAGCACTCACCTTCCGCAACAGCGGGTGAATTAGAAGAACTTACGGATCTGAATGCCGAGGTGATTGACTCTGAATTCTCTGTACTGTGGGAAGAAAAACAGGCCACCATGGACGTTACGCAAATGTCCGGCAGCCCGTTGGCCGCGCTGCGCGTCATCGAAACGTTGTCCAAAGTACGTCCCGACGACAGGCAGGTTGTCTATCTCCTGACAGATTTCCGCACCGGACAGTGGGGCAACGCGGTCGAGATCCGCAAAGTTCTCAGACAAATAGAAAAAGCTGGCATCGCCATTCGCCTGGTGAATTGCGCCAGTGAGTCCTCACGCAATTTGGCTATTACTCGCCTCGAACCAACCAAAGATACACGTGCGGCTGGCGTACCACTCTTCATGAATCTGGACATCACCAACTTCGGCGCTGCCGAGGAACGGAATGTGCAGTTGGCAATACGCACCCGTTTTTACGGCAGCACTGCGACCGCACAAGCCAACCTGCGCGAGTTCCAAGGACAACTAGAAGAAATCTATATCCCTCCGGTAGAAAGCATTGCCCCCGGCCAGACAGTTACAAGACGCGTACAAGTCTATTTCTCAGAAGCTGGCCAGCACGTAGTCGAAGCGGAATTGTCCAGTGGTGACTCTATTGCCACTGACAACTACCGCTGGAGTGTCGTTGATTTTCCCGAAGGCGAATCAGTGCTGATTCTGGATGACGGGGAACGACGAGCGGCAGCCACAGATACGACGGCCATGAATCAGTCCTTCTTCCTTCAAAACATTTTCCAACCGGGGCGTCGAACCAACACCGGCATCCGACCCGATGTGCAAACCGACCAGCGCATCTTGCGGGACGCTACCCCCGAGTCTCTCCGAAAGTATTCTGCGATCTATCTGCTGGATGTCGAGCAATTAGACGACCGATCGATCACCAACCTGGAGGGTTTCGTGCGAGAAGGGGGGGGACTAGGCATCTTCACCGGCAACGATGTTGACCCCGCCTACTACAATCAACGACTCTACCGCGACGGTACCGGTCTGCTACCGGTACCCCTGCTGGGTACGATGCTACTGCCCCCGGACATTGATGCCGATCAGTCCGATGTCCAGGTAGCCGACCACCCCGTTTTTGAAACGTTTCAAGGGGATCGAAACCCACTACTTCGACGTGTGCGCATCGCCCAATACCTGAGACCCGCTGAAGACTGGCAACTACCGAATGACGCGCCACTGCGAATAGCGGCGAAACTACGGAACCAATTTCCGCTCGCAATCGAACAGCAATTTGGAGAAGGTCGAGTTCTCGTCATGCTGACAACACTCGCCCCTCAATGGAACAATTGGGCCCGCGATCCCAGCTTCGTCGTGGTCCTCCTTAAATTACAGTCCTATCTCGCCGCACCTCACCGGAACCACCCTCAATACCTTGTCGCGGATGGACTGAATATCCCAGTCGACGGTAACCTGTACGAAGAGGGTGTCGAATTCCTTGCTCCAACCGGACTTCACGCCACCGATCGGAGTGTAATCAAGAAACCTGCCCAGAAGCTGGACCCACAAGATCTGCTCGCTCGTGCAACTCTAGACTGGCAGGAAACCCAACACATGGGAATTTATGATGTAGTAATGACCTCGCGCAATGGAGAACAGGCGTCTAACCGTTTCGCTGTCAATGTCGATGCACGAGAAAGTGACTTGACCGCCCTCGACCAAGAAGCCGTGCTCGCCGAACTTAGTCCAGTAAAACCGACTTACGTTCGCGCCGACCGATATGAAGGCGGCCTGGTGGAATCCTCTGGAATTAATCGAAGTCTGATGCTGATGATACTGCTGATCGCTTTGCTGATCGGTGAACAATGGCTGGCCTTCAACGCCAGCTACCACCCCGCGAAATCGGGAACCCCCGCGTGACAATCTTTGCCCAATCTACCCAGATTTCTCACGAGTTTGCTCGTGTGCTAGTGATGAGCGAATGGTGGCATTGGCTCCTGATGCTAGGGGTGATCCTGGGTGTCCTGACTTATACCGTCACGATGTACGTGCGCGACAGTGTCGAATTGCCGCGTGGGATCAGTGCGACCCTAACGCTACTAAGGTTACTCGCATTCACCGCCATCCTGTTCTATTTTCTCGGCCTGGAAAAACGTTCCGCTCGGCGTCTTGTCCGACCATCTCGCGCATTGCTGCTGGTTGACACCAGCCAGAGCATGGGATTACCAGCCGCTACAGCAACCGGAAAAATCACGCGCATTGAAAGTGTTATTCAGGAACTAAAAACAGGCAGTTTCGTCAAGCAGTTACGAGACCAACACGAAGTGGTTGTCTACCGGTTCGATGAAGGCAAGCAACCTGTCAAGCTGGCTGCCTTTCCCAGACAGCAGACTCTCCAAACGGATTCCGCGAGCGATGCCGTTGGCGAAGCACCCCTAGGAATGGCACGCTATCTCGCCTGGACGGGTTGCGTACTTGTCGGACTGGCATTCGTCGCCGGCGTCTGGCACTTCATGGTCGAACGACGCCGCCTCACGACCGAAGCAACATACTGGAGCTTGCTACTGGCAACCGTGTCTGCCATTGCCGGTTTGCTCTTCTTTTCAGTCGCCAACCTGCGGCACCCTGATGCTCCAGCGACGGCTTTACTGGGACTCGCGCCGACGCCATCGCCAAAGAACACGCAAACCACACCATCTGATCAACGCGCACCAGTATCCATCGACTGGAACAAGGAACTGATCCCACAAGGCAACGAAACACGACTGGGAGATGCCCTGCGTTTTCTGGTGCAACGTGAGCGAGGTGGGCCCATTGCTGGAATCGTTGTGTTTACAGACGGACGCGGCAACGCCGGACAAGATACAGAATTGGCTGTTGTTGAAGCCCGCAACGCCCGTATCCCAATCTTTGCCATAGGCCTGGGCAGCAACCAGCAGCCTGTTAACGTACGTGTCATTAATATCGAAGCACCGCAACGCGTGTACCCCGGCGACGATTTCACGATCTCTGGATACATCCAGTCTTTTGGTTTTGCGCAACGACAGGTCACTGTCGAATTACGGGCAGGTGCGTCTACTGCGGAAAACGCTGAAAACCGGTCGCAACTGATCGAACAACAAACAATCCGCCTGGGAAGCGACGGTGAAGTCCGCACTGTCGAGTTCTCGCTGGAGCCAAACGCGCAAGGGAAACAGGAGTACACCTTGCGGGTCCTAGCGCCAAACCAGGACGCCGAACCCAAGGACAACCAACTTGGGGCGATCGTAGAAATCGTCAAACGCAAACATCGGGTTCTGCTGATCGCAGGCGGCCCCGCTCGTGAGTACCGTTTTCTCCGCAACATGCTATACCGTGATCCAGAAATTCACCTGGAAGTCTGGCTACAAAGTGCTCAAGGTGATGCCGCTCAAGAAGCGGATGATGTGTTGTTCGAGTTCCCCGACAAAGAAGACCATCTTTTCAATTTTGATTGCATTGTCGCCTTCGACCCGAATTGGGAGTTGCTCGACGAGCGCGATGTCGAGCAACTCGACCGATTCGTAGCTGATAAAGCGGGAGGTTTGATCGTCGTCAGTGGGCCAGTGTATACCGCAGAATGGACTCGTTATCGACGTGGCCGCGACCGCCGCATCGACACGATCAAGTCTCTCTATCCGGTGCAGTTTTATACGCAAGGTTCGGCAAGCCTCAATCTGGGGCGCGTCGGTGGCGAACAACCATGGCCACTTTCGTTTTCTGTAGAGGGACTACAGGCTGAGTTTCTATGGCTTGAAGACAACGCGAAATTGAGCGAACAGACGTGGGCGTCCTTTGAAGGTGTGTATGGCTATTACCGCGTCAAGGATCCAAAACCTGGGGCCCAGGTCTTTGCCCGCTTCTCCGATCCAGATACCGCCATCGATGGTCAGCTCCCCATTTACCTGGCCGGTCATTTCTATGGAGCAGGACGCGTTTTCTTTCAAGCTAGCGGGGAAATGTGGCGTGTTCGCTCTGTTGATGACAGCTACTTTGACACCTACTACACACGCCTCTTGCGTTGGGCATCTGCTGGACGCATGTTGCGCGACTCCAATCGCGGCCTACTACTGACGGACAAAGACCGCTGTCGTATCGGAGACCATGTAATGGTGCGCGCGATCTTGCAGGATGCCCAACATCAACCACTTGTTGCAGACCAGGTTACCGCGCTACTACACCTTCCCGACGCGTCACAAAAGACCCTTTCATTACGACAGGTCCAGGACGCTTCCCAGGAGGGAACGTTTGCGGCGCAGTTTACCGCGTTACAATCCGGCAGTTATCGAGTTGATCTGGAACCGGCAGGAAGCAATACAGGCGAGTTGATGAGCAGAGAAGTGCGCGTTGTGGCGGCGCAAACGGAGACCGAGCGCCCCGAACGTAATGATCCAGGTTTGAGTTTGATCGCCGAACAGACCGGCGGGAAATATTACGTCGGTGTTGCAGCCGCAGTGCACCGCTCGACCGCTGGCTTGCCACCTGTCACTGGATTATTGGAACCTCAAGATCAGACAACGTACCTTCCTGGCACACCGGATCGGCAATTTGAGCGACAACTGATGATCTGGCTGATGGTGGTTCTATGTGGAATGCTCAGCCTCGAGTGGCTCTTAAGAAGACTTAGCCGGCTGGCATGACAGCAGATTTCTGGCTACCTGAAGTCGGCGCCGAGGTCTCGGAACTGGCGTCTAATGGCCTTCTCTACCGCCACCCGAACATTCAGCTGGCAACATTCTCGTAGGCCCACTTCCGGAGTGCTTTCTTGCCAGACTCGGCAAGAACTGCCTCCCAGCTTATGCCAAACCAGAGACTTAAGACCAACGCGCCAGCGGTACTGAACCGGCTCATCGCGCAACAAATGCCGTATTCCCGACTTCGGCCAACACCTCGCCTTGGGATAATTACCGGAAGGGCGGTATAATCGGTGCAACCTGCAAGGAATACCTGAGACCTATGGCAACTACCGCCCCGTCGCTAAATCTGGCACCACACGTCCGCTCGCTACTGGCGGGTCTGAGGTGGCGCATTCGTTGTTACGTCTGGCTGGAAGGCATTGCCCTCTGCCTGGCCTGGCTGGGACTTACGTTCTGGTTCGGACTCGCTGTCGATTTTCTTCCAGTTCTCGTCGGCGCCAGTGAATTACCACGCGCGGCTCGAGCGACGCTGCTGATCGGCACAGGAGTCGTGGCAAGCTGGTTGTTTTACCGCTGGGTTCTGCGACGCGTATTCGTACAACTTGGTGATCGCAGCATGGCGGTTCTTCTGGAAAGAAGATTCACATTTCTGGGCGACAGCCTGGTCACCAGTGTCGAAATGTCGAACGAACCAGAACGTGCAGTCGACTTCAACCCGGACATGTTGACGGAAACACACCACCGGGCAATCCATCAAATTCAAGAAGTCCAGTTGCGGCGTGTCTTTCGTTTCCCACCGCTGCTGTGGAAGTTAACGATTGCTACTGCGGCAACGCTGTCAATCATCGTATTTTATGCCACCAATCTGCCTGCGTTTGAGATCTGTGTTCGACGACTATACCTGTTAGAGAACCAGCCTTGGCCGCGGCGTGCTTACCTCGAGATGGATCGCATCGAGATCCTGTCAAATGACCCCACTGATCAAGTGCGGACGTCGCGGTTCCTGAATTTCGACAAACGCCGCTCCGTCAAAGTCGCTCGTGGCAGCAATTTGAGACTGTATGTAAACGCCGGCATGAAGGCCCGTGTTGTTCCCGACTACTGCACGATTCAGTACGAAACTGCAGACCGCGATCGAGGGCGCGTCAACATGTCGCAAATGGGTCGTCCACAAAATGGATTTCAACCCTACGCCTTCGACGGGAAACCGCTGCGTGGCATTCTGTCAAACATGCATTTCGATGTCATCGGATTTGACTATCGCATTCGCGACTTCCAGATTCAGGTTGTCGATCGGCCTGAAATTCAATCCGTGCGACTTGATTGCGAATTCCCGGAATACATTGAACGACTTCCGGAAACTGATGTACCGTGGACACCAGGAATGCAGCGTGCCCGTGGATCAACTGTCACCTTGCACTTCACCACAACAAAACGTCTTGACCAGGTCATGCTCAATTGGATTTCCAACGCGAATGCAAACACCACGAATAACCACACCGTTCCAATCGGACCGAATGGCAGGTCTTTCGCGTTTTCCAGTGGAGTGCTGGATTCGGATCTAATCTTTGAATTGACGTTACGTGACACCGACAACATTTACAACGACCATCCTGTAAGGTTTGTCCTGACTGCGGTCGATGACGAAACGCCCCGAGTAGACGCGCAACTGCATGGCATTGGCTCTGCTATTACGCCACAGGCACGGATTCCCTTTCAGGGTACTGCCGAGGACGATTATGGAATTGCCAGGAGCACCGTTGAGTTGACACTACAACGCCCACCTGGCCCCGAAGGTACGTCATTTGAACAACTACGCCACTCGTACCCGTTCGAGCTAGGTGACACGCGGGACATTGACACGGAATTAGACTTTCGCAAACTCGACCAGGAAAAGCAGGTCGCGCTGCTACCGGGCGACAAACTGGAACTCAAGGTTACCGCACAAGACCGCAGCACTCTCCCTGGAGCACCACACCTTGGTGAAAGCGATGCCTTTCAAGTCGACGTGGTTTCGGACGACGAATTATTAAAGCGACTAGAACACCAGGAATTGGCTTTGCGACAACGTTTCGAGCTTATTCTCGGCGAAATGACTGACTTGCGAGACGATCTCATTCGTCTGCAAGACGACCTGGCAGTTGCCCAAAACAATGCGACAGCGGATCCAGCAACATCGCCTGAAACCGAAAACGCGACTGGCGACAACGGACTCAGCCCTCAAGATCGAGCCCGCGCATTCCGTCTTCTACGCATTCAACAAGCACAAATCCAGAGCCGCAAATCGACACAAGAAACCCTGGGAGTGGGAATTTCTTTTGAAGACATCTTGTTGCAGCTACTGCATAACCGGATTCCGAAAGCTGAAGAACGCAAGTCACGGATCAAGAACCGGATCGCCACACCACTGCGGGAAATCTCAACGGACGACTTCCCCAAACTGGACAACAGCCTCGAACAGCTAGAGTCCCTCGAAGACCAAATAACCCAAGCTGCTGCTGCGTCTGATACGGTGATTCAAGCAAACGCGATTGTCTCTCGACTCGAATCTGTGTTACAGGAAATGGTCGAACTGGAAACCTATAATGAGCTTATTGATCTGGTACGAAAACTGATTAGTGACCAGGAAGAATTGTCCAAAGAAACAGACAAAGAACGCAAGCGTCGCCTTTTGGGCCCGCTACTCAAACGCAAATAGAAATTGAATAAACGCAATGTTCAGAAGCCTCACGCTCCTTGCCTTGTTGTCTTGTTTCTGTCTGGCTCCTGCAGGCACGGCACAAGACCCTGCGGATGCTGAAAAGCCGCAAGACACGCCTCCCTCGGACGAGAACATTGCAAACCGGCAACTGAAGATCGCGAACCGTTTTCGGCGTTTGGAAGACCTACTTTTTCGCATGGCAGACTTTGAATCGACACAGAATCCACGACGCGCTACATTGCTCAAGCAGGCCTACAAGGAGTCCAAAGATCGACTCATCTCGAAAGACCTTGATGCACTTGTTGAGTTATTAGGAAAAAAATCACTCAAACCTGCAGTCGAAGGTCAGAAGCGAGTGGAGGATGATCTACAGGCCTTGCTGCAGTTACTGTTGAGTGAAAACCGCTCCGACCGCCTCAAGGATGAACAGCAGAAACTACAGAACGCCGTCAAGGAGCTAAAAAAACTTCAGCAGCTGCAACGTTCCAACCGTGGCCGTACCGAAGGCAACGCAGACCTGGAAGACCTTTCACGGGCACAGCAGAAAATCGCCGATCGTACTTCACGTGTCGCCGAACAACTCGAAGAGACTGAAGGTGGCGAACCCTCGAAAGACCGCAAAGCGCCGACCGATCAGGATGACAAGAAACCTGCACCAGACAACGCACCCTCCAAAGGCGATGATCCCACTCAAGAGTCCACGGAGAACTCCGACAACAAGAAGGATTCACAGACGGAACGTTCGCAATCAGATTCCCAGCCCGCGGACACTCCTCCAAGCGACGATGCACCAGGTGCAGAAAACACAAATTCCTCCGACAATGAGCCCACGAAAGACAGCAACTCCGCGGAATCCAATAGTCCTGAACGCCCACCTTCTCCGGAAAACAAAAGTGACGGCCAATCCGGAAAGCCGGGAGACAATTCCGGGGAATCAGCGAACCCTTCAGAATCGCAGAGCCCACAGACACCTCCCACGGGTGATCCACAACAAGACATACCGCCGTCGACTCAACAGCGTGTACAACAAGCCGAACAAAAGATGCGGCAAGCGCAGCAACAACTGGAGAATGCTCAAAGAAAGGAGTCGGTTGAGTCACAGAAAGAGGCCGAGCAAAAACTGGAAGAAGCCATCGCTGAGCTCGAGAAAATTCTGCGGCAATTCCGTGAAGAAGAAGTTGACCGCATGCTCGCTCTTCTGGAGAGTCGGTTCCGCAAAATGCGAGACATGCAGCTGAAAGTAAACGACGACACATTACGCTTGGACCGATTTGACGAATCCAAGCGGGACGAAGAATTCAACGTACGGTGCTCGCGACTAAGCGTCTCGCAACAAAAAATCGTACTGGAAGCCAGCCGTACTCTGACACTTCTGCTGGAAGAAGGGTCCTCGATTGCCTTTCCGGAAACTGTTCAACAAATGCGTGACGACATGGAACAAGTCGCACGTCGCCTGGCTGAATCCCAGGTCGGAGACGTCACGCAGGTAATTGAACAAGATATCCTGCAAACCCTGGAAGAGTTGATCGAATCATTACAGCAAGCGCAAAGCGACCGCGAACAACAGCAACAACAACAGCAACAACAACAGCAACAACAACAGCAGCAGCAATCAGAGGAGCCACCACTCGTGACGATGCTAGAGGAACTGCGGATGATCCGCGCTCTGCAATTACGAGTCAATCGCCGCACCAAGAGTTACTCCCGGATTCTCGTGAATCCAGATGACCCTGTTGGCCAGGCTAAGGATCCAGATCTTCAAAACTCCTTACGTGAACTCAGCCAACGGGAAGCCCGCATTCAGCGCATTACTCGTGATCTGGTACTCGGAAAGAACCGCTAATGCAAATGCAACACCACAAGGCATCCGGCCACTGTTTGGCCCGCAGATTTTCGACATTCCTCGGCACCGTGACTTTGCTTTTGCTGTCCATTCAAGTGGTTGCCCAGGACGATCTGAAAGTGCGCGCTAGTTGGGACATTCCCACGCTGGAACAAGCTGAATCCAGGATGCGAGACTGGCTTGATACAAAAAACATCGGCGACGACCTGCGCAGCAAGGTCGACGCGATCTGGGCATCGCCAGACTCGAACGCCGTTGCCCGCGATTTATTAGCGCGCGTTGCCAGCACCGCGGCACTCGCAGACCCTCGAGTGGCAAAGCTGACAACCCTTTGCCAGGGCCCCAAACAGTCACTCCTGCTTCCCGAGTTGCCAGTGTTAACCACTCCGGAACTTCCCGCATTTCTGAAAGCAACTCTTCGTCTCTACTACGCGCGATGGCTGGCGCAACACGGCTGGCACGACGAAGTATTACTCCAACTAGCGGAAACGTCGACCAGCGATGTGCTCGATCCAGCGTCGCTGCTGTTCTATCGCGCTACTGCCGAACACACCCTTCTGAAGAAAGAAGCATGCCTGAAAAGCCTGTCTAAATTACTCGAAAAGGAAAAAGAAATACCTCGTCGCTACGCGACTGTAGCCCGCTTGTTAGAAGCGGACAGTCAGCAGCTAAAAACCGATTCACTAGACGAGGTTGCACGTTTAATGAACGATGTGCGGCGTCGACTAGATCTCGGGCGCACTGGCAAACGCGTTCGAGAGGAAGAAGACGAGGTCATAGCTAAACTCGACAAAATGATTAAGAAACTGGAAGAAGAACAACAGCAACAACAGCAACAACAGCAACCGGGTCAGCCACAAGGCAATCAGAATGCACCCCAGCAGCCGGCGAATGAAAGCAACGCATTGCCAGGCAGCGGACCAGGGAATGTAGATCCCCGAAATCTGGGGGATAACATTGACTGGGGAAGTCTGCCGCCGAAAGAACGTCAGGCGACACTTCAACGGATAAGCGAAGGACTCCCCGCGCATTTTCGAGAAGTGATCGAGGCTTACTTCAAAAAGATCGCTAGTAAAGATGATTGAACCGTATCAAGCAGCGGAAGTGCCAACCCTCGCACTATCATTTGTAGCTTCCAGTCCTTGCCATCGCCACGGAGTCTAACCATGTTGAGCCTGGCTGCCACTGCTTTATTTTTCCTGGCATCTGATGAGCTCAGCGTCACACTGCTTTCCGGAAACGAAATTTCCGGCCAGCTGGTTGCCCTGAAGGATGGAACCATCTCGCTCAAAGGCCGCGACTCGGTTCAAGAATATTCATTCTCTGAATTGCTCACGATTACGCGCCGTGCGGAGGGGAAAAAGAGTGCGCGTCCGAGTGCATGGATCGAGTTAACCGATGGCTCTAAATTGAACGGACACGCGTTTTCCGTAGAGAAGCGGATCGCTGACCTCACGTTGATTCAGGGAGAGAAACGACAAATTGCTACCAGGTTGATTCGTGCGGTCAGATTTCACCCCCCCTCACCAACCGACGCTCAATGGAAGCGTATCGCCCACCGCAAAGTTACCGCAGACGTGCTTGCCATACGGGTCGACGACAATGTGCTGGACGAATTGGATGGCATTCTACACAACATTGACGCAGACACCGTCCATTTCGAATTAGACGATGAAACTGTGCCCGTGGAACGAATGCGACTCGAAGGAGTCGTCTATTTTCACCCACCCCGTGCACCAGCCCCTAAGCCTGTTGCCCAGCTACTCGACGCCTACGGCAATCTGTGGAATGCCCAGTCGCTCCAGCTGCGCGCGGACCGTTTGCACGTTACGACTTCCAGCGGATTAAAACATAATCTGGCACTGACCGATCTAGCCAAGATTGATTTTTCCTCTGAGAACCTTACCTTCCTGAGTGACCTCGATCCAGATTCCGTAACCTGGACTCCTTTCGTCGGCAAAGCAGACCCATTGGCTCAAGCCTTGTTTGGACCTCGACGTGACCGGAGTTTTAGCGGCGGAACACTCCAACTCAGTAAGCCAGATGGTCGCGAACTGGAATATCGGAAAGGACTGGCAATTCAAAGCCGGACCCAATTGGTCTACCGACTGACCGAGCAATTTCGAAGATTTAAAGCCACGGTCGGGTTCGATCATCGAACGCGCAGACAAGGAAATGTTGATTTGGTGATTCTTGGCAACCAGCGAGAACTCCTCAGAAAATCGGTCACCGGTGCAATGGAACCGTTTGATTTGGATTTGGATATTTCGGGAATTCAACGTTTAACAATCCTGGTCGATTACGGAAAAGGCAAGGGGATTCAGGACCACCTGAACCTCTGCAACGCAAGGATCACAAAATAATGATTCAGGACCATCGCAGGGCAACAAACGGCATACGGCACCACTGTGCCCGCCTGCCTGGTGCGCCTCTACTAGCTGCATGGTTGGTCGTGCTCTGGGGTCTTGTGTCGTTTGCTGCAGAACTCCCACCGCTGGTACGAAACGCAGAACAAGAGCGCATTCGCGTCATCGCAAAAGCGAAAGCGACCGCGGTCTGTATCTTTGCACGCGGTGGTCACGGGGGCGGGTCAGGCGTGCTCATTTCCCCGGACGGTTTCGCGCTGACCAATTACCACGTGGTCAAACCCGCCGGAAATTATATGAAGTGCGGAATGGACGACGGAAAACTATACGACGCAGTTCTCGTCGGCCTTGACCCCACTGGCGATGTAGCCCTGATCAAGCTGCTGGGCCGGACCGATTTCCCACATGCAACACTCACCGATAGCAATCGTGTCCGCAGCGGAGACTGGTGTTTTGCGGTCGGCAACCCCTTTCTCCTGGCAACAGATTTTCAGCCAACTGTCACATATGGGATTGTCTCCGGTATTCATCGCTATCAACCTCCGGCAGGAACTTTGCTTGAATACACGGACTGTATACAAACGGATGCATCGATTAATCCGGGAAACTCGGGTGGACCGCTATTCAATGCGGCTGGCGAGTTGATCGGTGTCAATGGCCGAGGATCGTTTGAAAAACGCGGGCGTGTTAACGTCGGCGTTGGCTATGCTATCTCCAGCAACCAATTGCGCAACTTTCTTGGCTACCTCAAGAGCGGACGCATTGTGGATCACGCCACCTTGGGAGCAACCGTAGCCACGTCCGATGACGGACGTGTAGTGGTCTCTAATATCCTTGACTCGTCAGACGCCTATCGGAGAGGACTGCGATATGGTGACGAGATCGTGGCCTTCTCGGGGCGCACTATTAACACCGTCAATGAATTCAAGAACGTACTGGGAATTTACCCGAAAGGCTGGAGCGTACCTCTCGAGTATCGCAGAGACGGCCAAGAGTTCGAAGTGGTTGTAAGATTGATGGGAGTGCATTCGCGACGAGAACTCCTCCGTAAGATTCAGGGCCCCACTGCTGAACAACCACAACCAAACCCTGCCCCCAAGAAACCCGCCCCCAACCAACCTGATGCTCCCAAACGTCAGCCCCTGCCAGCGCCCCAGATACCTGCACCTCAAAAACTTCCACCTGAAATTACGACCCTTGTGCAACCAAGGGAGGGTTATGCAAACTACTTCTTCAATCTGGAAAATCAGAAACGAATCTGGGCCGCGAATGTCCAGCACGGTGATTTTTCCAATACCAAAGGACAGTGGTTATTTTCAGGGGCATTGAAGGCTGGGGGGGAGTTCCAGATCGCGTTGGAAGACTCGCGACTTCTCGCGCAGTTTCCTTCAGGGCCCGCCCTGGTTGATACCACACTTGACCTTGACCAACAGACAGACCCAGAGGACAGCGGAGGCCTGCTTGCCGCGTTACATTTGTGGCGCCGCCTACTCACGTCAGGACCCGACAAGTTTGGCGAAATGTTCTACCTGGGCACAGCACCCACTCCTTCGCAACCCGGTCTTTTCGATGTACTTGTGGGAACCTACGACGTTATTCAAGAGACGAGATTCCTGTTTGATACGGCCAATGGAAAACTGGTTGGTATGGAAATGGCACTCAACGACGACATCGACCGATGCGACATCACGTTCTCGGATTTCAACATGTACAAAGGATTGCAAATCCCCCACAAAATAGAAGTTCGACATGGCAGTCAATTATTTGCCACGCTTGAAGTCACGAACTTTGAAATCAAGAGTCCCACCGTGAAAAAGCCCTAAACCAATGTCACGCCTTTTAGCTCTAGTTAATTCCAGGTACGCCACGGGAATTTGCCGGCCCATCAGAATCGTGCTGCCGGCAATACTACTGTTCAGTTGGCTCTGTGCGCCATCAGATCTTCCGGCGGATGACTCGTACGCGCAAACCATCTCTGCGGTACAGCCCAAGATGGTCAAGATTTATGGCGCTGGGGGCATTCGCGGACTTGAAGCATATCAGAGTGGGTTGATCATTTCTGAGAAGGGGCATGTGCTTACGGTATGGAGTTACGTACTCGATACCGAAGACGTCGCTGTAGTGCTAAACGACGGTCGCAAGTTCCAGGCTCAATTGACGGGAGCTGATCCGCGTCTCGGAATTGCAATCCTGAAGATCGATCTCACGGAAACACCCCACTTCGCGCGACAAGCATCGGCAGAACCAGAGCCGGGGGACCGTATTCTCGCATTCAGCAACCTGTACGGAGTTGCTACCGGCAATGAACCGGCCAGCGTCTTGCATGGCACCATTGCTGCGCGTACACAACTAGCAGCGCGAAGAGGTGCCTTCAATACTACCTACAAAGGACCTGTTTTTATTCTCGACGCAATGACAAATAACCCAGGAGCCGCCGGTGGTGCATTGACCGATCACCAAGGTAATCTCATCGGTCTTCTGGGCAAGGAACTGCGCAATGCCGAAAACGAAATCTGGTTGAACTATGCCATACCCATTGCAGTACTCGCCAACTCGATTGATGACCTGATTGCCGGACGCACCCCCTCGCAATCCAGCAACGCAGATCGCAAGAAACCGGCCCAGGCCCTCAACCCAACACTCTTAGGATTCGTGCTTGTTCCAGATGTACTCGACAAGACACCCGCTTTCGTTGACAACGTCCGAAAAGGTTCCGTAGCTGAGCAAATGCAGTTGCAACCTGACGATCTGATTTTATTTGCCAATGAGCGTCTCGCCTCAACGTGTAAGCAACTCATCGAAGAGCTTTCCTTTATTGACCGAATCGACCCGGTAACACTCACCATTCAACGAGGGCAAAATTTGATCGACATCACCCTTCAAATTCCGTGACATCTCGTTGCAGCGCGAAATGACATTCACCTCCAAGACCGATCCACGATTCTTAATGACAACACTTCGAATCTTTTCTTGCCAGGTCTACAGATCGATGCCAGTTAATCGTGACGGGCTCCTGGTCCTGTTTATACTTGCCTCCGCACTTGCCACATCAACAGAATGGTGTACGAGTACTCGCGCTGCTGACGACTTATTGTCTCTGGAAGCCCAGGCGATGAAGTCCGCTGTTGCACGAATTGCTCCTTCCGTACTGCGGATCGAAACATTTGGCAATCAACAACGCGCTGGATCACCGCTAACAAACAGCCGAATCACGTCGGGTGTGGCAGTATCGGAGGAGGGTCACATCCTATCGAGTGCTTTCCAGTTTGCTGGTAAACCCAGCTCGATTCTCGTCACCTTACCGACCGGAAAACGCGTTGCCGCACAGATTGTCGCCCGTGACCAAAGTCGAATGCTGGTAATGCTGAAAGTTACGACCGAAGAGAAGCTGAGCGTTCCAGAAATAGTACCCCGGGCGGACATGCGAGTAGGACAATGGACTCTGGCAGTGGGCAAGACCTTTGACAAAGACTTACCGAACCGTTCGGTTGGTATCCTGAGCGCTCTCAATCGGATCTGGGGCAAGGCGATCCAAACTGATGCGAAGATTTCTCCCGCCAATTACGGTGGTCCCCTTATCGATATTGAGGGACGAACTTTGGGAATCCTGGTACCCATGTCACCACAACAACAAACTGAGGTTGCTGGCGCCGAATGGTATGATTCCGGAATTGGATTTGCGGTTCCACTTGCCGACATGCTGCCATATCTGGAACAACTCAAACGCGGCGAGGATCTTAAGCCTGGACTGCTTGGAATCTCGCTCAAAGCAGGAGACATCTATTCGTTACCGGCAGAAATCGCCGCGGTTCAACCTAAATCACCAGCCTACCAGGCGAACCTTGCCGTAGGAGACGTGATTGTAGACGTTGATAAGCAACCTGTGTCCCGCCAGGTGCAGTTGCGGCACGCTTTGGGACGTCATTACGCAGGCGACAGTGTATCTCTAACCGTCCAACGCGGCGAAGAACGCGTTACCGTTTCTCTGAAGCTGACTGACAAACTCGACCCCTACATCCACCCATTTCTGGGTCTGCTTCCCGCACGTTTACGGAACTCAAACGAACGTGGGATCGAAATTCGTTACGTGTATGCCAATAGCCCAGCCGCCAAGATCGGATTGCGTCCCGGCGATCGCCTCCTGGCAATCGCGGAAAAGAACATTAACGTTCCCGATGACGTTTACACGATCCTTGGATCCTTTGAACCTGGGTCGGAATTCGCAATCAGTGTCATCAAATCTGGGCGGCCCGAAACCATTGCACTGTCGACTTCCAAGTTACCGACACAAATTCCCAAGGAACTTCCCTTGGTACCGCCACTTGAAACCGCCGCCGACAATCCCGCGATAACTGGCCTCATACCTATCAAATTGCCAGAAGAACCGAATGAATGTGTTGCACTGGTACCAGACAGTTATAAGGCCGGAGTACTGCATGGCCTGGTTGTGTGGCTGCACCCGTCCGGACAATTCAATCAAGAGCGTCTCGTGAAACGCTGGCAGCGTCACTGCAATACTCGACACCTGATCCTGTTGATGCCACAAGCAGCAAAACAAAAACGGTGGGTCCCCACTGAAGTCGACTACGTGCGCAAAGCAATTGACGAGATTCGCAAATCCTACCGGATAGACGATACGCGGATTGTCGTGCACGGACATCAGGCCGGCGGGGTACTGGCATACATGCTTGCTTTTTCGCAACGCGACTTGATACGTGGTGTCGCGACTGTCGACGCTGAGGTTCCGCGACGACTGAATGTTCCTGCAAATGCCCCGCTTCAACGCTTAGCCGTCTATGCAGCATCTGACAGTGAATCGCCAAGAGCCGCGCGGGCAGCCGCGGCATTAAAACGCCTGCGGGATTTACAATACCCTGTCACAACGCGCCAATCGAAAGGCTATCTCTCCGAGATGCAGGTCGATGAATTGGTGCGGTGGATCGACACATTAGACCGGCTCTGACGAGAAAACCTCACTGAGCATACAATGCTGAT
Organism: Planctomycetaceae bacterium; assembly: GCA_002724245.1. Classification (GTDB taxonomy): domain Bacteria; phylum Planctomycetota; class Planctomycetia; order Pirellulales; family Pirellulaceae; genus UBA9264. The sequence continues at coordinate 47,464 of PBOG01000041.1, forward strand.
AGTGCCAGAGGTGACGCTGTGTACTCAGCGATTACGTAGCGTGTCGCGGATTTCGTATACCACGGTTATTATTTGAGCATCCATTTGCGCTAACAAGCATTCGCCGTCGCCTGATTGCCAACCATGCAACGCTATTTCCTGGGATTCCTCGCTCTGCTGCTCACTACGACCGGCCTTGTGTGGCTAGTGAATGGGACCAGTAACGAATTCGAAAATGCGATTGCCTCGGCCTGCCTCAAAGTTGGTCCCGTCCTGGGAGCACTTTGGCTTGCATTCCCTCAAGTCCTTCAAATCGTACGTCGATTTCCACCTGTACTGATCATCGCAATTGTGCTTAGCAGCGGATTTGTTATCGTCAGACCCAAATCCGCCCCCTTCGTAATCCCGGTTCTCTTCGCCATCCTGGGTCTGCACTATCTTGGCCTCCTGTTCAAGTCCACAGCCAAGAAACCATAGGCTGCACGTTTAATCGCGCAGATTATCGGCAGCTTGACGCGGCCGAAAAAACAAAACACCGCATGCACCCACCTGGTGCCGTCACGCGGTAACGTCTGCATCCAGACATGTGCGGATGGCACGGAACACTCGATCAAACATTTCTTCGGTCAACCGCCCAGTAAAGGTATTTTGCTGGCTGGGGTGATAACTACCCACCAGGAGAGTCTGGTTGTCAAGCTGAACCTCAACTGCGTGGCCAAACTTCGGACGTCGTGCGGCCCACCATTCGCGCTCTATCGCTACATCTACAGTACTTTTCCATGCTAGTTGCCCCAAAGCCAGAATGACCTGTGGCTTCACCTGATCAATTGTCTCATCAAGCCAACTTCGACAGGAGCTAATTTCGGCAACAGCAGGCTTGTTAGCAGGAGGGGCGCAATGACAGATTGCAGTGATAACGCAATCGATCAACCTCATTCCATCATCTGAATCGGTTGATTCACACTGACTCGCAAAGCCCGTTTTGTAGAGTGCGCGGTACAGCCAATCACCGCTGCGATCCCCGGTAAACATTCGCCCGGTTCGATTCGCGCCATGCGCTGCCGGTGCAAGCCCGACGATGAGCACACGCGCGGGCGGTGAGCCAAAATTGGGAACCGGACGTCCCCAATATTCGCATTCCCGATACGCGCGTCTTTTCTCTCGCGCAATCCGCTGGCAATGCTTGATCAGCCGAGGACACTTCTGACACTGGACGATTTGACGATTAAGTCTGGACCAGGACTTCATTTCAAATAAACACCTTCAGGGGCACAACGCGGCAGATGGATCCTGACTCTCACAACAATACCCTGAGTCAACGCCAACGCTTCTTTCCGGAGCGAACCGATTGCTACAAAATTCTTCAATACCATGAGAATTTTGATTCCAACACCATTGCCACCACCCGATCTACAAGCGAACCGAGTAGAATAACCGCGTTATCGTTTACACCAAACTGACCCGAACTCTCCTGTATCTTCTGACCAGCCTTCATGAACCTCTCGTGGACAACCTGGCAATTCGTCCTGGCTGGGTTCGCGTGCGCGACCGGTCCTATTCTAATCCACCTGCTCAACCGCCGCCGCACCAGGACTGTTTCCTGGGCGGCGATGCATCTCCTCCGTGAAGCACTCGCACAACAACAGCGTCGCTTGCGTTTGCGTGACTGGCTCTTGTTATTGCTCAGAACGGTAGCCATCCTGTTGTTCGCGGCAGGCCTGGCAAGGCCATTCTTTTCGTCTGGCTACCAGGGGGATGACAACCATTCAGCTATCCATGCGATACTCATTATCGACAACAGCCTGAGCATGAGCTATCTGGCAGTCGACGGACCACTCCTTGACCAGGCCAAAGCTCGTTGCCTCTCATTTATACGCAAACTTCCACCGGGCAGCGCTGTCAATCTCATCCCAGCTTGTGGAAATGAAATTCCCCTTCGTCCCGATCCCTATACCCGTGTTGATGAAATGCGTTCGGCATTAGGCGAAATTCAAATTGCCGACCAGTCAGTCCATCTCCGTGACATAATCAATCGAGCCCAACAGGCGTGTCAAATCGACAACCAACTCAGTAAACGAATCGTCTTTTTCACAGACCAACAGAAACTTCATTGGACAGACACGGAGGATCTTTTCGATGAAGTCGCTTCACTACAAATTGTCGATGTAACGCCCTCGTCGTGGGAGAACACCTGGGTATCGGGATTGCGTATTCAGGATGGATTGGCAGACACCAGCACGCCAACGACAATTCTCGTTCGTTTAGAACATCATGGTCCCGAACCGCGGCAAAATATCCCTGTCACGTTATGGGTGGAAGGGAAAGAAGTCGCCACGAAGACCATAACGTTACGTGGTAAACAAGACCTGCGAGAATTGACGTTTGAATACACTTTCAGCGACTTCGCACCCAATCCCGGAATCCCGCTTTACGTCCCGGTCAAAGTCACTTTACCTCCTGATCGGCTTAATGCAGACAATGAACGCGTGCTTGCTGTACCCGTTGTCAAACACCTGCCGATTGTATTTGTAGATCAATACAGCAATACAGAAGAAGATGCTACAAAAAGCCAGATTGGAGAAACCTACCAGTTACGTCGTTTGTTAGCGCCAAATATTCCTCGCGATGCCAACGAGCCACCTGTATTCAAGATACGGCATCTGTCCATTCGCGAACTGCAGCAACAACAACGCGAAGCAATATCCGACGCGCGACTTGTGATTATCGCTGGGGTTGCTGATCCCGGGACCAGTGTCACTCTTCTACGGGAATACGTGACACAAGGTGGGCGATTAATTGTTGGCACCGGCGGGCAGTTCGACCATGCGTTATGGAACCGCGCTGCCTGGCGAGAAGGTGACGGAATACTGCCGGGGAAGCTAACCGGCACTGTCGGCCAGCTCCCGGAGCTAACTAACAATCCGCAGTTATTTACCCTTGCTTTTGAGAGCATGGAGGAACATCACTACTTCCGACTGCCCGGCGTCTCGAAAGTGGAACTCGAGGCGTTATTCTCCGAACCCGTTTTCTTCAAGGCCGTTGGCATCGACGCTGGTGCCGACGCAAGACAATCTCTTTATCGTCGCGCCCTGGCCCGTTTCACACGTCATGTTTCCCGAACAACTGCTGGAGTTCGGGAAAGAAACGAAGACAGCGCAGAGAGCATACCCGACAATCCACCACCACAGTGGCTTGGCTGGCAGACCTCATTTGTCGGTAGCCAGTGGAGAGGACTTCCTGCAGACCTGACGGCCCGACAACAATTCCTGGAATCGCGTGCCGCGAGCGAGTTGCCACAGATCCGCGCCCGCTATACAAACCCCAGCCACTCACCATTCCTGGTCGAACGTCGCATTGGACAGGGAAACACAATCTTTGTGAGCAGCGGATTCTTGGCCCGGTGGAACACACTCGCACAAACCCACGCATTCTTGATCTTCGATCGAATTGTACGTTCTCAGGTCCATGCAACTTTACCCATCCGTGATTTTCCCAGCGGACCGCGGATCGTGGTGGACATCGCTGCCCGTTCACGTACGCCAGACACAAGGATCTTTCGGCCCAATCGCCGCATCGCAGATAGTGTCGATGCTGGCTTACTACACGGCCCATACCTTGCCGTTGAAGTGCTGCTCCCGCTGACTCGTGGAATTTACCGGATTGCAACGCAAGACGACGCCACGAATCAGGATATTACAACTTGCGTCAGTGTGAACGGCCCCTCCGAAGAATCAAACTTGACAGCACTCAGCCGTGCTGATTTCGAAGAAAATACAACCGCAACACAAGTCCGCTGGATAGGACAAGACGAAGCACCAACCCTTGCAGGCGTAGCAATCCAAGGCCAAAGTATGTGGCGTTGGCTGATCGGTGGTGTCATTCTAGCGCTCATCGCCGAAACGGTCCTTCTGGTGCGCCAACATCGGCTGAATTCACCTGCAAAATTTGATCCGCAGCTCTAATTCCGCACCCCTGAATCCTGCGGACACAAAGTCCTCGTGCCTACTGCGTTTTAGCAGCTCACCACACTCGGCTTGTTGTCGTGGGCTGACTACCGAAGTGGTTATCCACTAGACACACGGCTGGGTTATCAAAGCAACAAACCTGCCTTCCCGCACCAGCACGAGGCTGCAAATTCGAGGTGCAGCCTGTCTGACTGATTCTGGCCTGTCGCCAAAATCACGATCGGCGGTGCCAGCGCCGCGGTCCACTTACAAAAGGGCTGCCGTTGACAAAGAACCGCAAGCGGGCATCCGGAGCTTTGGTTACTCCAATTCTGGGGGCGGCGACAACATCTGCAGGCTCCACATGAGCCTGAGGATTCGAAGTAATCCAGACGCGACGGCCGATCGTCAAATCAACTCCATTCATCTCGCGGGTGACCTGAACCGCCTGGCACAAGCGCGCGGGCCCGCGAGCCAGATCGAGGACATTTGTACGATCACGTCGGCGCTGCATCAGTGAAATCCCCTGGGTTGGCTCAATTGCCCGAATCAGTACGGCGGAGGGCGTCCGCTGCGGACCGGTCACAGCGTTCAGGCAAAACCTCGCGTGGATCGAATAGACGTATAGGTACCCCGGCGAACCAAACATGACCCGGTTGCGAGGAGTCTTCCCTCTGAACGAGTGGCTCGCAGGATCATGTGCACCTCGATAAGCCTCAACCTCGACGATTGTTCCACATGTCACCCCCTGCCGGGATCTGCGCCAGAACTTCTTACCCAGCAGGTCACGCGCAACGACAACTACATCTCGATCGTAAAAAGAGCGCGGCAAAGGGCCACATGGCTTTTGCTGTGATTGACAAGCCAAGACGTGAAGCCTCCTGATCAAACTCCTCGTTCACTTCTAACAGTGCGCAACATGATCCTTGCTGCGATTGAGATGTGTACAAATGAATCAAGCACTACAAGAATCCGTATCATCTGACGCCAGCAGATCGTAGATAGAACCGGGTACCGTCTGCCTCAGTCTGACACTCACACAAGGCCCCACTTTTTCCTCAACCCCCACTCAAAACTCAAGAGGGCAACAACTCCCAGGAAAAACAACCACGCATCCCACAACGTATCCGCGAGCTGCCAGCGGGCCTGGGCGCGGATTTCGGTTGCCTGTGGATTTTCATGAATCTCATTGAGAAGTCCGGGCAGTTGCTCAGGAGCAACCAACCGTCCGCCAGCCGCACTCGTCATTCGTGCCAACCTGGCAAGCTGCGCCGGATCCGCAGCTGGATTACTTAATTCAATATCTCTGTCTAATATCTGAAAAGCGGCCTTTGTTTCTCCCAACTTCTGGTTCTGCCGCATCGCGATCAACTGAATCTGATAGGTCCCTGGTTGCTCAAGTCCAGTGACCGTTCCTTCCACTTCTCGATTGTCCAGCGACAGGGAAATTGTCGATGTGGAGTCATCCGGAGCTATCAGATTCGCCTGAAAAACCGCGTCTTCAATTATTTCGCCCGCAGAGTCTTTCGCCCCACCGCTAAAGGAAATCGGGCTCGTTGGAAAGAACCGGCGCTGGTCAAGTTGAATCCACACATCGTTTTTCTGCAACTCTTCTCGACGGGCTAACCACAGAATTGCTTGCCGCCAGAATCTTTTGTGTTCCCGCTCAAAATTGCTGGCTCCCGGTCGTGAGAGCCATTTCCAGGTTGAATCACCCGCAAACGCCAGTACACGGCCACGTCCGTATTCTCCGCTCACCAGGATCGGGTTCTTGCCGGCTGTCTCCAAGAGAACCTGAGTTCCCGGTGTGTCCTTCACCCCCGCAAAACGATTTGCCCAATCCAGTTCCGGAAGACGTTTCCATACCGCGGCATTTTGCGACGGCGTTGCAATGGTAGTCACTGGGTGGGGACGCACGGGAATCATCCGTAAATCATTGGGGTCGTCATCACTGTTTCGAAGATGTACATCGCGACGGGGAGGCCCACCAAAATCCTCTTTTTCCAATGGTCCAATCGTGATTGGAAGCACATCAGAGAGACTTGAGTCACGATAATTCCCTGGCCCAAACGAATGTGGCCCCCCGATCATCATTAACCCCTTGCCCTCAGCAACAGCAGCTTCGAGATGATTCAGCGTAGTGTCACCCAAGGCGTCTGCGTAAACCGAACCAATCAGATAAACATCAACAGTCCGGTCAGTAGCGGTACCATTCGTCTTCAATGGCCAATTCTCCGGAAAATTGTAACCTCGCAAGTCGACAAGTCTGACTTGCACGTCTGGAGACGATGCCAATGAATCTCGGATCCGCATCTCTGGACTACCCTGTCGGAATCCCCCTACATAGATTACGACTTGCAATCCCCCTTCCAACACCGTGACATACGTCGTTGACTGATTATTACTCGTGACAACTTCACCAGCTTGTGGCTGGGCATTCAAGATCACCCGATATTTCCCGGGTTTTTCCGGAATGAACGGCATGTCAATTTCAGCGTACTGGCCATCCTCTGCAACCGAAAGTTTCTGTTGCCCCAGAGGCTGCTGATTCCCCATCGCATCTTCAAGGATCATTTCCACAGGAACCTGCAGGTTGACAAAACCGCGCACACGCAACCGCGCCGCAATTCGCAACTCCGTCTTTACAAATACCGTGTATTGCTCAGGTAACCCCTCAATGGCCACATCACGTGTTTGCTCATCACCGCCAGCTGGGCCTAAAGGCACCCCATACAACGGAAATTCAAGCCGCTGCATTTCGCGGCCTGCTTCAACCACTTCGACTTCTGGGGCAAATGCATTTTGCGCCCCGTCGCCCATCAAGATCACGCCCACCACTTTACGTCCCGCTTCGCGCCGCACCGCATCAAAAAGACTTGACCCGATATCCGTCTGATCTCCTTCGGGATCCAGTGGTAACGCAAACCCAGTCTCCCCCCATTCAATGGCAATTAATCGCTTGTCGAACACGTAACCCCGCAATTCAACTTCACCACGTAAAGCAGCGAGAGATTCGCGGCAACGACCTAAAACACGGACCATTGAATCCCAGCGTGTTTCACCTTGCCGGTCAGACGACAATTGCATACTGCGACTTTGGTCAAACAGCATCACCAACACCGCCTGCTGACGCTCACCCGTTGAACGCACCAGTGTGGGGCGCAACATCGCCAACAACATCAACAAAACGACGCCAAGTCGCAATGTTATTAAAAGGCGCTGCCGGGTCAGTGACAGCTGACGAAAAGCAGGGCGGATCAGCAGCAACAGCGATAACACTGTAGCCAAGACCATCACTAGCAAGTGGCTATTCAAGATCGGTTGCGTCGACCAGTTCCAGATCACCGTTCGCCTCTAAGCAATTCATTCCGGGCTTGCCATACTCAAAAGTACACGATTGTCCTTCACCTCGGCTACCTTAGATCCTGAACGTACAGTGGCCACACGAAAAACAGAGACGTTAACGTATCCCCTAAACCGTAAAGTCCAGCATTTTGGCACTTTCCCTTTAAGGCAACCGGCTGCTATGGTGATCATCTCCAAACGACGAAACTTATTGCGCTGTTTGGGGCATTTTCACGAGTTGTTTCGATTCCCTTCAGAGAGTTTATCTTTCTATGGAATGGTTCGCTGAGCACCAATGGCAACTGCTATTTCTTTGCGCGTACCTGGGCTTGCTCTCTTACCATTGCTGGATCGCCAATCGTGGCACCCACAATATCGCAGATTACCTTATCGCTGGCCGTGGCCTCGGGGGCTGGGTCGTTGCTCTCTCTTCTTACGCAACTTTTGTCAGCACCAACACATTTATCGGCCAGGCTGGCAAAAGCTGGGACGTTGGGATTATCTGGTATTGCAAAGCGTTTGTGTTTGGGATGCTCTGCTATTTGTCCTGGTACGTCGTCGCTCCCCGATTTGTCGAGCAGACTCGCCGATACAACTCGCTAACGGTTGCGGATTTTCTGGGGCATCGATTCAATTCGCCAACCGTACGACGCATTACGTCCGTCGTGATTGTGGTCGCTTCTGTGCTTTATCTTGTGGCGGTCTACAAGGGTTCTGCAGTCGCTTTACAAGCATTCCTGGGACTGGACTATCGCCCCGCAGTGATCGTTATTTTCGTAGTCGTCACAGCATATACACTGGCCGGTGGATTCCGGTCGGTGGTCATGACAGATGCGGTTCAGGGGCTGTTGATGTTTGCCGGTGCCGTTGCCTTGATAAGCGTTGTCGTAAAACAAGGCGGGGGATTGTCTCAAATCCTGGAAACACTCCATACCCAAGACCCGGAATTGATATCCTGGCAAGGCAAGTTACCACTGCTCTCGATACTTGGGCTGGCTTTTGCCGGTGGAGTCAAATTACTCGTTGAACCGCGTCAACTTTCGCGTCTCTACGGTTTGCGAGATGATCAAGCGTTGCGCACAGCGCGTCTCGTAGCACCGATACTCATTATCGTCACCTATCTTTGCGTCTTACCGATCGGCGCACTCGCACACGCCTTGATTCCCCCCTTCGCAATCGACGATTCCGACAAGGTCATTCCCTACCTGCTCGGTACCGCACAAATCCTGGGTCCTGTTTTCAGCTCGTTTTTTCTGCTCGTTTTGCTGTCCGCCGCCATGTCGTCTCTCGATTCGGTACTTCTTGTCGCCGGGTCAACGATCAGCCGAGACCTGTTCAGTCAGTCAAACCATGAAACGAATAGTATCCGCATGACGCGCATCTGGCTCTTTGTGGTTTCCTTAGCCAGCATGGCTTTAGCACTCAACCCGATCGGCGATATTGTCGAAGTTACAGCGTTCTCGGGCTCAATGTACGCGGCCTGTTTTCTGCCCACACTGGCCTTCGGGCTCTATTGGACGAAGGGGACTGAGGCTGGTGCCATCAGTTGCCTCGCAACCGGCTCGTTAGTTGCAATTGGATGGTATAGTGCGCGCAAGGCCGGCTGGACGGACTGGCACGAAGTCTACCCTTCCGTCACCCTCGCGCTGATCGCATTCGTCATGGTTTCATTATCGACCAACAAGCGGCCCTAAATTGCGACTTCCTGCACATCGCGGCGTGGCCATGCGTCCACTCGCTGCAGCCCCTTACCGCGATTAGTGGCTTTCCGCGGCGAGCCATTATTCGCCCGTACTCGTGAAACTGCCCAATCTTCATGGTTGACCGCGTTGCTGAGGTCCACTAGTCTAGACTGGATGAAGCCTATGAACTTTTGCTCGCACGTTTTGACACGACTTCTTTTGCCCGCCAACAGCGGGCTTTAGGGATTCTGTGCGACAACAAACAGTTGAGAAGATCCCTGAGGCAGATTCAACCTCAGGGATTTTTTTGTGCAATAACCACTATTTCCAATTACCACGAATTCCCAGCAGCCTTGCCAGTGCGCTGTATTACACCGGTAGTACCCGATACGAATAAACCAACGCATGCGCGTGTTATTTGCGATTGAACCCTGTGTTGCGACTGCCACCCCTTGAGGTAAATCCAAAACGATGAGCGATCCGAGACCGATCAAGATCTTCGACACGACTCTGCGTGACGGCGAACAATCTCCTGGTGCCAGCATGAATCTTCAGGAGAAACTGGAGATCGCTCAAGCACTCATTGACCTGAAAGTTGACGTCATTGAGGCAGGATTTCCAATTGCATCTCCCGGTGATTTCGAGGCCGTTCAGGAAATTGCCACCAATTTCCGTGGATCAACAATTTGCGGATTAGCTCGCTGTAACGATGCAGATATCGATCGCGCTTGGGATGCCGTCAAACTCGCCGCAGCACCGCGTATCCATGTGTTCCTGGCGACCAGCGCGGTGCATCGCGAATTCAAACTCCGAATGTCACAGGAGGAAATCCTCGAACGAACAATCGCGGGTGTCAAGCGCGCCGTAGGATACTGCGATGATGTTGAATTCTCCCCTGAAGATGCCGCGCGCACTGAACATGAATTCCTCTGCAAGGTTGTCGAACAGGCAATCGACGCCGGTGCCACGACCGTCAACATCCCCGACACCGTTGGTTACGCAGTACCACAACAACTGGGAAGCACGATTAACATGCTTCGCAATAAGGTCCCAAACATTGAACAGGCCATCATCAGCATCCATTGCCACAATGACCTGGGACTCGCAGTAGCAAACAGCCTGTCGGCCGTCGAACAAGGTGCCGGACAAATCGAATGCACGATTAACGGAATCGGTGAACGGGCAGGAAACTGTTCGCTCGAAGAAATCGTCATGGCTCTGCAGACTCGCGCAGATTACTACGACTGCACAACCAAAATAGAGACGCGTAGACTGGTCCCCACCAGTCGCCTGGTCTCTTCAATTACTGGCATAGAAGTTCAACGCAACAAAGCTATTGTGGGGCGCAACGCATTCGCGCATGAAGCCGGAATCCATCAAGATGGGATGCTTAAAGAACGCACTACTTATGAGATCATGAGGCCCGAAGATGTCGGCTTCACCAAAACCGATCTGGTACTCGGAAAGCACAGCGGACGCGCCGCACTTGCAGATCGAGCCAAGGCGCTAGGCTACCATCTCAACGGCGAGCAACTCCTTGGGGTTTTTGAAGAATTCAAGAAACTGGCAGACAAGAAAAAAGAGGTCTATGACGGCGACATTGTTGCCTTGGCACAACAACAACTACAAATCACAAGTCGAGGCGAATGGCAACTGATTTCCTATGACCTGCAGTCCACGAGTACGGGTGAGCACCGCGTATGTGTGCATTTGCAGTGCGGCGACATCCAGAAAACAACGGAGTCCACTGATGGAGACGGGCCGGTTAATGCAGCCTTCTCCGCCATCGAGGAAATCACTGGAATTAAGATGAAGTGCAAGGATTTTCAGCTACGCAGCGCAACGATCGGCCGCGACGCGCAAGGCGAGGCAACGATTGAAGTCGAGTATCAGGGCTCGAACTTTCGCGGGCGCGGAGTCTCCACCAACACAATGGAGGCCACCATCAAGGCGATTCTAAATGTCGTAAATCGTATCGCCGTTTCCGGCAGCGACAATAGCGCCGAAACATAAGAGGTGAGATCTCGAAGTCACTACGCGAGAGACTCGGCACGACAATGGACCATGCCTCGTCGCCTGGTGCATCCTCGCATCCGGATAATGTCTGGCCGTGCGCAATCAAGTCGACCTCGCTGGAGGTCTAATCCGATCCGGCAGAATCCTGGAAGGTCAGTCGAGACCTTGTACGGTTGTCGATTCCGACGGAACGAGCACAACAACACTAAACGAAGCGTCCGGACGATCAGTATCAAAACTATCTATTGCTGTGTAGCCTCGACGAATCCATCGCTCTTTCCGCCTCCGGACAATTCGTTGTGAGTCATTGGCATCTGACCAGATCACGACCGGCAATATTGCCTTCTCATTGGGCGTCACTTGATCGATCAATTCCATTGCATCGGTCGTTTCCACGCCAAAAGGCCAGGGCAGGGTAGTGCCTGTGCGGTCTTGCTGAACTCTCCATCCGCTAAGTTGAATACTCCGATTGCGGATATCTACCTGGCAATAACTGTCCATTTCCATCCAATAAGGATCCAGCAACACTGCGGACACCTGCATTGCGCGCAGCTTCTCATCGATTTTCTCTGCAACAATCCGTTTGCTTTTGAAATCGGATAGCAACCCACCGCCGCGAAGCAGCAAGCATTCCATCAGAATACACAGGCCGATCAGACAGATACGCGTACACCAGCGACGAGACAAGGCAAATTCCGACAGACGAGAAGCTTGCATCACACAACTTGATACCAACACCAATCCACAAGCGATACCCACCGTCGCACTAACATAGGCAGGTGTCATGTATTCAGCATTCGTATAAAACGCAGTGACAGGAACCGTCATCACCATCACCACAACTAATTGCAGACACATGCCCCGTCGCCTGCGTGACCGTGCCATCCATACCAGGCCGGCCAACAAAAATACAGTTACTGGCAGGGGTAAAACGACATGGCGTCTTCCTAGTTCAACAAACCACCGAGGTAAATTCCCCACCATCTTGGCAAGCGTTGTACCAGGATGCGACCACATCATTCGAACAACCGAATAGTCATAATTTTTCGGATGGCCAAAATACTCTTGTGCGACTCGTACCCGTGCAGAATACGAATGATCATCGGTCGGCATCCAGGATAACGGAATACCGTCTAGCAGAGTCCAGCAACCATACCCGCGTGCATCGAGCCGATACTCACCGGAACTGATCCCTCGAATCCACACCACCAGGCCGACCCCGGTCACTAAACCTGAGAGAACTAACATTCCCGCAAGAACGCCTCTTCGAAATGAGAATTTGTCCAGATACAACCACGGCAAGTCGGTGAAGTGCGTCACCATCCATGCACTAGACAACCACACCGTCAAGTAAATACCAGAGAAAAGCAAATGTTCGGCGCGGAACAAGACCATTACATTGGCTGATANGAAGATTGCACAAGCAACTCCCAGTGAGATACGGTCCTTGGCTGCAATGCCGCGGTACAACGCACCCGCCATAACAAAAAAGCCAGCTGCCGCGCCAATCACGGCAATATTGTCAAATCCCTCATAACTATTGAGCGCGGGGAGCCAGGCGAACACCCACATTGCGCCGCGATTTATTTCGGCCGGCCAACGTAGCGAAGATAACCAGTACCAAAAAGCAACTGCCAGGCAACCATGCAATATCATGCACATCAAGAAAAACGCATGCCCTGCAGGCCAATTCGAAATCTGCACCAGGGCAGCGAGCAACAGATTCGGTGCTGGCGGAACACTAAAGAACGCATCGCCTACGCCGTGAAAAACAACTGCCTTGGCCTGAACAATCAGTCTCGCATTGTTAAACGGAATTACACCGTCGCCAATCAGGAGCAGATGAACCAGACGAATCAGCAGCACACACCCCACCCAACCCACAGGCATCGCGAGTCGGTGCCGCACCCCCTCCATAAGGACGCGCGTCCCATATCCAGGCCGTTGGCTATCAGCCAAGGATCTGCTCCGTGAAGCCCCAATTACCTTTAACAATAACCGCATACGTCAAAAGGGGCATGCTAACGATTGGTTCAACTTGCACCACATTTCCTGCGTAGACTATCATAGTTCGCAAGATTGCGACGATAACACTTTCTTTCATAGCAGCCACTTCGCTACCAGATCTTTGACCGAAACACGCCCAAGGAGCATCAGCATGGCACCTACCGAACCTACTTCGCAACCATCGCGTCGAAAGTTCCTGAGCAATTCCTCTACAGCACTTGTGGGAGGCGCACTCGCTACCTCGCTGGCTCCTCCCGCAGTGCATGCTGCTGGTGACGATACGCTCAAGATTGGTCTGATCGGTTGTGGTGGACGTGGAAACAGCGCAGCCGGAAACGCAATGCGTGGTGACCCCAACGTAAAATTAACTGCGATGGCGGATGCTTTTGAAGACCGATTGGACCAGGCCAGAAAAGTCCTCAGTCGTAGCCTTCGAGAAAAATACGCAGTTGACGACGATCACGCATTTTCTGGATTTGATGCCTACAAGAAGGTGATGGAATCGGACGTCGATATCGTCCTGCTTTGCACTCCACCACACTTTCGGCCTCTCCAACTGCGCGCAGCAATCGAACATGGCAAGCATGTATTCTGCGAAAAACCGGTCGCAGTTGATGGTCCAGGTGTTCGCCACGTACTCGAAACAGTAAAGCAAGCCAAGCAAAAAGACCTGAGCATTGTCTCCGGCTTATGCTGGCGCTATGACTACGGTGTGCGCGAGACAATGAAACGCATCCAGGACGGTGCCATTGGGGATATCACCTCCGTCCAGGAAAATTATCTGACTGGTACACTCTGGCACCGTGGCCGCAAACCCGAGTGGAGTGAAATGGAATTTCAGCTACGAAATTGGCTGTATTTCACTTGGCTGTCTGGTGATCACATCGTCGAGCAGCACATACACAGCCTCGACAAAGCGCTCTGGCTAATGAATGACGAACTACCACAAAATTGCTTTGGCCTGGGTGGTCGGCAGGTGCGAACTGATGACAAGTGGGGGCATGTCTACGACCATTTTGCAGTTTGCTACGAGTGGGCTAACGGCGTCAAAACCTACGCATTTACCCGTCAGATCGCTGGCTGCCACAATGATGTCGACGACTATGTCCTCGGCACCAAAGGTCGAGCCCATCTACTCGGAACCCGGGGACGCCCGCGAATTGAAAACAGCGACGGGACTTGGAAGTACAAAGGGCCTCGTCCAAGTATGTATGACGTGGAACACAAAGAAATGCTGGCTGCAATTCGCGCCGGCAAACCGATCAACAACGGCACCTACATGTCGTATAGTACTTTGATGGCCATCATGGGCCGTGAGGCATGTTATACCGGGCAGACTATCACATCTGACGCGATGTTGAATTCACAATTCGACATGTCACCTGAGCGTTACGAATGGGGTGACGTAACATTGCCGCGTGTTGCGATGCCTGGCCAAACAAAACTAGACCGGTCAGCCTAACTGAGGCGATTCAAACGATTTGCTTGAATCAGGACGCAATAAAAGGCCTGGCGGGGGACTACCCTCCAGGTCAACCGGGATCAAATACAATTGCCTCCGGAAGCGTCGCTAATTCAGTCGGTGCAATAAAGAGAGAACCGGCTTGGGGATGACGACTTAGCCGTTCCGTCGTCATGTTTTCCGCGGCAGTCGTAATGACGAGCTTCACACTTCCGTTGTCTTCAACCCATTGGGGACAAGTCACCTGCGGTGACTGGGGTACTCTCCAGACAACCTCCAGATCGCCATGCTCTAACCCGTACTGTCGCACTTCGCCAAACGGTACATCGGTTGGGTTGTAGAACGCCACGACAACACTATTCCCATCTGGTGTGGCAATCATACCGTCAGGAAAATCCTCGGCTTCACGCCAGTCAAGGACTACCTGCGAATCGCCCAGGACTCCACGTTCCACATCCAAAGAGTACGAGACCACGGTCTGGGTAGGCGAATCGATGTCCAACAAACGGTACCCGTGATCTCCACAAAACACCACCTTTCCATTGGAACAGATCTGATCATCACGTAAACGTATCAGGCGTTGATCACTATACCGCCAAAGATACAAGCCCGCCCGCTTGTCATTGAATTCCAGATGCTTGGTACCAAACAACACACCTTCACTGAAGACGACACCGTCGTTGACAATGGTATCTTCGACATCATCGTCAATCCCATCAACGAGCACTTCCCATGACTCTGATTGGAGATCGTATAAACCAAGCTGTCTTTCTAACCCAATCAACCAGGTCATGGACGACCGTGTTGGAAAAGCAAACCCAGGACGTCCAGGAAGATCCACCGTCGTATTATTCAAGGATCTCGTATCAAGAATGTTCAACGATCCAACGCGGGCATCGGAACCATGCTGGATCGCAACCCAGCTCATTCGATTAGGCCCACAGACTGCGGGGCCCTCAGGCAGGTATCTGAGGCCCACTTCTGGCGAACGATAAAACACCTCAGCTTGATGAACCACAACACCCATAATGCCCCCCCTGTCAATCGAGTCGCCAACCTGCCCAGCAGCACAGTTCTCGTCGCACGAACCAACGGAACAGGCGATCATCCCAGCCTGACCAACCTGCAGGCCGAGCATGACACACCGCCCGGCGCCGATGCAAGTCGTGTACTGTAGTGTCCGAAACTGTGTATGATAAGCCGACAGTGGTAAGCCAGCTATTGAAAGTGCGCACGGATGCGAAGAATCGACCCACAGATTTCGCCCAATGAAAAACACCGGCGCATCAGTGCGACACGATCCAAATGGTCCGTGCAGGAACGTGTATTACGGAGCGAGCGGGCCCGACAGCTGCACCTCGCAAGTAATGATTCCAAGTTGCCGTGGCTCACTTCTCTCCTCCAACAGAACAACCTCAAGCTTCAGGACTCGGTCGACCCGGTAGAAACCAGCCATTGATCAAGCAACGTCTGGGTGCAGCATTGCAGACCAAATGCCCGTGATGCCCGTGCGACGATCGCGAAGCCGGAGTCCTGCTCGCAGCAAACCGTCGCCTGTTGCCTTGCGAGAAAGTGCCCAAGGCAGTATTGTGCGGGCTAAGAATCTCGCAGAAAGCTATTCCACCTGCCTACTTTGGACGGTTGCCAGGTGGAATGGCTTCATCGGGGCGCTTAGCTCAGTTGGCTAGAGCGCCGCCCTTACAAGGCGGAGGTCACAGGTTCGAGCCCTGTAGCGCCCATTCATTGCTCCTGCTGCCAAAACCTCAATACTCTTATGAGACGGACTTAACCGGCGTTTCTATAGTCCCAAGCGGCCTCCTGGCTGTCAGTCCGTCCCTGGCAACCGCAAGCCCTCAGAGGCATCCTCTCCCTCCCAGTCCTACGGCGCGATCAGCACACTTCCTTTTACCGATTGCTGCAACCGTTCGTGGTCGCTGGGAGAATCCACGAGCAAGTTGTCTCCAAAGAGTATTTGCTTGGATTCAGCCCCTCGTAATTCCACTGCCTTCGGCAACAGACTGGAAAAAAGGTTGCCGGCGACCGTAACGGAACGAGTACCTTCGAGTACAAGTCCCGCCGCCCGTAAATCGTCGGTCCCGCGACGACGTTTGCCGCCACCGATATAACTATCGCAGAGCGTATTTCCTGTGACGGTAATACGCCCGCTTTGAGGACCGATCCGCAAAGCATCAACGCCGATGATCGTAAACGTATTCGCGCTAATTGCGCACCCGTGTGCGTCGCGCAGGTCAATACCGGCACCGTCATGGGCGATCACATTGGCGGAAATCGTCACACCATAGCAATCACGATCCAGAATGATTGCTGTCTGCTTGCACTCTTCAATCATGTTTCCGGAAACAACAGAACCATACGTGTTTTCGATCACAATGCCATGGCGCAGATGGTCGTCAAGGCAGTTACCTGTCATGCACAGATTGAATCCATCGAAACAGTGTACTGCGTCTTGATTCTCCTCAAACTGATTCCCCGCAACCACAATATCGTGGCAACCAGGCAAATTGAGTCCAGTCATCCCGTTATAGGTAATCAGACAATCGACAATCCGAGGGTCCTCGTAGCAATGATCAAGCAATATGCCGTCTCCGCCGTGATGACTTACGGTCAGTCCTTCTAAATACACCTCATTGACATGCGAAGCAACGATTCCCGGACCACTTTGAGGGTTCCCTGTAATCCGCAAGTTGGAAACGTGCACGCGCCACAAACGCAACTGTGAATCTTCACGAGATCCAGATCGGTAAATGCGTAAAGCTGGCAAACCACTCGTGTTGGCATTCTCGATATGGGTTGCCGTCCCTGCTCCAACTAGCAATACGTCATCTTGCCTGATCTCAAGTGGCTCCACAATTCGAAACCTCCCCGGCGGAATTCGAACAACACCTCCTTCTTCCGGGAGAGCGTCGATTGCTTGCTGTAATGATGCGTACCGAGACGCGTCAATCGGCACACGAGCGCCGGCCAAAATGGGCTTTTCCGGTCCGTCGTTTCCACGGCTGGCTAATGCATTGACCAATCCCACAATGCCGAAGACTCCAATCGTCAAGACCCACCATTTCATAACGCAACCCTCCATTCCCTGACCCGCGTGCACAATTGCCTTCCTTCCTGGTGTCAGGATAATCGACAGAGTGCACGCCACATGAAACACACTTACCGCAAGCTCGCTGCAGCTATTAACCGACTGCTAGTCAGGTCCGCTACGGCCACTTGAAATCCCGCATTCGTCGAAGCGTATCCGACTTCACCATCTTTTCGCAAAGCAACAAATCCGACCCACCGCTCCGGTTGGTTCGGTTGTCGATCAAGGACTCGCTGCAACACCTTCTTGACTGCTTCTTGAGGATGCACTCCCTGCCGCATGTATTCGACTACCTGATAAGAGCCACATACCTTGATGACCTCTTCTCCTATGCCGGTCGCAGCCGCGCCCCCCACATCACTGTCACAATAGAGCCCATGCCCAACCAGCGGTGAGTCGCCGACGCGTCCCGGAATCTTCCAGGCAAGTCCGCTGGTAGTACACGCAGCTGCCATTTGGCCGCGGCGATCGATCGCTACCATCCCGATGGTGTCATGGTCTTCTGTTCGTTCTTTTTTTTCCTGCTTGAGTCGCCACTCCTGCCAGGCCGCTCTAGATCGTTCGGTAAGCAAGTCACGTTCTTTAAACCCTTTCGATAACGCGAACTGACGAGCCCCACTACCAACGATCAATACATGTGGAGTATCGTCCATCACTTTACGAGCCACACTGACTGGATTCTCAAATCCACTAAGACCGGCTACTGCCCCACACTCCAAATCATTCCCATTCATGATGGATGCATCCAATTGGACAACACCAGCAGCATTCGGTAACCCACCGTAGCCAACGCTCGTAACTGTCGGATCCGACTCGACAACCATGACGCCTTGCTGCACTGCGTCGAGTGCCGTACCGCCCGCCTTCAGTACTTCAATCGCCTTGGTATTCGCCCGAACACCAAAGTCCCACGTCGAAATGACCATCGGTTCACCAATTGAACCGGGAACCACGTTCTTTGGTTTCGAGTCCTCGGCACTCTTGGCAATAACGCTAGTGGCCCCCAACACCGATCCGCCTGCCAAAAA
Organism: Planctomycetaceae bacterium; assembly: GCA_002724245.1. GTDB lineage: Bacteria > Planctomycetota > Planctomycetia > Pirellulales > Pirellulaceae > UBA9264. The sequence goes on from PBOG01000041.1 coordinate 66,030, forward strand.
GTTTCTTCTCTTCATACCAATCCCCTGAAAGCTTTGAGATAACTGCAACGTCAACACTACCGCGCTACATTGTCACTCCAAACGCGACCGTCTTTCTATTTCGGTGTAAAACAACTCGCCGACCTGCACCGCAAACAGTTGAAAACTGGCGATGAACAGGCCACGACCTTCGCATTCACACGTATTGGGGCAGCCGCACGTGGCCACCCTTGCACCATCGCGCGATTCCGTCAATCTGCGCAAGCGGCCACAAAAACAATGAGGGTTCTGCAGGACAAATCGTCCGTGGAGCCATCGAAAGCATGACTACCGCAGCGACCGCCGACTAGTCAGATCCACCGCTCGAACGGCGCGAACGGCGTACACGAAGTGCCTGCTTCGCCGCATCGGGAGCCCAAAACTTCGCGACCTGCTCAGGAGTTCCCTGGTAGACAGCCCTAAATGCCTTCTGAAATTCAACTCCTCCACCCACACTCTTCAACATGCGCTGGTAACGACGTGGGTCCTTCATAAGAAACTTGATAAAGCTGTATGAAGCAACATCAGCCAGCTCTGCTGGCAACTTCCCTTTGAGGAAATCATCAGCCTGTTTCATCGTGTTTAGTGTCTCAACTAATTCCCGATCCCAAGCAAGGACACGTTCGTCTTTTGCCCCCATTTTCCAGGCCACAAAACGAGCAGTGCCTTCCGAGAACCAGCGTGGTACTTTGCCGTGGCTTGCCACGAAAGCCCCTGCAACTTGCTGGCCAATCAGAACATCAAGAGAAACCTGATCATCATCAGAACGCGGCCTGACCAAAGCACCGTACGCATCGACAACGTTGAATTTCCAATGGCCGCGCCAAGACCGCGGCAATTGACGTTCTTCAACCATCTTTCCGAATTCGCTGTAATCATAACGCTTCCGGAAAACAAACAACGTCATTCGGCCTTTGATCAACGGCGTCTTCTGGTCCACCTTGAAAATGTCTGCAACACGCGTGACAACACCTTCAGATATTTTTGCCACTTCTTCGAGTGTTCCTTGTGGAACATCACCCAACAGCAGAAAGTTCCTGGTTTCTACCTGCGACAGCTCACCGTCTGGCATACCCAAACGCCAGTTCTTCGCAGCCAACGACTTTCGATCCGTACTAAGCTCCTCGTGCGTAGCATTCTTGGCGCGTGCCAACGCGGCGACATCTCGAATATGACGCGTGGCATCTTCACCATCAAAAGTAGCGCCTTCTTTGATCCAAGTCTCGATTGCCTCGACTACTTCTTTTTCCAGTGGCGGACGTCGCAAAGGCATGCGATCACCTGCCATCCCCTTCAACTTTCTGACAAGCAAGCTGTCGCCAGGTTTACCCGGCAAGACAGCTGATCCACTATCTCCGCCTCGCATCAATCCCCTGAAAGTCGTCAGATTAAACCCACCGCTTGCGCGACGACCATTCCCATGACATCCGCCACATTGCTTTTCGAGAAGCGCTGCCAGATCACTCGCAAAATGAACGGACTCTTTGCCAGTCGACTGCACGACTTTGACTTCTGGGCGGCGACCTGCATTCGCATCGGGTGCAAATGTTGACAGCTTTACTTTTGGGTCCTCGCCATCATACTTAGCTCCCTGCTTCACCCAGTTCCTTAACAACGCAAGTTCTTCCTCAGGAATCCCCGCTCCGCTGGGAGGCATTTCCTTGCCTTCGACTGCTTCGATCAAGCGACTGCCGGCAACATCACCTGGCTTAATAACGAATCCCGCTGGCGGACCCTTCATCAACGACTCAAAGTCGGACATGCTGAACATCCCTCGACTGTTGTTGACATGACAGCGTCCACATCGCGCCACTAATATGGGAGCAACATCCTCCTTGAAACTAATCGCTTCGTTCTTCTCCGTCTCAGAAGCCGACATCGTCTCAAGTTTTTTGAGCGGCTTCAATTCAATCCCTTGAAGCTCCAACAGAGCGTGTGCTTTAACCAGACGTTTGTACTGGAAACTCAACTGAGCCCAAAGTTGCTTGTCTTTGGAAACCGCTAACTTCTCGATCTGCTGCTGAGCTTCGACAACAAGTGCCCCACATTCTTTGAACTTCTTTTGTCTATACAGATTGCCCGCCTTGGTGATTCGCGTCTTCAGCGCACGTAGCGACCGGCGTTCCTGCGGAGTAACATCTGCAACAGCACTACCCTGGTTTAACGCCCCCACGATCACGGCGGTCAAAACCAAAGCCCGAAAATACCATGAATGCATCGCGTTCTCCCAAATCACGTCGATGGACGGGTTACCACCATTCACGTCTCTCGATGGCCTGCCAACTCAAACCCAAACTGGCCGCCCTTTGATTTTCTCCCGGCCACATCCATTGCCGCCAGTATGTTGATGCGAAACAAGCCGGCATGACGCTGAGAAGACCGGCAATGAACAGAACGTGCCGCCACTGCCCTTGTGCGCTCGCCACGGCTGAGAACGGTTTCCTGCCCCAGGCCGACGCATTTCCTCGATTATACGCAAGACCATACGTTGTGGACAGCTAGAAACCTCGCTCGGCTGCGCGTTTACCGATGCGGACAACGTTAACAAGGCATCGCATTCAGCAGCCATGCCACCAAAACGTCCGCTTTCAGGAAACAGAACCTAAACTTTTGCGTCTGACAAACGACTGCGCGCCATGTCGCAATACTCAGCAACACAATCAATCCCGATATAGCGTCTGCCCAGGCGTTGAGCTACAAGCGCGGTAGTCCCGCTTCCTACGAACGGATCCATAACGACACCATCCTCCGGAGTTCCGGCGAGCAAACACGTCTCAACAAGTGATTCAGGAAACACCGCAAAATGGGCATCGCGAAATTTTGATAGCGGAATGGACCATATTGTCCGTTTATTTCTACCTTTAGGGTGAAATGCCTGATCCCATCTGGCGTCGTGTAGATTTGAATTGCCGCTGTTCTTCCCCTTTTCAGGAGTGCTCGCTCGCTTGAACAAGTGCCCACGACCACCACGCATTCGGCTCTCGTCGGAAAACGTCACATGAGGCTCGCGAATTGCATCCGCGTTGTAGTAATAGTCCCGTGAATGTGAAAAAAAGAAGATGTACTCATGCTCTGTCGTGGGACGCGTCTTCACAGAAGAAGGCATGGCATTCGGCTTCTTCCAAATGACATCGCTGCGTAAGATCCAACCATCTTCTTTCATTGCCAGCGCAACGCGCCACGGCATCCCTAACAGCTCCCCTCGGTGGTACTTGTCTCCCAATACTACCCACGCCGTCCCAGTCGGCTTCAACACGCGACGGCATTCCCGAAAGACATGTACCAAACGTCGTACGTATTCGTCCGGCGTTGCTTCTGAACCCAGCTGAGTCGCTTCCTGATAATCTCGCTGTCGAAAATAAGGTGGACTCGTGACAATCCCGTCGGCCACATTTGATGGCAATCTAGTAGCAACCTCAGCTGCATCTCCGCAATGAATCTGGTCGAGCGCTTCAAATGTCGGTTCCATCCTCAGGTCCCCTATTCACTCGATGACTGCGCGTGGGTTATGCCACAAGGCACTAGCATCGTCAATGACGTCCACTCATCTCATTTCCGCCGGCAGACTGCTCGATGAACCAAGACTTGCCTTTCTAACTAGAGACGCTTGTCCTAGAATACGACCACGAATAGTGAAAGGAACATTGCCTGGCAGAAAGCGCCGTCCGGCGTTACAGCCCACGCGGCAAGAACCCAGCGTCTACGGCACGCCACGCGACCATCAGTAACATGCCCGTCACACACTACCGAAACGCACCCTGCTGTAATCTTACGGCGGCACCCACGGCCATTCAAACAGCAGACAGATGCAGCAAGACCAGCGGTTCCCCACAGAGTCTGGGCATTTCGTTGCCCAAATTCATCTTTTCGAAAGCGACCACCTATGCGACGGTTTGATCGTAAGCTGACAGTCGTCGCTTTGGTATGCTGTGGCGGTGCATTACTCTGTGGTGGACTGATACTTTTCGATGAAACGACCACGGCGCATAGCCGTCGTCCCACGCTTACAGATATACCCATCAATGGGCAACGCGCGTTTGGCTACCTGGAAACGATATGCAATTTCGGCCGCCGTCCTAGCGGATCTGCTGGGATGCGCAAACAACAGGGATTTCTCATAAGTCATTTCACGAAACTCGGCGCGAAGAAGATCGAACAACAGAAGTGGACAATCCGGCATCCTGAAAATGGAAACCCGGTAGACCTGGTGAATTTGATCGTGCAATGGCACCCCAAACGTCAGCAGCGCATTTTGTTGTGTGCGCACTACGACACCCGCCCTTTCCCAGATCAAGATACAGTCAATCCCCGTGGAGTTTTTATCGGTGCAAATGATGGTGCGAGCGGGGTTGCCGTGCTCTGCGAGTTGGGCCATCACCTCGCAGATCTCGACACCGAATATGGCGTCGATTTCGTATTCTTTGACGCCGAGGAGTTTATTTTCCCCCAGGACCGCGGCGAGTACTTTGTCGGTTCGATCCGATTCGCCGAGCGATACCGCGTCCAGCCCCCCAACTATCGCTATGCTTGCGCCGTATTGCTCGATATGGTTGGCGACCGGGACCTGCAAATATACAAGGAGAAAAACAGTTGGACCTGGAATGACTCACGTCCTCTCGTGCAAGACATCTGGAACACAGCACGGCGCCTTCAAATTCGCGACTTCCGTCAGAGAGTTGGACACGAAATACGTGACGACCATCTCCCCTTGCACAATATTGCCGGAATCCCCGCCTGCGACATTATCGACTTCGACTACCCTCGTCGCGGCAGAAACTACTGGCACACGTCCGCAGACACCCCTGACAAATGCTCTCCACTCTCTCTCGCAAAAGTGGGATGGGTGGTACTTGAATGGTTACGGAACGTCGATCCGAACCTGCTCTTGAAAGAATGAAGGTGGCTTGTGGACGCAGTCAGCTTCTGGACGATGGCGGGATTCGGGATCCTATTGATCGCCCTTTCCGGCTTATTGACATGGACCACTGAAAATTCCTGGCGAAAAGACAAACAACGGGAACTGAGCGAGACCGACTGGAGCTACCTTAATACCCGCCGGCGGCGACGGCTGCAAACAAATATCATGATCAGCCTGGTTGGCGTGGCAATCATCGTTGGCATCTGGATTGTTGAGCCATTGTGGTTTGGCATCTACTGGTGCTGTGTCGTTTTGCTCGTCATGTGGATCATCCTATTGGCAGGTGTCGATTTTCTCGCAACCAGAACGTACTATCGTCAATTACGCGACCAGGCTTCCGTCGAGCGCCAACTACTCGAACAGGAATTAGACCGACTCCAAAGATCCCAACACAACGGTAATGGAACCCCTCAAGAACGACATGGCTGATCAAACGACACACACCATCGCGCTCTATCCTGGTGACGGCATCGGCCCAGAAGTAACTGCCCAGGCAGTGCGTGTTCTGGACTCACTTGAAACCACAGCGAATTTTCGTTTGGAGAAAACAACATTTGAGTGGGGCCTGAAATACTGGGAACAGTACGGAACGGTCGTTCCGGAAGATTTCATCGATCTCTTACGTCCCTTTGATGCAATCCTCTTGGGTGCCGTCGGTTGGCCTGAAAAAGTTCCGGATCATGTCACCCTGGCCCCACTCGTAAAAATCCGCCAAACGTTCGACCAATACGCGTGTGTTCGCCCCTCACGACTCTACCCCGGGCTCAATAGCGTTCTGACTGGAAAAGAACCCCAGGATATCGATCTCGTTGTCATTCGCGAGAATTCCGAGGGAGAGTATGTAGACAACGGAGGGCGTATGAAATCCGGGAAAGACGACGAAGTCGCTGTACAAACGGCAATTCACACTCGCCGAGGTGTCGAACGAATTTTGCGTTTCGGATTTGCGTTAGCGCGTACCCGAAAAAATCGGTTAACCATGGTCACAAAATCAAATGCACAACGATACAGCTATGTCTTATGGGATGAGGTGTTGGAAAAACTGGCGCCCGAATTCCCGGAAATCACTACGGACCGTCAGCACTGTGACGCCGCGGTGATGAATTTCGTTCGAGATCCTGCACAATTTGACGTTGTTGTCGCTTCCAATCTCTTCGGTGATCTCCTGACTGACCTGGGTGGCATCATTGGTGGTGGATTGGGTTTGGCACCGAGCACAAACACAAATCCAGAACGAATGTATCCTTCGATGTTTGAACCGGTTCACGGCTCCGCTCCTGACATTGCAGGGCAGGGGATCGCGAATCCGATTGCAGCGATCCTCAGCGCCGCGCTGATGCTCGACCACTTGAAACAGACTGACGCCGCAAATCAAATCCGGCAAGCTATCGAAAGAACGCTCGCCGCAGGTCACAAGACGCCCGACCTCGGTGGCACAATGACAACCGAGGAAATGGGAAGCTGCGTTATCGACCACCTCTGATCCCACACTCGCAACGACGCAACAGCTTTTAGTATTGCCGAATCTCCAATCGACTCTTTCGCAGCAGCCTTTGCAATAAGAGGAATCTCGACCCATGTCACGATTTGCGGTTATCCTCCCCGCAGCTGGACAGAGCCAGCGATTCAAAGACGAACACTACAAAAAACCGTTTGCTCCGTTATCAGACAGAGCCGTCTGGTTGCACACAGTCGAAAAATTCGTCAATCGCGACGATGTGAAACAGACCATCGTCGTCATTTCCCCGGAAGATAAATCTCTCTTCGAAGCAAAATTCTCTGCAAATGCAGCTATCCTTGGAATCGATGTTGTTTTAGGTGGTGACTCTCGCGCCGATTCAGTCGCCAATGCACTAAAACAGGTTCGCGACGAGATTGACTATGTAGCGATTCACGATGCCGTACGTCCGTGCATTGCTAGTAGCTGGATTGACAACGTGTTCAAGGCGGCAAAGGATAATGGCGCTGCGATCCTCGCAGTTCCAGTGACCAGCACGCTAAAACGTGTAAAGGACAACCGACAAATCCAGGAAACCGTCAGTCGTAACAATTTGTGGGAAGCTCAAACACCTCAAGTATTTCGACGCGATTTGTTAGTCAAAGCCTTCGCCGAAAACCCTCAGGCATCAATCGCAACTGACGAAGCGCAACTTGTTGAACAAATTGGACATCCCGTTACCGTCGTCGAAGGCTCACCGAGCAACATGAAAATAACAACCAAAGACGATTTAAGGTTAGCAGCAGAAGTGCTGAAATTTCTTCCCAAACCACAGCGTCAAGGTCCGGCACATCCGTTTGGCGACGATCATTGGCGATAACGCATTACGACCAACCGCCCGTAATCTTGCACGCCTATTTTGCCAATCGAAGAGGTGAACCATCCTGTACATACGGCGCAAGCGATATGCGGAGATTATCCCGTGCCCGAGCTAATAGTGCCTTAACTGCCTTGGGAGTCGTCGCCATCGTTCCAGCAATTTCTGCATAGCTCATCCCCTGAAACTTACACAGCACAAGGGCGGCACGCTGACGCTCGCTTAATCCTGCAATCGCTTTGCGCACCAGTGTGACCTCTTCGGCACGGTCCAGCGCGTGTGAAGGCATCGCAGTACTCCTGGGCACCAGCGGTCCGATTACAGACGCCCCAGAATCACCTGGATTCAACTGATAGGGAAAGCGGCGCCGACGCCGAGCGTTGCCAGCAACATTGTTCGCGATTGTGAACAACCACGTACAGAACCTGGCCTTTGGCTGGTATGTCTTGCGAGCTCGAAACACACGCAAAAACACCTCTTGGGAAAGATCTCGGGCCTGCTCTCGATCTCCGATTAGCAAAGCAAGGACTGAGATCAATCTCGACTCATACCGCGCAACCAGCTCGTCAAATGCGGTGGTATCATCCAGCTGTACCGCCAGCATCAGTCGCACATCAGGGTCAATTTCGCTGTACTGTGCAAACTCTTGCATTTCTGAAGCTGCCCCGTGGCCTTTTCTAACTCGCTCTCAGGCAATGCCCGAGACCCGATCCGTGGGGGTAAAGACGAAAAAAACAGCTCGTAGTACACCGGCACCAGACCACCCATTATGAGGGAAAGCAAAATTGCCCTTTGCCCAGATCATCGTTTTCCGCAAACTACCGCCCGCAGAGCGGTGATTTGCGGTGTCGGTTCTTGGACTAAAAAGGAGCATTCCATGGTTGAGCAACAGCGTCTGGGGTTTCTGGGGTGGTTTTTCCGAGCTTTTGCAGCGGCCCTGGGGACAGTGGTTGGCCTGCTTTGTGGCGTCGCCATCTTGGGCGCAGGAGCCTGGATCTGGCAAGAACGAATGGGAGGAGAGGTAGACCTGGAAATGACAGCTCCCGTCATTGAGACAGACCTTGACCTTGCTATCGAAACCGATAGTGAATTTGATTTCGGATACGAATCGCCGGAAGCAGACAGCCTCATGACGCCAGATGGCAGTGAACCGGAACCGATTACGCCAGAATCAGAGTCTGCTTCACCGGAAACCGAAAACAAAAGGGTGGTGGCAAATCCGGAACAGACGCGACGGTAACGCACCATACTTCTGACAGGACAAACCGGGGAAGGGCCTTACGGCGACATATTTCCGGACACTGACGAGTATGTAGCTCTCTCCGCTGACCGCATAATGGCCTCCACTGCGGCTGCCAGTACACGTCGCACATCCTCTGCCAGGTAGTTCTCAAATACGCGTGCCAGGACAGCGGAAAAGACTGCACTGACCGCTTGGTGCCTGCTAGCTTGAACGACTCGATCCGTCGCCTTCACACCACTGCACATTTCCACCAAGGAAATTACAGCGTTGGAACTTTGGCAGTTACTGATCCTGGCGATCTTGCAGGGAATTACTGAGTTCCTGCCTGTTAGTTCAAGCGGGCACCTCGTTGTTCTCGCCTCTGTTTTGCTGGACGTGACCGACCCTGCTCTCAACCTGACAGCAATTAACGTCGTACTTCACGTGGGCACACTGCTGACCATTCTGGTCTTCTATCGAAAACGCATCCTGACGCTACTGAAATCAGACTGGCGGACGCTGGCACTCGTAGTTGTAGGAACGCTACCCGCCGTGATCGTCGGTTTGCCGCTGAAACTCTTCCTGGAGGATGCGCTAACCGCACCATTATTAGCTGGTACTCTGCTGATCGGAACCGGCGGTTTGCTTGTTTGTACGTCAAAAGTTCGCGAGGGAGACCAGAGCCTCAACACCTTGACGTATCGAAATGCCATCCTTATCGGAATCGGTCAGGCACTCGCAATACTTCCAGGTCTCTCCCGTAGCGGTACGACGATTTCGGTGGCGTTGTTTCTTGGAGTCAAACGCCAAGCGAGTGCAGAATTTTCGTTTCTTCTCGCAATTCCCGCAATTGCAGGGGCCGGATTACTTGAAGCCAAGGATCTATTGCAGGCATCTCCAACAAGCACGCCGGTGTTCTCTTTGGTACTGGGTGCAATTCTGGCATTCACTGTGGGCATGGTTGCACTGCGCTGGTTACTAACATGGCTGCAATCCGGGCGTTTGGCCTGGTTCGCGTGGTGGTGCATTCCAGTCGGAGTGACTGTGGTCACCTGGCGTCTGTTGTTGCTCGCCACTTAGATCACGACCGACGTAGCTGCCGGCGTTAATCAAGCCCCGGGTCAATGGCGCCGCATACGCAACAGCAAGCATATGCCAACAACACACAACACCAGATTGCTTAACCACACACTGTATGGTGGCAACTGCCCAACTTTGGCCCGATCTGTTCCATACATCAAGAGTGGATAGTAGACCGCCAGAATAGGTAAGAAACAACCTGCAAATGTCGCCCAAAAATCCGCCGTGCGAAATCGTGTTGCCAGCGGCACGCCTACCATCACAAAAAACAAACAGCTGAATCCATTCGCCCAGCGCCGCCAAGGTTCGGTTTGCAATCGGTGCCACTTTGTCGTTGCAGACGCGATCTGTCCCCGTTTGTGCTTGAATTCGTTGCTCTGAAGGGCCTGAAAATCCCCTGTGGTCATCGCGAAGGCTGCGTCAACGGCCAATTCTTGTTCCAGACGTTCGATCATCTCCCTTTGAAGTTTTGCCTGACGTGGGATCTCACGGAGCGAGTAATCACCCGGACCACCTGTCAGGTCATTCAGCGGTGACGGAATTTCAACAATTTCATCTCGCAGAATACCGGTAACGTTTTCACCTTCCAGTTCGCCATTGACCATATGGAATCTCAAAGTATTTCCCTCACGATCAAAACGCAATTCTGCCTCATCTGCCGTAAACGTAATGGGTCCAGCCGACTCCTCCGCTGACGTGTGAAAGACCAGCGTCGGCTGAATGAGCCGTCGTCCGTCAACTCGGCGTACGCTGATCGAAAATTTCGGCCGTCGATACGACCTGCCCGTTCGTAACATGCTGTAGGCAATATGTTCGACAGATTGCAATACAACACGCTGGACTCCCAGCTTACCCCAGGAAACGGCTACATCATTAATGGCGACGGTTAACAAACTCAAGAGAAACGCCAGGACCAACGCTGGCCAAACCATCGTCCAGGGAGAGATTCCCAAGGACTTCAGTGCCACCACTTCGTTTTCAGAAGAAATGCGTCCAAAGACGCTACAAACTGCAAACAGAACCGTCGCCGGAACGGCAAATCGCAGCGCAATAGGAACAACGTAGGGAATCATGCGCAACAGAGGCACGGGACCCAGCCCCTGGCGAATGGCCTCTTGGCCTAGCACACCCAGCAAAAGCAACAAAGTCAGCGCTACGAGCGCGACCAAAAACACTCGTAGAAGTTCAAAGACAATGTAACGTGTGAGCCGCTGCATCGATCAGCTCACTATATCAGACTTCGGCACACTTGCTGGTTTCCACCCACGCCAGGATTCGTTCTCACAGTAAATCCCATATCGCAAGATGCGTGTTGGCAGAACCAACAAACCAGACAGGCAACCTGTCCCTGTGGAAATGGCGTCAAATGTGAATACCATGATCACCAGTCGCCCCGTTAATCAATACACAGAACAATCACTCGATTGTAGCGGTGTTCTAATCCGTATCGGCCGCAGCGCGATGCGTCCGCGGTGAAATCTAGCACTTTTGCACGGATCTGGGAACGAGACTTTTCTGGCTCCCAGCCAAGCCGCAACACCAATTGACGGTCGACCGGCAAATCGATACCCTCCGCTCGCCACAATCTCATTAAAACACCGCCCAAACACGAAGCACTCGATGCAAGGCCACAAGTAGTGACCTGCCGCCGATGCCCGGCCCTCAACGACCTGATGCTCTGCAATTTCGCTTGCAGTCAATCAAGCACTTCACGAGCTGCCAATGAAATGCCAACACTTGACTCCCTTGCCCAGGTCCGAACGACGAGCCCCATGCGTCTTATGCGAGCAAACCAACTACGAAATTCTCTCCCAGCACGACCGCAATGCCCAACCACTGCCAACGGTCATTTGCATGCATTGCGGACTGGTCTCCCACGAGTCAATTCCTAGTGATGATGAACTCGCCGAATACTACTCGAAAGAATACCGACAAGATTACCACGGAGAATTCCAACCATCGGGCCGTCGCGTATTGCGAGAGTGGAAACGTGGGGGAGAACTGGCAACCCGGCTCTCCACACACACCCATGGCTACCATACCCTCTTTGAAATTGGTGCGGGCATAGGATGCAACGTCAAGCACTTTGAATTAGCAGGGCTAGAAGCATCGGGAATCGAACCAGGATGTGGGTTCCAGCAATACGCACAAAGTCAGCTACAAGCCAATATTTCCGACCAATTTTTCCAGGACCTGAGCCTCGATCGGCAATATGACATCGTGTTAATGGTACATGTCCTGGAACATCTCAATGGACCCGTCAAAGCACTCCAAACGATACGGAAGCTTCTCAATCCTGGAGGGCTCGCTTATATCGAAGTCCCAAATCTGGAAGCACCTCATTCGCGACCGAGCCGGCTCTTCCATTTCGCACACATCTACAATTTCACCGGATCAACCCTGGCCATGCTGGCGCGAAAATGTGGCTTTCGTGTTAAACATGCGCTCTCTCGGTCATCAGACAAGAACCTAATGATCCTGCTGGAACGTACCGACCACGAAACATTGACACTCGACCAAAGCAGTTATCAGTGCGTCCGAACAGCAATCAACCGCTACAACAATCTGACGTACCACGTACGCTGGGAATACGTCAAAGACCGATGTCGAACGCTCTATCGACAACACTCTGCCCGTCTGGCTACAAACTACCGGCTGAGTCGCATTCTTCAGCGCTGCCAAAAACCACAACAAACGGCCTTTCACAAAGCAGCTTGAAACGACTTGGATGAGGTATCCCATTGAAAAGCCTGGGAACAACCTCCCACAGCCCTCGCAATTAAGGCAGTGTTGCCAAACCGGACGCTGGGCCAGAGAAACGCTGCAGAAAAGCCGCAACAGGATTTATTTCCCGTTATTGAACGCCCAGGCGGTGCAACTCTGTAATCATTGCGTGAATAGCCAGCCCATAGGATTTGATCGCATCCCGATGCTCGCGGGCACTCGCGGCACGCACCGCCTGCTCACAGTGACCATCAAGCACTGACCAATCTACCGCCCATTCATTTTCAATCGCGGCCTCGCGCAATTCCTCAACAATCTTCGCGAGCTTGTCGGTAAACTTGTCAGCAGCAGGACAATCGATCGAAACATGTGGTCCGTTGCCCAACCGCAAACCAGGAGCCAACGACGTGCCCCCTTTCTGCTTGCTGAGCTTCCACCCAATTCCGGCGAGCACGGACGCAGCACCGACAGCTAAAGAAGCGATCGCCAGATACGACTCGCCAAGAATAAACATCGCGATCGAAGACAAGAAGCAAACCCCCGCTGCAACCCAGGCCAACAACGGAACCTCGGACTCGCGTTGGTCACCGCCAATAACTAACGGCGTAGAGTCTCCAACACGCGTTACCACCTGCTCCCCGGTAACCTGCACAACGACCACCGTAATATTGTCCGGACCGCCGCGCAGATTTGCCAGGTCAACAAGAAGATGAGCCGCTTCCAAAGGCGACATACTGCTCAAGATGGGACCCAGCTCCTCGTCCGATACTCGACCAGTTAAACCATCACTACAAAGCAAGTAGGTGTCACCCACCGCGATCGGGTCCGGACCTTCGATGTCAACTTCCACTACCTGATTAGGTCCGAGAGAGCGGGTAATGACATTCTTGGGAATGGAAGTGAACTGTTCTGCATTTGCGGAGATCTGCCCATGCTTCCGTAATTCCCAGACAAGGCTGTGGTCGAACGTCAATTGATCCAGCCGGTTACCGCGCACCCTGTAGATGCGACTGTCACCAACATGTCCGACTAAAGCCCCCTGCGGCAGCACCACGAAAATACTTGCTGTGGTTCCCATATTGTGGAAATCCACGTTTTCCTGCCCGCGATCAAAAATCTCCTTGTTGGCCTCCAAAACAGCTTCCTTGAGCGCTTCGGGAGGCGATAACTTTCCGAACTTGTGATAGTGGTGCGAAATGGCATCCACCGCCATTTTGCTTGCCAATTCCCCGGCCGCATGAGCCCCCATGCCATCTGCGACGATGAACACATGCCCTCGCTGCGTCCAGTCGTCGACCTCTGAAGGAACCAGCTTGAATGCGTCCTGATTATTGGCACGACGTCGCCCTACGTCGCTGATAGCGGCGTAATGCAAGCAACCCTGCCAACTGCCTGTTTGTTCTGACATACTCAACTACGCTACCCGAGCAATCGCTTGCAACCCGGTTGTCCGTAAAATCACTTTTTCCTGGCTAGTGAACGCCACATGCTACAGGATTTAACGAGGATCTGGCACACTGGCCTGCCATCGACAAATACGATCTTAAACGAGCTTACTGGTGTCTGTATTGTACACATCTGCCAGCGTCCTCCTGAAACCAAGGCTCTAATTCCTCCGGAATTTTAGCCCTGCCGGTGACACGAACGCGGTCAGCCAGCCGCGCCTCTGGTGACCGACCGCCACAATCCACCTATCACTACGATTCGTGTCTCACTATACTCGCCCCGCTTTATGAAGCGATGCACAATGCCGGCCAGACTTGCTTATGCTCCGCAGCTCCCTAATGTGCCGTAATTTCGCCTGGTTCCTGCTGTTGTTATCAACCACTTCAAGTGGCTGCGTCCGCAGACGGATGACAATTCGTACAACCCCCCCAGGCGCGACTGTCTATGTTGATGATCAACTAATCGGTACGAGCCCTGTATCGACGGACTTCACTTACTACGGAGTTCGAACCATCAAGGTGATGAAAGACCGGTTTCGCACCGAAACCATTCAACATCGTTTTTCTCCCCCCTGGTATCAGGTTCCTCCTGTTGACTTTGTCTCGGAAAACCTCTGGCCTGGAAAACTCCGTGATGAACATGTGTTGGACTACCAGTTGTTACCACAACCCAACGTCACAAATGAACAGTTACGAGAGCGGGCCGAAACGCTACGCTCCAATGCCCGCAATGGACATTTCACGCCCCTGGTTCCAAATGCAACGGCGTCTTCTGGCCCCGCCACCACCTCCGCCAACACTCCTCCTCAAGCGAACATCCCACGGCGATCGACCTATTCCCGTTAGCACTGCGTACGCTACACGTCCTCTGGCGAATTCCCCAACGCTGGCTCTCGCAGCCGCCTAGTATCCACGAGGCAGCTTGCTGCCGGCCCCGACAGGTGTTGGATCCAACATGCGTTTCAGCAACTGGCCCCCGGGATCACGTGCCATCTTATCCGTGAGCACATGAACGTCTCGCAAGATAGGGCCCAATCGGACTGTCAAACGCTCCAGGTTCGCAGCGGCGCTATTCAGCCGCTGGTATAACTCTGGGTCTTTGATCAACAAGCCAAGAGTACCTCGGCTACTTTGCACACGTTCACTCATCATTTTCAGCTCTTGCGTCATATCCTGGATATTGGCAAGGGTCGCAGCCGCATCCGCAACCATTTCTGATCCTCGAGCGCCGAGCGGATCTGTGAACCCCTTAAGATTTTCCAGATTCTCTTCCGCCTGTTTGGTTACTTTCTCAATCTCAACCAGCGTGTTACGTGCGTCCCGGAATGTCTGTTTCCCCTGATCGACAAAAGCCGGCAGTTCACTCAACGTGCGTTTCAAGTTTGCCTGAATGTCTGGATCCCCAGCAATTTCTTCGACGCGTTGCATCGTGCGAGTTAAGGCAACCAGCGCCTCATCAGCCTGTGTCAGAATACTTTCAAGACGATTTTCGTTGCCAGCAACCACATCCGTGAGGCCCTGTGCCAACCTGGAAATATCTGCTGCTGTCGTTTCAATCGACTCAAGTGTTTGGGGGATTTGGTCTGCGATGTTGGCCATTGAAGTGAAAGGATCAGCCTGGACCTTCCCGTCCCTCTGATGTTCACCAGACACTAATGCTACGTGTGCCGCCCTTTGCTCCGGTTCATCGATTCTCTCATTTTCGTTCTTGTCATAACCTCTATCAATCAACTCAGCTTCGGTAGCCTTGATGAACTCCAAAACCGCATCGCCCGTGACAAGTGAATTCGTGCCGATGCGACAAACTTCGTCCTTGTAAATTGTGTATTTGCTGAACAGGGTTAGTTCAACGTCAACAGTGCCATTTTCTTCATTCAGTGTTACATCGACGACACGACCGATCAGGACACCGCTTTTACGTACTGGCGTATCACGGGTCACCCCTGGGGCTTCAGCAAATTCGATGTACACCACAATGTCATCACCCTGCCACGCCCGAATCACAGACTGGCTCTCACCAAACAGGATCACCAGAATTCCCGTGATCGCTACCGCCGCCAAGACGACGACACCAACGCGAATTTGTAGCGTTCTTTCGTCCATTCCGTCCACCGTTACCAACAGGGCAACCGCAATTGCAGCCGCCTCTAGAAATCGGCTAGTGCAAAACTTCAGTCAATCGGGACCCCGCTTCACCTCGAACAAATTGACCCACCCGAGGGTCCTGTATTCGCTCCAGTTCGCTCGGCGGCCCGTCAAATATGATTTGGGGATCACCATCGTTGAGTTGGTCAACCGGCGCGAGCATGACAATACGGTCCGCGACCTTTCGAGCGGTTCTCATATCGTGCGTCACAACCACACTCGTGACGGTATAGCGACTGCGTGTGCGAATAATTAACTCATTAATGACATCGGACATGATCGGATCCAGTCCAGTCGTTGGCTCGTCATAAAGCACTAACTCCGGATCCAGAATCAGTGCACGAGCCAAACCAACTCGCTTTCTCATGCCGCCCGACAACTCGACAGGTTTCTTCAGTACGACATGTCTGGGCAAACCGACTTCAGCCAACCGCTCAACAACATGATCGGGAATCTCCGCAGCGTCCATGCGTACATGATGACGCAAGGGAAATGCGACATTTTGCCCAACCGTCATGCTGTCAAATAGGGCTGCCTGTTGAAATACAAACCCAATCTTGATCCGCTCCCGCGTGAGTTCTTGTTCGTTCAGGTGCTGCAGTTCCAGCCCATTGAACCAGACTTTTCCTTGCTCTGGCCTGACCAGGCCAATCATCGACTTCAACAATACGGTCTTTCCGCAACCACTCTCGCCAATAATGGCCAACGTCTGCCCACGTGGTATTTCCAGCGTCAAGTCACGCAATATCGTGTACGATCCAAAACGCACACGAATTTCCTGCAAATGCAACAGCGGCTCGTTCACGTCAGCGTTGGAATCCGTCAGCATCATTGGAAATCTCGAGGTACCCTTAGATGAAATTGATCACGCCCGCGCATCAATCAAAACAAACTCGCACCCTGCGGCCATACGGTGTAATAGAACGAATCCAACAAAATCCCCAGGAACAAATCCAGCATCAAGATCAGCACAAAGGAAATCACAAAAGAAGTCGTCGCGGCGTGCCCGACACCTTCAGCACCTGGCCGGCAATGGAACCCTCGATAGCAACTTACAATTGCAATTGCCGCGCCAAAAAAGAAGCTCTTGAACAACCCTGCAAAAAGATCAAACGCCTCAACAAACTGCTCAGAGTTATAGAGGTAGTAGTGCTCATCGATGCCAAGAATCGCAACACTGTAGCCGTAGCCTCCCACAAACCCCATGAAATCGGCCATCACCGTCAGAGTAGGGATCAAAAATAGACAAGCCAAGACACGTGGTACCACCAGGTAGTGAATCGGGTTGGCCCCCATACTATCCAATGCGTCGATCTGTTCCGTAACACGCATGGTTCCCAATTCGGCGGCCATCGCACTCCCCACCCGACCAGCCAACATGGTGGCCGCCAAAACTGGCCCCAACTCCCGTACCAGCGTCATATTGATGACCGCGCCCAAGCGGGATTCCAATCCTAACTGGCTAAACTGGAAGTGACTCTGAACAGCCAACACCATGCCAATAAATGTGCCAGTGAGCGCAACGACCGGAAGACTAAGTACACCTACCTGATAAAGATTTGGCCATAAAGACTCTGGATGCGGCCGTTTGGTTAACATCCAACGTAGCGTCTTCCAGGCAAACAGCGTCATCGCCCCAACGGTCTCTACACCATCCAGTACGACACGGCCCCAATTCGCCATCCAATCCGCAAACAGGACGCCTGTACGCTGTATTACAGCTGAATTCATAGGCCACGCGCCGGAGCAATCCGCTTCGTCCCGAGGAATACTAATGGGTCAAGCTGCAACCTGGTCAATATGCAGCAACTCAGTTGAGCCAACATCACGCCAGCTGATCAGTGCAAGTCTGGCCATGGCACCCTAGCACCGCTAGCACAACAGTGGCTCGATTCAGTGCAGCCCTACGCCTCTGTTTTCGACCCACCGACCGGTCTACTTGAACAATCTGAGACGATCAGCCCCAGTATTCCAAATACAGAACACAGGCAAACGTGGTAATTCATCCTGCCAGGCGCCCCGGCGGCTCGTGCTAGACAGCGATCGAGTCCCACCCGACTACCACCACACCATGAGATCGTGGCTTGCCATGTCTCATGCGCTGGAACTAGGGGCAGCGGTAAATGATGCGTCTAAATCGGGTAACGGTGGTTCTTCTTCTGGTTCTGCCAGAAAGACCTCATCCATTTCCGTTTGATCGACATCTTGCCGCAAGAGAAGGTAAATCGCACTCGCTGAACACCAGAAGAAACTGGCCGCGTAAGCCGTCGGTATTTTCTGTAACACCAGGCCACTCAGCACATGGATGCATTGCATCCCAATTACGACTGTGGTGTTTTCCGACTCTCTGCTTATCTCCTCCATACGTTCAACACCACCAGCGCCCCAAGTCACAGCCCACGAGCTTATGTCTACGACTCCGATACAAACCGCATTTACAACCAACCAACCCAAAGCTCCCAGCATCGTTGCCACAAAGGCATAGAACAAATAGTGCAACGGACGTTCACGCGTGTAGTCATAACTCCGCTGCAATGCCTCGAACAAATCACCGTTGAATTCCGCACTAATCGTCGGCCACATCAGCGGCCAGCCAAAAAACAACCCGAGCAACATCAGTGTCATTGCAAACCCGGCCACCAGAACGAACACCCAGAGCACTCCTGCAATTAACACTCCCCAATCCGCCCGCATCATTAAACCGAGCAGTGCCACAGGCAAAGCGCATAAGGTAAAACCAACCAACGGCAACAACGGTGCACCAACATATGCACCAATGCGTCGCACTGAAAAACCAAGCGACTCAATGAAACCAACCCGCTCTTCCCGACCCAGACGAACAACAGCGATCCGTGACATCGCACCGGCAGGAATTGCCCATAGCAGAATCGACCACAAGCCAACGAACAACCAATACGCTGTCTCCCGTAGTGAATGCGTGCGCAGTACCTCGTGAAAAGGGCGGGTTACCTGATGGAATAGACTCTCCATGTGTTGCCGCCCAACAGCCGGCGCCACACGAGTCAGTTCCAACAATGAAGTAACGCGCACCTCAACGGCGTTCTCCTCCACATGAGTTGGATGATCAAACAATTGTGTAGCGCACCAAGACCCCCACGGCATCAAGATGATCGGCAGCAAGGCCATCAGTAACACTGACGGGCGAATCGCCAAACGAAAGACCCGTAACAAGATTAGCCACGGAAATATCTCGCGCCAGGATATTTCTCGGATCGTGGTCAGGTTGCTCGACATTTCCAGATTCCTTCCAAATCACAACCTAACCTAAGGTCGCAGCTTCCAGCTGCCCCATCGGGATTCTCACGTCCAGTCCCTGGGCACCGATCCTATGTCCATTGTGTGTCGTTGCCAAGATCAGCGCTCAAGTTGTCCTCACTACCCTCACCAGGTTCAATGGGTAAACCATGCTCTTCATTAAGCCACCGACCAAGATCTACCTGCTGACAACGAGGTGAACAAAAGGGGAGAGACGATGACAAACAAGGTTCAAAATGAGATCCACAAATCTGGCACCGCATTCGGCTCTCTCCGTCTGTATTAGCACCCCTTCACAGCGGCTCCGTTCGCTTGGACGCCACCTGTGAGACAACCTCGCAAGACGAAACAGTGTATCAAGTTTTTGTGGAAATCCGCGACCGTGTTTCGTAGATGCTCCAAAGAATCGCCATCAGCCCCACTCATCCGTAACTGGCTGCTTCAGACATCTGGACATTCCAAGTGCCCTGTCCAGCTCCACCAGGCGCCGTGCAGTGGGCATCATGCGCCTGCCAAACCATGAGTCAAGACGACCCGCACATCACAAACATTCGTATGGGTTGGCCCAGTCACAATGAGACCTCCAGTATCCGCAAAAAATGAATAGGCATCGTTCCGTTCCAGATAGTCCAGTGGGTCCAGCCCACGCAAACGCGCGTTCTCCACAACTTTCGCGTCCGCCATGGCACCCGCTGCATCCGTTGGACCGTCTTCACCGTCAGTACCGCCAGAAAGCAAAATTGTGGATGCAAACGGATTGACATCTGTTTGCTCACTAGAAGTACGGCTGTGTAGCCCAGAAAGAACAAGTTGCTGGTTACGCCCTCCGTGGCCACGACGTGACTCTGCGACCAATTGCACCGTCGGCTCACCGCCAGTAACCAGACATCTCGCACCTCCTCGATTCCGCAGCTGTAAAGCAGCAGATGCCAAATCGACACCAACTTCTTCCGCCGGACCCTCGAGTTTCTCTGCGGAGCAGGTTTCAGTGAGATAACCGCGGCGACGTGCCTCGATGCCCGCCGCATCGACAGCAAGCTGGTTGTTCCCAATTACGATATTGGTCATCTCGCCAGGCATCGGCGACTGCGCCTGAGAGCTGTCTTTTACTGAATCAAGAATTCGCGTTACTTCCGCAGCCACAGGATTTTCACGAAGGCCTAGTTGATCAAATACGGCAACTACGTCGCTTGGAGTTGCCGTATTTTCCACCGTTGGGCCTGAAGCGATAATCTCAAGCGGGTCACCGATTACATCAGAAATAACCAGAGTTTTCATCATCCCGGCACGGCATGCGGACGCCAAACGCCCACCCTTCACCCGGCTCAATTGTTTTCGGACCGTGTTCAGCTGATGGATATTTGCTCCCGCACTACTGAGCAACCGAGTAACCTGCTGCTTGTCCTCTAATGTCAAACCAGCGATGGGCGCCGGCAATAAAGCCGAAGCTCCGCCAGAAAGTAAACAAATGCAAAGGTCCTCGGGACCCAACGACCGCACCATGTGCAGCATTTTTTCAGCCCCAGACACGCCTTCCCGTGTTGGTTCATTGATCCCTGCGGGACGCGCTGGATGCAAAATAATTCGCTCCGTGGGGCGGTAACAATCTGCGGGCACATTAATCAGACCCTGCACTCCTTTCTCTAGCATCACGTCTTTGCCTAAAGCGGCCTCCAGCCCCTCAGCCATCCCGGCTCCAGCCTTCCCAGCTCCGACAACAACAATTCTTCTTACCCTGTTCAATGAAACGACATCGTCGCCAATACAAAGCTGGTCTCCTCGCAATGCAACATACTGGGTAACGAGTTGCTCGCTACGAACCGCATCCACGCCCGCCTGCCAAATTCCAATCGCATCGTCGCGCAACTTGTCAGTGTCATGATTCACGATGAACTCTCCGCACACGTAATACGTCAACCCACTGTCCAGGGTGCTTGATTTCGATCTGCCCTAGAGCATTCGATTTTTCAGCCCGGCAAACTAAAGCCGCTAAATACTGCTGTCCACCTGAGTCGAATTTCCCAGCCACACTACACCAGGGGGTTCCTCTGCCCCGATCTCCAGGAAGCGGCAGGTTGTTAAAGGCAGAGTGTACAAATCCTCGAATGCTGAGCTGCTCCGGCCAGCGTCGAAAAAGCGGCTGATGCGAGGACAATACTGCCATCAGATCGGGAACCAGATTGTCGATAAATTGGGCCATGCTTGTTCTCCCAGGCAGCGAAAGACCTCTTCCCGCAGGAGCAAGCACCAGGACCGCAACGACCGTAGGCACCCCATAAATCTCGAGCGCAATACCTCTGTCCACAGGACTTTTCAGTGGCAGCGCAGCGATGTCAATGGAAAGTATCTCATTTGGCACCAATCCAGGAACTCGCTGGCGCCGGCTTCTCAGGTGGCGAACCAACATCCAAGTGACCAGCGTCACCAATCCCAACGATGCTATCGCGATCGAATTCCGCCACACGCTATCACACCCCTCGCTTCAGCGGGCAACCTTCCTCGACAGTCTCGCTACAACGACAAACCACGCCTTATTGATATGATGGCACCTGTGTTACGGCACCATGCATGCTAGTGGCCGATGCAAAACAGGTGTGCGGCAGTGCGAATGTACAACTGCCCCTCCGAAACCGCCGGCGTTGAGTTGCTCGGCTCACCTAATGGATTGTTGGCAACGACTTCGTATTCATCTGGATTCGGCCGAAACACTACCGTGTTCCCCTGCTGATCGGTTGCGTACAAAAGTTTCCCTGCCATGACGACAGAACCCCAGTGGCCTGCGCCCGGCGCCGACCAGCGAATCTTGCCTGTTGCTATTTCGATACACTGCAGGCTATTCCTTTTTTCTGCATTAGGCCGATAGACCATCCCGGACACATGGACTCCCGAACCAATGTTCTGCGGATTATTTTCAACGTGCCAGAGGCGGCCTGTCCTTGTCACGTCGCCGCGCCCGCCAAGGCGCACAGCCATTGATGGCCCCCGATAACCACCTGTCACAAAACATAAATCACCCGCAATAACAGGTGACGAATAAGCCAAATCGCCACGTTCATGGCGCAAGCCATCACAACTCCAGATCAAATCGCCGTTATCTGGAGAAAAAGCGCCTATTCGGGTCGGCAACATGACGATCACCTGCGTCTTGGATTGGACCTCCGTTAGTACAGGGGTACTCCAGGAACCCATGTAGTTCCCTGCATCATTGTGTTCCCCATCCCCCTCCTGTTGCTCGTCAGTCTCCCAAAGAGTTTTGCCATCAGACAAACGATATGCACCAAGAAAGATGCGTTTCCCTGGTCCGCTAAACAAGATGATCCGATCCTGATAGATGATCGGTGAAGTGCCATAGCCCCACATGTGTCGAAACTCGCCCAAGTCACGTGACCACAGTGGTTTGCCAGCGATGTCGTAACAATACAACCCAGCCGAAGCATGCCAGACAACAACTCGCTTCCCATCCGACACCGGAGTTGAACCTCCGTAAGGGTTCGTCTGATGCGTGGGCAACGTGCTCCCAATTTCAACCGTACGAATCCACTTCACGGTTCCCCGCTGGCGATCCAAGCAATACAAACTTCGGCGCCGGCCCTCGACATCCTCCGCGCTGGTGATGAAAACACATCCAGCGGCGACAATTGGGCTGCCGTTGCCTGGTCGCGGTAATCGCGTGGACCATTTGATATTCTGCTTCCTGCTCCACACTGTGGGCACCTTCTCGTCACCAGCAATCCCATCCCCATTTGCCCCGCGAAAGGATGGCCAATCACCAGCCTGCAAAACGGCTAACCAGTTACCTAGCACGACAGTAAGAAACACGACTGCAAGACGCATTGAAAACTCCTCACTACTGACCTGAATGGACCAACCAACTCAATCTGTCTCAAACACATGAGTAGCCAGCTGAAAAACAACCCAGTGAGTCAATCAGCTATCTGAGAACAACTCGAGAACTTCTGGTTTGACAACCTTTCCCATTGCATTGCGAGGAAGCGACTGGACAACCTTCAACCGGCTCGGCACTTTGTAAGGCGCCAATCTCTCCTTCCCCCAAACCCGTAACTCTCGCAGTCCCAAATCACAGCCAGCCTGCAACTCGATCGCAGCACATACCAACTGGCCCCACTGGACATCGTCAAGGCCGACAACTGCACACTGCATAATCCAGGGATGCTCTCTCAACCGGGCTTCAATCTCAAGCGCCGAAACTTTATAGCCACCGGTCTTGATAATATCGACTGAATTTCTCCCTAGTATCCGAATGTGGCCTTCGTGGCATTCACCAATGTCACCGGTTTGAAACCAGCCGTCTTTGGAAAACGCACCAGCCGTCGCCTCGGGTCTTTGCCAGTACTCCTCAAACACGGTGTTACCACGGACCTGAATCTCACCGGGAGTTCCAGCTACAGGCTCATCACCATCTTCCGCAACAAGGCGCAACTCCACACCCGGGAGCGGAGTCCCGACATGACCAGGTCGCCTCTCACCATGCAGCGGGTTTGACAAGGCCATTCCAATTTCAGTCATTCCATAACGTTCAAGCAAAGTGTGCCCGGCAATCGATCGCCACCGCTCGAGAACCTCTACAGGGAGCGCCGCCGATCCCGAAACCATAAGTCGAAATTTCTGACAGGCTGCTGTCGCAGCCTGCTTTTCTTCTTCCGTAAAATTCTGCCAGGCCTGTATTAACTGCGAGTAAATAGTGGGAACTGCCATAAACACTGTTAGATCATCCGGTCGCAAAAACCTCTTCCACACCAAATCTGCGTCAAACCGCGGCACGAACTCGCAACGAGCACCGGACCAGAGAGCACAACAAAGAACATTAATAATGCCGTGTATATGATGCAGAGGAAGGCAGTGCAAAATGACATCCCGTTCGGTCCACTCCCATGCATCTATGAGAGACTGAATCTGCGCAGCAATCATTCCATGTGTACTGACCACACCCTTCGGCTTACTTGTTGTACCACTGGTGTAGAGAATCATTGCTCGACGCGACGTCTCAATTGGCGGCAAGTGGCTTCTGAGTGGCCTTTCATACAACGATTCGCCAGGCACACAGGACAGACCAAGTTCAGCCGCAACGGGCAAAAGCCCATGGAACAACGTGCCGCTCGCAATCACGATTGCCACATCCGCATCCTGCAGAACGTAAGACCATTCGGCGGGCGGGTGCATGACTGCCAGTGGTACCGCAATACCTCCAGCTCGCCAAATCCCCCATTGAATAACAACATGCTCAAATCCCGGTGGCACAGCAAAGGCAACACGGGCCTCCTGCAAGTCACTGCGTCCGTCCAATAACGCCGCAGCGACACGCCCAGACTGCTCGAATAAATCACGATAGGAAAACTGTCTATCTCCCATCACAATCGCTGTATTGTCATCGAATTGGGCCGCGTGCGCCACCAGCGGCGGCGACTCGGCAGGCACATCGGTCACCAGATCACCTCCCGCTTCAGCGCATCGTTGTGCATCAAGATTTCACTTCCCACGCCAAACTATTCCACTGGCAACACAGGGTGACATAGTTCAGTCAACTCACCTGCGCCGTTCCATCGTGACTCTCTCCCTCACGCAGCACACCCTCTTGGTTAGACTGCCAGTATCTCCCGGTTTGCAAGTCCATCGCAGTCAACCATCCGCCGTCATAACAATGTGTATCCAGACAAATCAAATGTCCGGCATCAAGAATCTTCCCATCCGGCTGTGGCGTATGCCCCACAACGGCTACTTTTCCGGAACAATGCGGTGGCGGCAATTCGTCTGTCAGGTGTTGCCAGAACAACAGGGCCTGCGGCTGCCGACCAAGTGGCAAACCCGGATCATAATTGGCATGCATAAAGATGTGTGTTTCCGTTTCAAACCAGGATCGACAATTACGAAAAAAATCGATGTGATCTGGTGGAATACTCTCTACCCCGCCCCCATAACTCGCAAGCGTCTCAACTCCACCAAACTGCAACCAGGCATTGAGTTGGCCCGAGTCGTGAAATGCCCGCAGCAACATCAACTCATGATTACCCTGCAATGCAACCACATTGGAGCAATCCTGCAATTTCCAGACTTGTTCTATCACGCCGCGTGTATCCGGGCCGCGGTCCACATAATCTCCCAGCAACACCACTCGGTCATCCCAACCTGGCTGAACGCATTCAATGATTTTCTGCAATGCGATCGAGCAGCCGTGAATGTCGCCGATACAAATCGTACGTGCCGGTTGAATGTAATCCATGGTCTACTCAACTAGTCTCCACGACATCCGCACTAACAGGCCTAAACCAACCTGCCCCAGCAGCTCGAACGGTGCATACACCAATGCGGCAGCTTGCCTGGGTGGCAAACGATGAACTCACTTCCTCCTGAGACACCGTTCATTCCTGAATAGTCGTCACCACGCAGCCCCCACCCATTATAGCAGCCGTCAGGCAACTGGCCGCATCACGCGCGATACGCATTGGTTGTCAACACGGCTCACCACCGATACGCTGGAGCCGCTTCCTCGGCAGTTTTCCACACTTACATCTCAAGAGCAGCCAGATGCGCTGAATTGGATTACTGATTCTCGTTCCTGCCAGAAATGGATCAAGTCCGGGACGGCACAAAAACTAACGGAGCAAGAATTCAACCCTGACCTGCACGGCGACCGCCGCGGCGATCATGGCTGCGACGATGCTGACTCACCGACACAGGGCGCCACATCAACTCCTCGCCAGCATGTACGCTGTCGCGTTCGGCGATGCACAATTGACTCATGATAACCCGTGACGGCCCGTTAATAGCACCCGCTGGGCACCGCACCTGAAACCGGCAACAAGGACTGCATAATGACCACCTGCTCCCTCGACCACAATGCATGTCGCGCTCGACAGCAACGGCTCCTCGCGATCATGGAGGAAAAGCAGATAGATCTGGCAATCTTCACGCAACGAGAAAACATCCAGTGGTTAAGCGGCCAGTGGTTCAATTGGTATTTCCAGCCAGCCGTCGCTCTCCATGCAAATGGACATCTGACGTTAGTCGCACCTACAAAACCTCCCGTCGCGGCCGCGGCAGACGAAGTCTTGCATTACGAAGCGCAGTGGCACTCGACTCTGCGAAATGACCAACGCAACGCCTCCTCGGAAGTACTGTGGGATCGTCTACGGGCTGCCTCAACACCACAGCGAATCGGTGTGGAATTTTCGACCTTCGGACCGAGCCTTGCCCAGCACACCAGTGCAGAACTCATCGATATCGAACCTGAAATGTACGTTCTACGACGGCATAAAGAAGCCGACGAATTGGCCATGATCAAGCAGGCGATCGCAGGCACAGAAGCAATGTACAAGCGCGCTCGCGAGATCATCGAACCAGGAATTAGCGAACTGGAAGTCTACAACCAGTTACAGGCAACTGCTGTTGAGCGATTCGGGGAGGTCTTGACTGGCACGGGAAATGATTACCAGTGCCGCTCCCGCGGAGGTGCGCCAAGGTCCCAACACGAGGCAACTCAGGGGGACTTATACATCCTGGACCTAGGCCCCGCGTATCGAGGCTACTACGCAGACAACTGCAGAACTATTGCGGTTAGCGAGCCAACCGAAGAACAGCGAATTGCGTGGGAACACGTGACAGCTGTCTTCGACTACATCGAACAGACTGTCAAACCTGGATCAAATGCGCGCGAATTGTTCTACGAAGTACAAGGAATGCTGGACCAAGCGCCGGTGGGCGTGTTCAATCACCATCTAGGACATGGCTTCGGCCTTTTTCCACATGAAGCACCGCATCTGAATCCGCACTGGGACGACGTCTTTGAGCGCGGCGACACTTTCACCGTCGAACCAGGTCTCTACGCACCTGAACTCAACGCCGGCATGCGGATTGAACAGAATTACGTCGTCTGCAATGACGGAGTTGAATTACTCACGACATTTCCAACGGATCTGTGACATCTGCCAGAGCACAGTAGATCGTCTTGCACCAATCACTGCTTTGTTTAACAGGTACATCAGAACCGTTTCCCGCGGCGCCGCGTTACACCATTGATTGCATTGGAATGTTGATAACGTTCGACCAACCACACTCCATTAACCTCACGAAACCAGATGCAGACAAACCTTGTCATGCGTCGAGGCACCGAGACAGAAGGCGACCGAACCACTAGAAGTACATTGAATTCTGCTACTGCGACATCAGCTTGCCGGCCCAAGTGAATTCGCAGGTTTGGCTTGATGACAACCCGCTGAAACTCAAACCGATTCAGGTAGTGGTCGGCGTCCTTCCGAACGCCACTGGCTTGTGGATGCAATAAAGCGAGTACGGCGTCGACGTCGCTGTGCTGGATTGCATCTACCAGACCATGCAACGACGTGTGGATGCGTTCCCGGTCGGTCTCCACCCAACGCTCCAACGCCACCATTGCTGCACTGATTCCGACCATTGAGAACGCACAAATCAACCATCGGAAGGAACTCGTCTGCAACCAGAGGAAACCAAACACACAGATCCCGATTACGCCAACAGCAATTGCGTAACCAGGCTGTTCGAAAATCCAGTTCATTAGCGCCAACCTATAACAGCAAGCGTCTATTCCTCACGGCGTGGACGCCAGTAATGCCACCAGACCATAGACCACGCGACCAGAAAACCGGTAATCAACAACGCGAACAGCGGACGTAAACCAAGCCGCGTAGCACCTCGCGTCGACATGGTGGTGACCGGCGCCACACCAGATTTTTGCTCCGCGGCCCGCTGTCGCCCCTGAAACCTGCGTTCTTCCTGGACTTGTCGCTCAAGCACCTTCGGGCCCAGCAGCACGAGTCCTACTAAACCAGCAGCACAAAAGACGTAACCCCAATACCAGGGAGATTCGAGTACAGAGCGTCGCACCGTCGACTTCACCGTTGCCCCTTTACGCATTTCAATGACACCACCGCTGTCGGCAGGCCACCGCCCTCCCACCAGCTACAACGACACCGACCTGTAAAAGCCCACTTATCTAGTCACAGGCGAAATCGTGCCATCACATCATATGTTGGGCCACCTCTTCCCAAAAAACTGGCCATTACCAGCAACTCACTCACCTCTACGGTACCTGCCGAAAAATCCTCATACTCTTCCATTAGTTCGCACAGTTGCGGGCCAGGCACCGGCCTGCGCAAGCGCCCGACAGTCAAGTGTGGCTGGTATGGCCGACGCTCTGGCAAAAATCCCAGCTCACTTAAACTGTTGTCCACAGCCGCATGTAGTTGCACTAAACGATCGCTGCCCTGGCCGACACCAATCCAGATTACCTTCGGACGTTCTCGATTTGGAAACGCCCCGATGCCTTCATAGCTGACAGAAAATGGACCACAGGCTCCCACCGCATTACCGACCGCCCGACATACGTGAGATACCTCCGTATTCGGGACGTCACCGACAAACTTGAGCGTGAGGTGCAGATTGTCTGGTTTCACCCAGTTTACGTTTGCATCGCTACAGCGAAGCCGTTCGATCAGGCTAGTTGCTCGTTTCTGTATCGTCGATGAAGTCGCAATCGCCACAAATGTTCGTATCTTCTGCATCGCGTTGCGCCTTTTTCACGCAATCCCTGGCGGCGGTCAGCGGGGCTGCCTCCGTCGAACTAATGCTACACGTTGGATTCGTTCCACATTACTATGTGCCGGGCAAATCGGGAGTCACCGCCTCTGCTTTCAACCCCGTCTCTTGAATCCAATTCGTCCGATTTGGCACCACGCGTTAGCCAGAACATCGGCAGAACACAGTCGAGTCAGAGACGCAACATTGCTTGATAGCGTTCCATCCGCTGGACAAGATCGGCCTGTTCGATCTGCTTCATTCGATCCAGACTGAAATCCTCGACGTTGTAACTGGCCACAATTGTCCCGTATCCGATCGCTGCCTTTAACGCTTTCGGACCGACTTCACCCTGCGAAGCGAGGTAACCCATCATCCCACCAGCAAAACTATCGCCAGCGCCAGTCGGATCAACGACACGATCTGTAGGAAATGCAGGCAACGCATAGGTTTCCTGCTCCGAAAAGAACATCGCGCCGTGCTCACCTTTTTTGATCACAACAAATCCCGGTCCCATTCGCAACACATCCTGTCCTGCCTCAACCAGATTCGTTTTTCCAGTCAACAACTTGGCTTCACTATCGTTCAAAACGAGCCCATCGATTTCAAGCAATAACTGCTTGAGTTCCTCCGCTTCGTTTTGAATCCAAATATCCATCGTATCCGCCACCACAAATCGTGAACTATTCACCTGAGAAAGCACTTTGCGCTGCAGTGTTGGCGCACCATTCGCCAGGAACACAAAAGGACACTCTCGGTATTCGTCGGGAAGTTCAGGGTCAAAATCAGCGAAGACATTCAGCTGCAGCTCCAAGGTCTCCCGGTCATTCATGTCGGCATGGTATTTCCCCTTCCAATGAAACGTCTGGGCTTCCGGCACTGTCTCCAACCCAAGCGTATCAATGCCGCGCGTCCGCAACCACTGCGTATGTTCATCCGGCCAGTCCTCACCAACAACTCCAACGAGGGACACTTCCGAAAAATAGCTGGCCGCGTAAGAACAGTAGATTGCCGATCCCCCCAGCACGCGATCGCGTGCTGCGGCAGGAGTTTCTACAGAATCAAAGGCAACCGATCCAACAACGAGCAACGACATTACTACACCTTCATATAACTTGACGAAATAAGATTAGCATCACATTTCTCAGATGCGTCACTAGCCACGCGCCTCGACAGCGTATCACTCAAGAGCCCCACGCCACAAGGCACCATGCTACACCGGTGTAGACAAGCGTGAACGCGACAGGATCCTCAGCAGATGCCAGGTCACTTCAGCTGCCGCTTCCCCCGTTCCTCTGGTCGAGCACACACGCTTGCCTGTCTTTGTCGAAAGGACTCCTGCAGCAGTCATTCGGATAGCATCTCAAGCCAGATTCCGCAATAATGACCGGTTGTGAAACATGGTCGGAACCAACCTAATCCGAGCGTGTGTCAGTCAGATAATGTTCTGTGCGGAGCAGCTCCCATGCCTCAAAGATTCCTTCTCCTCGGTGTGATCGCTTTCTTATTCACCGAAGCATCGTTGACAGCTCTCCAAGCCGAAACCAAAGGCCAGGACGATCTTGACCAGGCTATTGAACTACAGCTAACCGCACGAACTCCAGCAGATCTAGAGCGTGTTTCCGCCCTATGCGAGTCCGCGATCAAGAAGGGACTCGAAAAAGACAATGAGAACTTTGCGAAGCAACTCCTCTCATCAACGTTGTTTCAGATTTCTCGCCGGCTCGGAACTGCGGTTCTAGCACAACAGCAACCAAAGAATCCGCGTTGGCAGGCAATGCGAAAAAAAGCTCTCGACAATCTGACCAAGGGATTCAGTTACGACAAAACCAGTGGCGACGCCTACACATTGTTTGCGCGCCTGCAGTCAGTGCCCGGTGGCAACAAAGAAGAAGCTCGCGAAGCCGCGAACAAGGCGATTGAGTTGTTCGAAGAAGACAATCGCAAGAAAGCCGAAGCATTACTGCTGCGGGCGGGTCTACAGACTGACACCAAGAAACAATTGTCCGATGTTGACAAAGCGATTGAAACCGACCCTGAAAACGTTTCGGGCTGGCAATTGCGGGCTATCTATTACTTCCAGAACAACGATATTCCGAAAGGCATCACCAATCTCGAGAAGGTGCTGGAACTGGACCCCAAGAACGTAACCGCATTGCAACAACTGGCAACGGCTTACTTTTCCACGGAAAAAGAAGAGCAGGGGAGAGAAAAACTCGACCAGATAGTTGAAATCCAGCCAGCAATTGGCTACCCACTGAGATCTCGGTATTTCCAATCCCAGGGTAATATCAGCAAGGCAATTGAGGATCTCGATGCAGCCATTGATCTCAATCCACAACGCCTAGATTGGGTACTGATGCGGGCGGACCTTTATCGCCGTGAGCGGGCCTTCGACAAAGCTCGAAATGACGTTTCTCGTTTACTGAACCGTAATCCCGATCTCTGGCAAGCCCGGTATTTGCGTAGCCAGATTCTTGCCGATGAAGGAAAACTACCTGCGGCAATCGCTGAAATGCTATCGCTCGTACGTGGCCAAACACAAAACCTCAGTCTTAGAGCTGAATTGATTCAGCTCTATGTACGTGATAACCGACCACGCAAGGCAGTTGAAGAATGCACGAAGGTATTGAATTCCCAAGCTGGCCACCCAACTTTTCTCAGTATGCGTGCCACCGCGTATATCAACATTGGAAAGCATGCTCTGGCAATCAAGGACTACGACATCGCTCTGGAAAAACTTCCGGACAGCGAACATATGCTGAACAACCTGTCCTGGATCTTATCAACCTCAAAAGATGATGCGCTACGGGATGGCAAACGTGCTCTGGAACTAGGTAAACGCGCATGCGAGATCACCAATTACAAAGCAGCCTACATTTTGAGTACTTACGCTGCGGGTTTTGCAGAATTAGGCGACTGGGAAAACGCCACGAAATGGTCGACCAAGGCCGTTGAGTTGAGCCGAGAGGACCTGGCTAAAGCATCCACCCCAGACGACAAAAAGAAGCAAAAGGAAACGGTCGACCATCTTGAACAAGAACTGGAAAGTTACAAACAGATGAAACCTTGGCGGGAAAAACAAGAGACTAAAGAAAACACGGCGCCTATCCGCATTGGGGGAGGCAATCCGGCGACCTGATCTGTAGGTCTGCGAGATTCGAAATCACTTCTTCCGCTGACGTCTTGCCCACCGCTATGAACCGTGACGCCGCGTACGATCTCGTCTGCGAATACACACAAAGCGACAGCTTGCGTCGTCACATGCGCTGTGTCGAACTCGCCATGCAGGCTTATGCACGCAAATTTGGCGAGGACGAAAACAAGTGGGGAATCGTTGGCCTCCTGCACGATTTCGATTATGAGCGCTGGCCCGATGCGCCCGACCACCCGCTTAAGGGTTCAGAGATCCTCACAGAACGTGGATACCCGGAGGATGTCATTTACGCCATCAAGTCACACGCAGATTATCTGACCGATTGTCCACGGACTTCTCTTCTCGACAAAACGCTATACGCTTGCGACGAATTAGCAGGTTTCCTCACTGCATGTGCGATGGTGAGACCCAGTGGACTCCTTGGAATGAAATCGAAGAGTGTCGTAAAAAAAATGAAACAAAAGGGATTCGCAGCAGCTGTGAAGCGAGACGACCTACATCGTGGAGCCGCAGACCTTGGCGTTGACCTGAAAGAACACATTCAGTTCGTCATAGACGCTCTCGAGTGCCATGCTGAAGAGCTGGCACTTACACGCAACGATGCGTGATACCGCTGGGCAGAACTCCTTGACATGGCGCTAGCGATCCCGCCGCGCGCCTTTACCGGTTGCTCACCGCCGGTGCGGTCTGGGTCAATGGATAAACGACAACTGGCTCTGCAGAGCGACTCGCCGTGGGATACCGTTTGTGAGCGAGTGCCGCGACCATGCCCCACGCGTGATCGTCTGCGCGATAACGCCGGAACAGCTCCCCGTGTCGATTTGCGAGGGCCGTTTGACCCAACAACGCGTAGAGACGCTGAAGGTTGTGGTGGGCAACAGGGTGCTCGGAATCAACCTTCAGCGCAGTTCCAAACACCTCAACCGCACTACGCATTAGAGTCTCGGCACCTTCTGCATCATCTATCGCATACCGCCGTGCCGCCTGGTCAAATAAAGTCGAACCCAACAGATGAATAATTTCGACATCCTTGCTGAAATCAAATCCACGTCGCCGCATGTCCTCCGTCTGATAACTCAAAACGTTCCGGAAGTTCTGTTCAGCCTCAACCAATCGCCCTTGCCTGCGATTCGCTACCCCCGTCAGCCACTCCTTAGTCCAGAATGGCCCGGTTTCCGTGAATTGCTCCAGCTTTTGCAGCACAGAAACGGCTTTTTGATTACGACCTTCTCGAAGATAAACTCTGACCAGATTCAACAGTCCCTCGACTCGCCCATGTTCAACCACTTGCTGAAACGCATTTGCCGCCTGACGTAATTCAACACCACCAACCAACAATCCTATCCCGTAATCATTCCATCGCTCCCAAGGCTCGGCCACAAACTCCGGCATATCCGCTCCTTGATCGGATTCACTAACCGGGAAGGTCACTGTGTCCGAAGCAAGGGTCACAACAGGAAGACGATTGAAATACGGTTGACCTGGCTGGTGACCAGGAATCGGCTTGATCTCGTCACCATCGACATTGGCAATAAAGTCCGTGTATGGAACATCGAACTTGCGGTAATTCAGTTTCACCTCAACGGTCACAGAATCGGTCACGTCCAGCGGCAAGTGAAGCCCATAGCGAACGACCTGCGATGCGTCAGGAGGGATTTGGTGATCATACATCGCAACAAACATATCCTGGGTGTTGCGATGAACAACGCGGTTCCCATTCCTGTCTAGCATAAACACGTTGAAGAAATGCGCTGCCGGGTCAACCTCTCGATTAGAACTCAGCATACCGCTGTGGGCGATAATTCTGTCCCCACTGCGAACGGTAACTTCCAGCCAAACCTGGTTAGAATCACTCGTGCCCCCCGTAAAACGGTGGGCAATCTTTAATGCTCGGACAACCGTCTCAAACAAGTAATCCCGGCCGGGTGTAAGCACTGGCACCAGAGGGCGCAACGGCGCGTGAAGCTTCCCTTCCCGTGCAGCAATATCCTTCACACCAAAAAGGTCAACACGCACAGCCCCCTGCAAGAATTCCGTTTGTGCCGCTGTCGCTCCGGGTAGATTCTTGAACCAGGTAACTCCCGTGTTGCCTCCCAGGAATTGGTGGTCATGGATACTTGGGTTGTTTTTTCCCTCTGCCACGTAGGCACGCGCGGAAAAATCATTGGAATCTCTCAATGGCATATGACATTGAGAACAACTCTTGGCAGCCTTCTCCGGATAGTAAAAAGCCCTAGCAGTACGCCCCGACAACCCGCTATTCAAGAAGGAATCATAGTGATTCTGTCCGCGTTGAAAGTCATGAACGCGCGTTAATTCACGCGGCAAATGTTGTTTGTGGCAGGTCGAACAAAACTCAATCGTTTTATGGAACGGCTTAAGCATCGATTTCTTGTGGAAATCTGGCTTGGCCTTAACCAATGTGTGATTCAACAGTTGCAATAGTGGACGTTGACTGTACGCAAACGGATAGTGCAGAGGCTCTTCAATTACATAGTCGGCATTCCCTCTATTACTGTTGATGTGGGTAATGGCGTGACACGAAGTGCAGGTAATACCAGCCTGTGCGGATTCATCAAGCGTCACATTAAAACTAGGGTTCTCGAACTCTCCGGAAAAAAACGGCACTGGATCATGGCAACCTGCACACCACCGAAGCGCTTTCTGATTTCCGTCGCGACGTGAAAGGGCCTTGCCGGTTTGATTGATGGTCGCGAGATAGGCAGGGTTGTTAAACGAACTAAACCGATGGGCACTATGAAACCACCCATCAAAAGCATCCGGATGGCATTGCATACAATACTGATCATTCAGCAACGCACGTTTCGCAATGAACTTGCCATTGACCGTCCGCGCGGCAGACGGATGAAAATAGAAGTCACCCTCTGCAGAACCTTTTTGATACCACTCCCTTGGATCCTGCGATTGCAGGCCGACCATCACGAGAACGACCACTCCAACAGCAGCTAGAAATACAACTCCTTGTCGCCAACGAATACGTGTACCTGCCAGGCGGTGTAACCAATAAAGCCAAAGTACGACGAGAGGGCAAACCACATGCAACCAATAAACAGCAACTCTTATCCAAGGCTCTTTGAGATCAAACAAGCCCGGAATACGCACCAGCGCCAATCCGGTTCCCAGAACGACGAGCCCCCCCACAAATACACCGTAACCGATGTGAATTGCCCGGCGATTACGACGCCGAAGAGCCAATCGCAAATGAAATACGCTAAAGGTGACAAATGGCACAACGAGGAGCAAGCCAATCGCCAGATGCAAACCGAACATCCACAAGAAGAACAGGTTCTCGTAACTCTTGCCCTTAATCCAGGTCAACAATGAAATCGACAACAAATACAGAGAGTTTGCTGCGAGTAAAGCAACCAATGAGAAGACAACCAACAAGAGGATCCGCAATCGCGGACCAATAGTAGGGCGATAACGGGTTCGCGAAACCGGAACAGTGCTTGCAGGAGGGGCGACTGCCATCTCGCCATCACTCATGAAGAAATCGACTTGACGGCCGCTTTGGACTTCTCTGGAAGAGCGGATTCTGAAGGCGTTCGCTTTTGCTCGGAATCTTGCTCGTTGGGATCTGTAGTCTTGGTTGCATCTGCTGGAGACTCTTTCCTTGACGCAGTGCCAGGCTCCCTGGCGGCCTTCAAATCCTCAGTAGACTTATCCTGGGCAACACGTGCACCACCGTCCCGCAGGTCCTGTATTTCCCATTGATAGTTTGTGTCATCCCAAACACCATCACCTTGAGAATTCACGGCTTCCATTCTGCTCATTTTATCCAGATCATTAGCGGTTGGCTGATAATCGGTTTCCTGGCCGCAGCCGGTCAACATCAATATGCCGCACCAAATCCAAACGAGTCTCATTTCCACCTCCACTGCTGGCACTTCTTTCGAAGTGTCTGACGGCAAAATCGACACGCGAGACGACGGCAGTCGCATCTGCGGAATTTCTTCCCTAACCACAAATGACTGTCAAAATTGGCGACGCCATCACCTCATATCGTTGCAAATTCATCTTAACATCGCACGGCAAACGAGCCAAAACCAACTTTTGAGAATCTCTTCCCTCGGTCGCAAGTCGACGAACGCCACCCGATCAAGCAACAACGACAGCCAGCCAGGTAAAAAGCCAGCTGCCTCGGAATCTTAGCGAACGTCTTTATCTCGATTACTTCGCCCCTACAGTTTCATAGCTCGACATGGGCAATTGGCAAGTGGACGCGCCAAACAGGGCTTGCCTGGTAGGACTTGCCACACGTCCGGGACACAGGCCGACAGTAAACCGTTTGCAGCATTATCGCTAGAACCGCCTGGCGTCCCCAGCACAACGCGACGTCCGTAACATCGTCACAGACATTACGCGTCACCAGAAAAAAGAGTTTTTCCTACACGGACGATCGTCGCCCCCTCCTCAATCGCGGTCTCAAAATCACCACTCATTCCCATCGAAAGTTCTTCCATCTGAATCCCAGGAATGCCAATACCACGCAAGTGATCTCGTAATTCGCGCAAACGGACGAAGTATTTCCGGGCTGTTACATGATCGGACCCACGCGCCGCCATTCCCATCAAGCCCTGCACTTTGATATTCCGCAAGCCAGCAATCGTTGGGAGCAACAAGGGGATTTCATCTGACGAAAAACCATGCTTGGCAGCATCTTCAGCCACATTCACTTCAAGCAATACCGGAACGATGCACGCATCACGACCAGCCTCTGTATCAATCGTCTGCAACAAACGTAAACTGTCGCAAGAATGCACGAGTCGAACAGCTGGTAACGTACGCCGCACTTTATTGCGTTGCAAATGCCCGATCATGTGCCACTGAACAAGCGGGTGACTGACCGCATTCACTTTCTTCCACAACTCCTGCGGGCGACTCTCACCAAGATCAAAACAGCCGACATCGAGAAGCGCCAGCACTTCATCCAGCCCCACGTACTTTGTCACTGCAACCAAACGAACGCTCTGCGAGTCACGGCCGCTGCGCCGCGCAGCAGCGTCAATCTGCTCTCGCACGCGAGTGACGTTGTCGGCGATCCGCTGTTGCAATTCAGACATCAACAAACTCAACTAGATTTCCGCAACGCCAGCAACGTCCGGGCATTCGGCTTCGTCGGGCAGGCTCGCGCCAAGTTGAGCGCCATCCCGACTATTCGATTTCAATCAAAGTCTCAACACTGCCGTTGGTGTGAAATCGTCCGCAGATATATTCACAACCCAGATTCTGCCCCAATACGGTTCGAATTCGCTTCGCGGCCAAAGAGCGATAAAACATCCACTGGCGCCGCCCGATCTGAACTCGATAGCCCGTCGCAACGTCGCGCGGCTGAACCTGAAGATCTTCGGCAACCGTTAGTTGACGCCACGTGTACGGTTTCGTCCGCTGCCTGGGATCAAGGTCAATAAACAACGGCACCTCTAGCCGTGAAGCCACCCCTCGCTGTTTAAGCAATAATCCACTGGTTGTCACAGTCAATTCGCCATCCGCTGGGGCTGCACGCCATTCAGGTAATGAGAGAGGCAACGCAAGAAACCGTGGCTTGCGGCGATCCGAAATAGTCACCTCGCGGGTCTCGTCAGCCGGCTGCAAATGCATCGACTCATGAAGCGGCCAGGAAACCTCAAGATCGATTTCAACAGGCTTCTTGCCCAATACG
Source organism: Planctomycetaceae bacterium (assembly GCA_002724245.1). Lineage (GTDB taxonomy): Bacteria > Planctomycetota > Planctomycetia > Pirellulales > Pirellulaceae > UBA9264. The sequence continues at coordinate 103,580 of PBOG01000041.1, forward strand.
ACATGGCCGAGCAACAAGAACTCTTCTTTTCTCGCCACCAAAACCTGCCGCTGCAACACGATACCGTTTCCCAATGGGGCTTCCAATTCCAGATAAACAACATCCTCGTCACTGAACCAGCACAATTCAGACCAGCGTCCCTGAACCGCCAGTCGTTTTCCGTCGACACAAACATCTGCTTTCCAGGGACCAGTAAAAATCTGCTGGGTCCCGCGACTTAATCCGGCAAAGACAGAATCTTCTCCGAATATCACTCCCAGGTCAGTCTTACCACGGCCCCATCCCCCCCGCATGACCGCGATGCCAGCCCATTCCGAACAAACGGAAGCGTCTGGCAGAGATTTCCTGGAGGATCGTTTTGCAGATCCAGGCCAACCAGAGAAGAGCCGGCTGGCTACCATTTGGTCGTGAGGGTCACCCGACAACTTCAGCGCCGCCTGAGACAACTTCCGCCAATCTCCGATCTCATCCGCATCACAAAATATCTGGGAACCATCCCCCCTCGACAACCGGAGCATCTGCAACACCATCCAGTCATATTGTTCTTGCGCTGCCTCGGTCAAACATAACCTGTCGTTAGCACATGCCAGGGATTGACACCTTGTCCAGGATGCCAGTAGGGGCCGAAAACTCTCTATCGCTCGCGAGTGGATTAACCCCTCTCCATCGAGTAGATCAATCAGCGCTGCTGAGAGCAGCTCAGAAGCGGAATCATGCAATTCCTGGCATTGATCCAGTTCGGGAAACAGACACACCAGAATCAACGGCAACTCGCCGACAAGCCATTGTTGCACAAGCGGATCGTCACTGGGTGACGATCGTCTGGCATCGTTGGCAACCTCTACCAATTGGTCCAAGAGTTCGCACCAAGGTGCGGCAGGAAGTTCACGTGCCAGATCGACGAGCGCATAGCTCCAAGCGATACATTCCAGACACAACGTGCGGCTCACCTCACGAGCGGGCAAACCCTGCAACCAGCCTTCCAGTTCCGTCGCAATAGCAGTGTCTAATGACTTCCGTTTCGACTTCCGCTTTCGAGCGACATTCTCCAGGTTGCTCAAGAGGGGCAACGCATCATTGACGCCATGCCCGTCACTCAACCCCCAACGTAACGCCTTGCGTCCGCCGGATTTGACCGCCTCGCGCAGGCCAATAGGTTTTATACGGTTCTGCAGGTGCTGCACCCACTGTTCCCAATCACTCGGGTCGGGTGTGCCGGCGTCCAGCCGTACTGCATTTTGTTTCTTCGCAACCGTGAGTGACCCTGACATGTTCAGCTTACCTTCCTATACCAGCCTGCGCAATCGCTTTTACTGCACTATAATAGACATCCGCGGGTTGGCCACAAGGCGGCGGGCCTTTCAGACTACTTCAACACTCTCCACGCCTGGTAACTGCAAGTGGGCTCGCAACGCGGCATGCTAGATTACAACCGACGCCAACTGGCCATCAGGGGAGTACTAAGATGTCGATGACACACCATCAGCCGCAACGACTTGCGGCGATCTTCGTGTGCCTGGTATTTTCATGCGAGCCATCGTTTTTTTGCCCTGGGACCATCACCTGTGCTGAGGACGCGAGCAAAGATCCGCAAGTTCAGGTACTCAGCCCTCCGCCCGGACTGCAGCAACTTGGCAAACACAGGCTCTGGGTAGACCTGAAAAAACGACACGTTGTGGTGGATGGCACCGTCTGCTTGCGCGAAGGCCAACTCGAGATGTTCGCCTGTCCCAAAGGCACCAAAGAACACGAAGCGATTGTTGCGATTGACTGCCCAGCACAGTTCTTGCACGCTGCGTTGTTGTCAGTAGGAGCCCAATCTGGCAACACCGTGTCCTATGAACCTGAGTACAAGGCCGCAAGTGGGACTATCATCGATATCTACCTGCTCTGGAAAAGTGCGGATGGTAAGAAACACCAGACACGGGCTCAGAACTGGGTGCGGTATCTGAAAACAGGCAAAGCCATGCCTTACGATTGGGTGTTTGCAGGCAGTGGATTCTACACCGACAAATCGACTGGAAAACGACACTATATGGCAGATGCCGGAGACATGATTTGCGTCTCCAACTTCAATACAGCCATGCTTGATCTCCCAATTCAAAGTAGTGCGGCAGCGGCAGGTCTACTATTCACTGCGTACAAGAAACGCATTCCACCACTGCGTACTCCTGTCCGGATCGTCTTGATCCCGCGACCGTCGAAAAAGGACACCGAATCACCTCCTGCGCCTGCGGTCAGCAACAAAAACTCGCCCTGAACCACATACTCCTGCAAGAAGACATTCGGCGCAACGACACGGATGAGGCCAGATTACTCGCAAGCACTAATCTCAACAGTACCGTCTGGTCCAAAGAATCGGTAACAGTCGCCGTTCTATCATGGTGAGTCGTTTCGAGTCGCAGCACGAATCGCTTTCACCGTAGCCGCCGCACGAAACTCGATAATCCGCCGGCCCCACTCGATCGTTCTTTGCGCAGGTGCAAGCTCGACACCGTTGATACGAAACTTGTCTGCCGCAATTCTCTGGTTCGTCCTGACACTACTTGGATCAACGGCCATCATCGTTGCCGTCATTCCAAAATCATCGTGATAACCTTCTGGATTCTGGGAAATCCCCTCGCTTTCCAACCAGTCTGTGACGGATTGGAAATCGTAATACTCGGCAATGTAATGGACCCGACAGCCCTTTCCTTTCCCATCCCGGTTAAGTAAGTCTGCGACTTGCTTCATTCCCTCCTGATTTCCACCACTGTCACCAATCATCACGACGTGCTTGAATCCGTGCGTTCGCAACGAAGCACAAATGTCCGTGAGTAAAGCTCGGTATGTCTCTTCTGTGACACTAACTGTACCCGGATATTTCATATGTACCGTTGGTGGATCAATATCTCCTTCAGGGACAAACGGAACGATCGGCGCAATCAAAGTGTTGCCTAGCCTGCGAGCAATCGCTTCCGTGGTTCCCCGCAAGACGACATTGTGTTTTCCGGTTACCAAATATGGGCCGTTCTGTTCAACGCCGCCTGTCGCAACAATCACTGTGTCTTTACCTGCTTTCATTGCATCCCGAACTTCCATCCAGGTCAGATCTTCAATGAAAAGAGTGTCTGCGGCTGCAATTGGCCGCGGACCATTCGGATCGGGATTAACCGGATCTGGAATTGCCAGGTAAGAGGCTGCCAAGCCGATCACCAAGAGTCCTGCAGCACGAAACATAATCCCCCCTTCACGAACAGAGACCAAGAAACAGTATCCACCGCTACGCTGACCGAATTGTAGTATGCGAGGTGTCGTGTTTCATCAGGGTCAGAGAATTGCAATGCACAATACTTGTCAAAAGAAACGTTTCGTTCCCAGACTCAACGTTCCAAACCAGGCATAATGCTGGTACCAGTGCGTCGTTTCCGATGAACGACAAACACCATTCAGCTGCGACCGCCTAAAGGCCCAACTGAACTCTGGCAATAAACCGATCAATCGCAAAACCAGCCGGTGCCGGCTGTTGTTGGGTGTCTATTCATCCGCGACTTGCTTTCGACCAACCACAATGCCACGATCATGGCACATCGATTCGGGATCGGCAGCACTCTGCACTTTCATGTCCTTCAGACCGAGAGGTAACGATAATGCGGTCCATTCACTCGACACTCTGGCTGCTGTTCGCCATCGGACTTTATGCGCCCTGTCATGCGAAATCACTCCGTCAGAAGTTATCTTCGCTTCTCAAGACACACGAAGGGCATGTCGCAGTTGCAATCAAACACCTGGCCACTGGGGAGCGATTCGAATTCGAGGCAAATCGGGCAATGCCAACCGCGAGCCTGATCAAGATTGCGGTGATGGTAGAAGCGTACCGTCAGGCGGACGCAGGACGTATTGATCTCGAACAGCGCATTACTTTGCTGGCGGGAGACAAGGTACCTGGATCAGGAATACTGACCACACACTTCTCTGCCGGCACCCAGGTTTCACTGCGTGATGCAATACGACTGATGATCGCGTACTCTGACAACACTGCAACAAATCTAGTGCTGGAACAAATCGGCATTCGCTCCACATCTAAAACGATGGAGAAACTCGGCTTCCCCAACACCAAGATACACGCCAAGGTATTTCGTCGAGACACCTCCGTCTTTCCGGACCGCAGCAAGCGATTTGGCTTGGGAAGCACTACCGCGTTGGAAACCGTCCAATTACTGGAGCAACTCTACCGAAAACAACTTGCCAGTCCCTCAGCAAGTGACGCAATGCTCAAGCACCTGGAAAACTGTCAGGATCGCACAAAACTCCGGCGTTTCCTGGAGCCGCATATCACCATTGCCCATAAGACTGGATCCCTGGCAACTGTTCGCACGGATGCTGGCATTATTTCCTCACCCTCGGGACCACTCGTTGTATGTGTGCTGACCTCGGAAAACAAAGACCGACGCTGGACCGAAGAAAACGCCGGTGAGATTCTGTGCGCACGGGTAGCCAAGATTACTTGTGCACATTTCGATCAAGGTCCCAAAACCACGGCAAAAGCGTCTCTCTTGGCAGTTGGTGACATCGGAGAAACGGTTGAAGACCTGCAACGCACTCTGAATGCGCGCTTGAAACCTTCACCGGACCTGGCAATCGACGGCGACTTTGGCCCCAACACACAAGCTGCTTTGCGCCAATTCCAGAATGAACGACACTTAGCCGTCACAGGAATCACAGATCCCGCCACCTGGAAAGCGTTAGGACCGCTGGTTTCAGAGGACGCTCCACAACCAGCGCCGGAGATCGTCAACCAGGAGGTTCTACCAAAACGACCTGCCGATTCACTAGAAGGGCCTCCCTACGTAACCTGTAAAGCTTGGGCAATTGGTGATGGCGAAACAGGACAAGTGCTGTGGCAAGACGCTGCCAATCAGCGTCTTGACATCGCCAGTAC
>PBOG01000042.1 GCA_002724245.1 Planctomycetaceae bacterium
GGCGGTTTGACGCACGAAGCCCGTCTGCAGGTTGACGCCAAGGGAAAAGCCGTCGTGGCGCACGCACCCCCGGAGGATCATTTTGTGATCCAGAAGTTGGTGGCCCGACTCGATGGAGCCGGGCGTCGTTTTGAGGTCGTACCGTTACGCCGTTTGTTGGCAGACGAAGTGGCGGGGACGGTGGGTGAAATGATCGGGAAGCCGGCGAAGAAAGAAAGGCGTCGACGAGAATGGTGGGAAGATTGGGGCGACTGGAATCGTCGGAACCAGGACGAAGATAGTGGTGATCAGTTCAAAGTTAGCGCGGATATTGAGAACAATCGCTTGCTGTTGTGGTGCAACGATACGGAATACCAGAGCGTCCGGGAATTGCTGGAAAAGTTAGGTGAAATGTACCGGCCAGGAAGCAATCTGTCGAAAGTCAGGGAGGTCGACATCAGTGGCGTAGGGGACGTCGATGCACTGTTGAAACGGGTCCAGGAGCAGCTCAGGACTATTGCACCACAAATCGAGTTAGAGTTGCCAACCCCCGCGTCTAAAACCCCCAAGCCGCCCGTTCCTCAAGAAAGCTCGCCATTGAAGATTCTTGACGGCGGGAATGGAACGGATGGGGAAGCGGCAGGACGTGCGCCACGGAGAGAAGCAGGCAAACATCGGCAGCAAGTGGTGTTTGTCGCCGACGGAGCACTACAAAATGATCAGGACCAACAGCCGGGGAGCCCAGCTGTCGGCGAGGTGAAGACCGGAACGACCGGCGTTCCGGAGGATGGCGACGACGAACGGGAACGCCTGCGGCGAACGGTCGAGCCGCCACCCGGGTTCCTCCCGCGACAACAGGCCGCACAGGAAGAGAGGAAGCCCACGACGCCACGAATTACGATCCGCCGCGGGGCCGACGGACAACTGGTGGTCTCGTCGGCGGACCCGGCAGCCCTCGATGCGTTAGAAGAAGTCCTTGGGCGGATGTTGCCGAGGCGGAAGAAGAACTGGAAGAAATTTGATCTAAAATTTGCCTCGGCGAGCTGGGTGAAATTTAACCTGGACGATTTTTTTAAGGACGACGAGACCAATAGCCGCCGCCCGTTTTTCGATTGGGGTTGGGATCGTCGCAGCGGCCAGGAACAGAGCAGTCAACTGTCGACCCGGCGAAAAGTTCGGTTTATCGATGACCCTGACACGAACACGATCGTGGTTCTCAATGCGTCGCAGGAGCAGCTGCGCACGATCGCGGAGTTAATTGAAATTTATGACATTCCTGAGCCGGTTGATTCGCAGGCAGCCCGCGTGACGAAGTTGATTACGGTACGTTACTCGCGGGCGTCACTGATTGCTGAGACCATCAAGGAAGCGTATCGTGATTTGCTGAGTTCCAACGACAAGACGTTTCAGAAGGGGCGACAAGGAGACCGGGGCGGTGAACGGTTTGCCGGAGGGGGAGAGACCTTCATTCGGTCGTTCTTTGGAGGACAACAAGAGCGGCCGGCCAGTGAGCGGGCGCGGATTACGTTCAAAGGGCAACTCTCCATTGGTGTGGACCAGACGAGTAACTCGCTGATCGTATCGACCACCGGGGAAGGTTTGATGAAGATCATTGAACAGATGGTGTCCGCGCTCGATCAGGCGGCTCAGCCGGCTCGCCGTGTGGAGACGGTGGAATTGAGCGGGCGGGTTAACGGCGCGTACCTGAAACGCATGTTGACGAGCGTGATTGCCGAACAGCAAGCGAAAACGCCGCAGAATCGGAGCCGGCGAGACGAGGATGCAGAGCGTGAAGAGGAGAATCGGAGACGCGACCGTGAACGGGAGATGCGGGATCAACGCGAAGATCTGATTCGCAGATTCTTTGATTGAGAGTGCGGCTGGCGTGACAGGCGGCGGGTGGGACGGTGCGGTTTGACGATTCGGGACAGGAGCAGGTCTGATGTTTCGACTGATGGATCAGGGCAGCAGTTTGTGTGACGGACTGCCACGTNGGGAGTTGCTGCGAATCGGAGGCATTGGCCTCGGTGGCCTGTCGATGGGTTCCTTGCTGGAATCGCGTGTTGCCGGTGCTGCGGCGCGGGGGTCGTTCGGGCGCGCGAAGTCGGTGATCCTGTTCGGGTTGGTCGGCGGCACGCCGCAACATGAAAGCTGGGACCCGAAACCGGATGCACCGGCAGAAATACGGGGTGATTTCGGCCTGATCGATTCGGCGACGCCGGGTTTGCGGGTCGGCGAACTGATGCCGCAAACTTCGAAGATGACGGATAAGATTGCCGTCCTCAGGGCGGTGGTAAGTGGGGATAACTCCCACTCCTCCAGCGGATATCAAATGATGACGGGAATACCGCATCAGCCCTTGAATCGCGAGAGTGCTTTACCGAAGCCGCCCAACGATTGGCCCAATATAGGTGCGGTGGTGCGAGCGCTGCAGGACGGACCTGGCAAGCTGCCCGCGGCGATTACCCTGCCAGAACATATCTGGAATGACGGTAATTTTCCCTGGCCCGGGCAGGACGCCGGTTTTTTGGGTCGACGTTATGATCCCTGGCTCATTCACTGCCAGCCGCAAGAAGACCATTTTGATTTTCCTGGGCTTGCGCGGGGCGCGGATCTGCCGAGTATCAGGTTGGACCAAAGACGTACCCTGTTGGACCAGATGAATGCTGCCTATCGGCGGCTCGAAGAGGGAGCCGCGGTGGGAGGCTATAGTCTGCATGCACGCAAGGCAATGGATTTGCTGAGCGGATCGCAGGCCCGCGCTGCATTTGATCTTCGGCAGGAGCGGCCAGAGACGCGTGCGCGGTATGGAATGGGCCGTTTCGCGCAAAGCTGCCTGCTGGCACGACGACTCGTAGAATCGGGGGTGTCACTCGTTCAGGTGAACTGGACGCGGATCAAGGGTTATGAGAATCAGGGCGGCTGGGATACCCACAAGAAGCATAGCGAATCACTGAAAACGTTGCTGATGCCGCGCATGGATCAGTGTTTTACGGCGTTGCTGGAGGATCTTGAACAACGCGGTTTGCTGGACGAGACGCTGGTGGTCTGGTTGAGTGAGTTTGGTCATACACCGCGCATCAATGGCAACGCAGGGCGTGACCACTGGGGCCATGTGTATTCTCTAGCGTTGGCGGGAGGGGGGATTCGCGGTGGTACCGTGCACGGCGTGAGTGACGGGCACGCGGCGTATGCGGTGGACGGCATGGTTCGTCCACGCGACTTGATTGCGACGGTCTTTCATTGCCTGGGATATCCGCCAGACGCGGAGGTGCGCGATCCGTTGGGCCGTCCCCTGGCGATTAGCCGCGGGCGTGTGATCGATGAAATTCTCTGACATGTTCGTGAATTCGTGGCCGGGGCTCTCGGAAGACGGATTTGACCGACTGTGTCTGTCGCTTTAGACTCGCCCGCAAGGCGCTTGAAATCATTTCTGGAAACCGGCCATAGGCGTACGGGACACCGTGCGGAGTTCCGGCCTGGGTGACGCTTGGGGGAAGTGCGATGGATGGTAAAAGGCAGACAAGGCAGACGGATTCAGATCCGCAGGGCGCCAGTCTGGGGCGGCGTCAATTGATGGCCGGTGCTGGTGTATCCGCGTTGGCACTGGGGGCTGGCAAGGAAGCTGCGGCCGCTTTCGCGGAGGGAAAATTCACCGGACCTCTGGTGGGACATGTCGACACCAACTCGGCGCGCGTCTGGGTTCGTCCTGGAACGCAATTGCAGAGCGTACGTGGCTGGGAGTGCGAGGTGCAAAGTGGAGGGCGGGTGGTCACGCGTGCTGAGGCGCGTTTGGATCCGGACCATGACTACACGGTGGTGTTTGACTTGGCTGGCTTGACAGCGGATACCGCGTATCGATTTGCAATTTCACCTTCGATGAAAGCCGGGCGAGTGCGGGCTGTGGGCGAGTTTCGCACCCCACCTGCCGCTGGCGATCCGGCGCGAGTAACACTTGGTGTAGGCTCTTGCGCCCCTTCCAAACCGAGCCATGTATGGACACGGATTGTCCAAGAGGACTGCCAGGGATTTATTTTCCTGGGCGATACCCCCTACGTGGATACGACAGATCTTTCGGTGGCGCGAGAGCGGCATCGAACCTTCCTCGAACAGCCTGAGATCGCTCAGATGATCGCGAGTCGGCCCTGCTGGGGTACCTGGGATGATCACGATTTCGGTCTCAATGACGGCCACGGGGATTTTCAAGGTAAGCATGTGGGCAGATTAGCGTTCACCGAATATCGGGCGAATGCGAGTTTCGGCCAGGATCCAACTGGGCGACCGCAGGGTGAACGGTTCGGGCCGGCACGAGGAATTCATACCTCGTTCCGCTGGGGGCCGATTGAGGTGTTTTTGATCGATCCCCGCTGGTTCAGCAGGACCGAGGCCAGTTGGGCTGACCCAACGTTGCCTGGATGTATCGGGAAAGCACAGTGGGACTGGTTGCGCGCGTCGCTCAAAGGGAGTCACGCCCCTTTTAAGGCATTGGCTACCGGCATGATCTGGGATGACAAGAAGAACTCGGAAAAGGATGATTGGCACACCTATGCGCACGAGCGGGATGCGATTTTCGATTTTATTCGAGATCAGAAGATAGACGGTTGTTTTCTTTTGGGTGGTGATATTCATGTGTCACGGGCACTGAACTACGGTCCGCGTTGTGGGTACGACCTATGGCAGTTCATTGTCAGTCCATTGCACGATTCGACCATCGCGAGTCTTGATGTACCGCACCCGAATTTGGTTCACCATGCTCTGGAACCACATGTGTTTCTGAAGCTGGTCGCCGATACGACGGTGCAGCCGGCGACCTTGTCGGCGACCTGGATCAACCGTGATGGCAAACGTATTTTCCAGGTTGAGACAAATTCGGACGAGCTTGCCGCGGCAGCGAAGTGAGCCGACAACCTTTCGCCAGGGTGCCGCAGCGTGGAACCAACTGGCAGCGGGAACGGCGTGTGGCGAGGTTGGGCGAGGCCGACAAAGGAGCTGGGATGACGGCCAGTTACAGGATGGCGTTCGCAATGGCCTGGATGCTGGCGGCAGTCGGCTACAGTGAGGACCAGCCGCGTTTCGTGGTAATTATGGCGGACGATCTCGGGTATGGAGATCTTGGATGCTACGGCAGCCGGCGGATACGGACGCCTCGCCTGGATCGTCTGGCGGCTGGCGGAGTTCGTCTGACGGACTTTCATTCCAGTGGTGCCGTTTGCAGTCCCACCCGGGCAGGCCTGATGACGGGCCGGTACCAGCAACGCGCGGGGATTCCAGCGGTAATTTTTGCGGATCCCAAGCGGTCAACCCATCCCCACGGACTACAGGAAGGAGAAACGACATTTGCCGAGGTGCTCGGGCAAAACGGGTATGCCACGGCTCTTTTTGGCAAATGGCACCTTGGATACTACCCCCAATATAACCCGGTGCGTCATGGCTTCGACGAGTTTCGCGGGTACGTCAGTGGGAATGTCGATTTTTTTTCCCACGTGGACCAGGCCGGTCGGCTTGATTGGTGGCGTGATGGCCAGCTTGAGGATGAAGCAGGGTATACCACCCACTTGATCACCCGACACGCGGTCCGTTTTATCGAGACGAATTCCCAGGGTCCGTTTTGCCTGTATGTCGCCTACGAACCGCCGCATTATCCGTACCAGGGCCCCGGCGATGCGGCGATTCGAAAAGTGGGTGAGCCACGCGGAGCGGCGGAGCGACAGCAGACGGCCAAATCGAAGAGGCGGGCTTATCGTGAGATGGTAGAGGAAATGGACCGAGGCGTCGGTGAGTTGCTTGACACGTTGAGACGTTGCAACATTGAGAAAGAGACTTTGGTTCTCTTCTTCTCGGACAACGGGGCCACCCCGCTCGGTAGCAATGGGCCCTGGCGTGGGCATAAGGGGCAGTTGTGGGAAGGTGGTCATCGAGTTCCCTGCATCGCGTCTTGGCCTGGAAGGATTCCAGGCAACCAGACGTGTAACGCATTGGCCACGACGCTGGATGTAATGCCGACGTTGTTGGCTGCTGCCGGAATTCAATCGCCACAGACGCGTCCTTTGGACGGTTGTGATTTGACGAACGTCTTTGCCGGATCAGCTGAGCCTGCCAGACGACGCGTTTTCTGGGGGCATGGACGGGCGCGGGCGATGCGCGAGGGGCACTGGAAACTACTGCGGGGTGCTCGGAGGCAAACCCGCCCACAGTTGTTTGATTTAAGTCAAGATCCAGCGGAACGCGATGACCGGGCGTCCGCTGAACCGGTGAGGCTGGCGGGGATGCTTATGGCCTTGAAGGAATGGGAACAGGCAACCAAACGCGGGGCCACGCCCCAACCTGACCAGGTACCGGCGATCCGGCGTTGAGACCAAAATGATATGGCACCGACCCACAGAGAAGGGAGAAGAGGATGCGTAGCCTGATTGGCCTGTTCGTATGGGTGCTGATGGGGACGATTGCCATAGCGGTACCTTCCAGGCCGAATGTCGTGTTGTTTGTTGTGGATGACATGGGCGTGATGGACACTTCGGTGCCGTTTCTGACAGACCAACAGGGGAAGCCAGTCAAATATCCGCTCAACATGTTTTACCGGACTCCGCACATGGAGAGGCTGGCCGCGCAGGGGGTCCGTTTCAATACGTTTTACGCGATGAGTGTCTGTTCACCCACGCGGATTTCTATCATGACAGGTCAAAACGCGGCGCGACATCTCACCACGAATTGGATTCGGCCAGATCGCGACAACCGTGGGACGTTCGGGCCATACCGCTGGAACTGGATGGGTTTATCAGCCCAGGCTGTGACCTTGCCGAGCCTGTTGCGGGATGCGGGCTATCGAACCATTCACGTTGGTAAAGGGCACTTTGGTCCACGCATCGCACCTGGATCGGATCCCAGCAACATCGGGTTTGACGTGAACATCGGCGGCAGTGCGATCGGGGCCCCCGGGAGCTATTACGGCAGGCAGAACTACGGTGCTGGGACCAAACGTGCCTCTCACGCGGTACCTCACCTGGAGAAGTATCACGGGACAAGCACGTTTCTGACGGAGGCATTGACACGCGAAGCACAGTCTCAGATTAGCGCCGCCGTCACTGCCAAACAGCCCTTTTTCTTGTATATGTCTCATTATGCCGTTCACGCGCCGTTTCAATCGGACCCCCGGTTCGCAGCACATTATCGCGATTCCGGCAAATCGGCTCGGGCACAGGCGTTTGCCACCATGGTCGAGGGTATGGACCGTTCGCTGGGTGACCTGCGGGCGCACCTAGTGCGTGAGGGTGTCGCTGAAAATACCTTGATTCTTTTTGTTGGTGATAATGGGTCAGATGCACCGTTGGGACCCGCGCACGCCGTAGCATGCGCCGCCCCATTACGGGGGAAAAAGGGCGCTCATTATGAAGGTGGAATGCGTGTTCCGTTCATTGCGGCGTGGGCAGAGGTAGTCGAGGGCAATCTACATCAGCAGCGACTGCCAATCGCCCGTGGCGTGCTACAGAAACAGCAAGCTGCTGTATATGACTTGTTTCCGACGATCCTGTCGGTCGCGAATGTAACGCCGCCGGCCGACTATGTGAGCGACGGCATTGGGTTGCAGAGATTGTTTTCCGGACAACCTGATCAGGGCCGGCCGGAAGTCTTTCTGATGCATTACCCTCACGGCCCACACCGGAGTAATTACTTCAGCTGCCTGCGGAACGGTGATTGGAAGGTGATTTATCACTACGTTCCGTCGGCCGCCTCGCACGGATCCCATTACCAGCTTTATCATCTGGGACGTGATCCATTCGAGTCGCAGAACCTTGTCGGGGCAGAGCCTGTTCAGTTAAGAAAAATGATGCGGGAGTTAAAGCAACGTTTGCAAGCCTGTGGGGCGGCTTACCCGATCCAAGGCAAAGGTGACCAGCGGCCGAGACTGCCGAAAATGCCACCGGAAACAGGGAAACAAGTATCTGCGCTGGGTGGTGCCAAGGCGAGCAAGGCATTGTGATTGCCGCAGGGCAGCGGCCGCCGGCAGAAGTATGGAGGTGTAGCGATGCCACTCAAGGTACGACGGGTTGTTACGGGCCACGATAGTGAAGGTCGAGCCGTCGTGCTGTCAGATGGCCCGCCCCCTCAGTGCGGAGTCGATCCCGAGGTGAACGTCGGGATCGCGGAGTTGTGGGCGACAAGCGAATTTCCCGCCAGCAATAAAGGCAACCAGGAGGCCGTTCCAGACCCATTGCCGATCGCTCCAGGGACGCGCGGCACGGTTTTTCGCCTTGTCGAATTTCCACCGGAGCAGGAGGACGTTCCCAACACGGAGGCGGTGCAAACGTATCTGCGGAATCAGGGTGCGGTCACACCAGAGCGGCCACGCCACCCGGGTATGCATAAGACGCACACCGTGGATTACGCGGTGGTTGTTTCAGGCAGGGTTGATCTGCTGCTTGACGAAGAGGAAGTAACGCTGCAGGCGGGGGACACCGTGGTGCAACGGGGGACGTTTCACGCGTGGGCGAACCGTTATGCCGAGCCCTGCTTGGTTGCATTCATTCTAGTAGCGGCAGACTCCACCACGTAGTCGCGGAGTGCGTCGCGCTATCAAGATGGCAAGTCAATCCAGCTAAACCTCGGTGAGTCGGTCTTTGGCATCACCGAATTCGGGGAGTTGCAGGCCCATACGGTCCATCAGGGACAGGTACAGACCGCATAATCGCCGCTCTTCATCAGGTCGACCCTGGAAGTCAAGGACGCGTCCCGTCTCAAGCGTTCCACGCAATCCGCCAACCGTGAGCACCGGGAGTTTACTGTTGTCGTGCGCCTGGCCGGACCACATGTTGTTGACAAAGTACAGCAAGCTGTTGTCCAGTACAGTGGTTTCTCCTTCTGGCATCGCCTGCAGGCGTTGAGCCAGGTAAGCGAGCTGCTCGACATAGTAGGTAGAGATCCGCTCGTAGTCGATTTCCGTATCTTTATGGGATGCGAAATGATGCGAAATGCGGACATTAAGGAAAGGGTAGACGAGGCTGGAGATGTCCCGGCACATGAGCAGAGTACCGACCCGCGTTTTGTCTGTCTGGAACGCCATCGCGATAATGTCGCACATGAGCTTCATGTGTTCGCGGATGTCCTCGGGCATGCCGTTGTCGGGCCGCGGCATCGTGAAAATGGGTTGGCCCTTGTCGCGTGCGCGATGTTCCGCACGGTCTTTCAAGGCACGCATCCGTTCCACCCGCTTCTCGACGTCACGGACGCTGATCAGGAATTCGTCAAGTTTGGCGCGATCGGCGATGCTGACTTTGCGTTGTAGATCTTTGGCATCTTCGAGAACCCGGTCAAGGATACTCTGCGTGCGTCGACTTCCTTTGTTGTCAAAGAGGTTGTCGAATGCGAGCGAGGGATAGACCTCCATGGGAACTGGAGCGGTGATGTCACGCCAGGATATATGTGAGCTATAGGCCATCGAGAAGTTGGTTTCGTGGTAGCCTGTGACGGGTTGTTCACAGCCTAACACGATGCTTCCCTGCAATGTTTGTTCTTCCAGGTGGCGCGCCAACATCTGGTCAACGGAAATACCTCCCTTGAGTTCAGCACCTTTCTGCAGTGAAGCGCCCGATAGAATGTTGCCGGTCATGCCTGGGTGGATTCCCACGCCGGTTGCATTCTTGTTGAACAGGCCGGAAATAACGTTGAGTTTTTCTTTGAAGGCGTCCAGGGGCTTCAGGCAATTGCCCAATTGCATTTCTTTGCCAGAGCCTTTCGCGTACCATTCCGTCTGATGGACGCCATTGCCCATAAACAAAGCCGCGAACCGCTGGGGCGGCGCCGTGGCGGCATCCTTACCCCACACGGGGAGCGATTCGAGCCAAGGCAAAGACATCATCACTCCCGTACCCCGCAGAAACGTGCGGCGACTCACGAGGTCTTTGTGTTGTGGCATCGGTGTCTTCTCCGGTGTGGGGGAATCGGCACTATTGGCATCGTAACGAAGCGGAGTGGGCTTGGGCAACACTGGTTAGTTGCCAGACTGCGTTGCGGGGCGTTTTGTCAGAAACTGTCGACTGGTAACAATCACTTCAACCAGGCTGCTGAATTTCCCGTCGCTTGTCGCCAACGCCTCCGTCATGCGGCCAAGTGTCGGGTCGTCTGACAGAAGGAGTGTGCGACCGAGTCCGTAAGCCAGCAGCTTCTTGCAAAAAGTGGCACGCAATTGTGTCTTGCGATGTTTCTGGAGGTAGATGCGGAGTGCTGAGAGTCCCTCGCCAGCGCTACCGTCTGGAAACTCGGTGCGGGTTTCGACGGGGCGTCCCCCCAGGTCATGGGTCCGAAGTTCGCCGATAGGACCGTAGGCCTCAAATGCCAGGCCGGCGAAGTCAAATTTGTCGTGGCATGCTGCGCAGCTTTTTTGCTCTCGGTGCAGTTGCAACACCTCACGCAGCGTCTTGTCACCAAGTTCCGATTCGTCACGAGGGAGTTCGGGAACCGCCGGTGGCGGAGGCGGGATTCGTTCACCGAGAATTTGTTTGACGATCCAGTAGCCGCGTTTGACGGGACTGGTCCGCAGGCCAGGCGCGTGTTTGGTGAGAAAAACCGCCATTGGCAGCAGGCCGCCACGCCCGTACGGCAGCGCATCATCAATGCGGATCCAATCGGTTGCCGGGTTCTTCACTCCGGAATATGGGATGCCATAGTGCGCTGCCAGTCGTTTATCCACAAAGGTGTGGCTGGCGAAAAATATATCGTCGATCGGGCGGTCGCGACGAATCAGGTCCGTCAGGAAGTGTACCGGTTCCAGATACATAGAATCACGCAGGTCGTCCGTGAATTGTGTGAAACGGGTGCGGTCTACGGCGACGTGGTTGCGGAACTGGTGAAAGCCGAGCCATTGGCCACCGAACTCGGTGGCCAAGGCCGTCGCGCGCGAATCTTTAAGCATGCGGCGCGCCTGGTCGACCAGGATGGATGGAGTTTGGAGGTCGCCCTGCTCGGCCAGGCGGAGCAGCGCTGCGTCTGGCATACTCGACCAGAGGAAATAGCTGAGCCGGTTGGCTATGGCATAGCTGGTCAGGCGGTGGTCGTCGGCAGCTGGCGCGCCAAGATCGACGCGGTAACAAAAGTGGGGTGAGACGAGAATACTGGTGGCGACGTCCCGGACGGCTTGTTCGTGATTGAGGCCACGTTGTTCGCGTAGCACGCGGTAAAAGTCGAGGAGACGCGCTTGTTCGGTTGATGTCACGGGGCGCCGCCAGGCCCGGTTGGCAAAACGAAGCAAAGCGGACAGATGGTGTGACTCGGCGGCAGCAACCAGGGTGGCATTCTCCTGGATGCGTTTGGACATGGATTCAAAATAGTGCGCAATCTCGTTGATGGCTTCTTCGCTGAGTTGCCGTTCCCGCACGGCTGCAACGTACAGCTTGGAAAACTTCTCTATGGTGGCAGGCGATGTTGCCGTTCGATCTTCGCCCCGCAGAAAGTCAAACTCGGCGGCAGTAATGACCTCGCGCCCCTCGGCACGTTCAAAATAGATGTAGTCCTGGAACTGGCGTTCCAGCGCGTTGGTTACGAAATACAGTTCTTCCCACATCCGGTCGATCTCGGCCTGTTGGGTGGGGCTGAGCATCAGGTCATAGAGCGGCCGGTCATCACGGTAGTAGCCTACTTGCAAATGAAAACCAGCACCCAGGAGCCGGCCCTTGTTCTGGTCCTTGAAGGGAAGATTCATTCTCCCTCGCTCGGTGCGCACGAACGTGTCTGGGAAGATGTTGCAGAATCGTGCAATGGCGCCCCGCAGGTCCGCGTCTTGACGTTCATCATCCGTGATCGTGCCAGTGCGTCGTTGTTCCGCGATGAGACGATTCTTCCAGAGGACACCCGGTTGGGTGGTCGGATTGAGTTGAGGTATCAACACGGAGGGGAAGACGGCCACGCGTTTGGCACGTTCCTTGATGATCCAATCCCGAAGGTGCTGGACGGCGAGGACGGGGCCTTTCGGTTGGTCCTTGGAGGGAGCCGGTAAAGCCCGCCATTGTGAACGTAGTTCGGCGACGGGGCCGTGGTGGTTCTGGGCGCCCTCCAGTAATGCGTGCAGCGTGGTCAAGTATTTGGGACTGATGTCCTGGGAGTCGGCGATTTCCGTAAGCGTGGCTTGGGAGAGGCCGAGTGCGTTGGAGTGTTTGTACTTCCAAGCAGCCAGCAAGAAATCAGCATAGTCAGTGTTCTGGGCACGATAAAAATCAACGATTCGGCGGACTGCGAATTTGTCGCGATCGGAGTAGGTAAGCGCTGGGTAGGGTGAGAAAGTGATGCCGGTGGGCAACAGTACGAGATGGTCAATTACGCGCTGGCCCGCAGCCAGGTATTTGTCGAGCAGAGCGGGGGACATGGCCAGGGACTCTCCCGAATTTGCAAATCCTGCTTCATTGGCCGGGTCCAAAGGGAATTGGTGAGTTGGGCGGATGTCGACACCCGTCAAATCGCGGATGGTGTAGTCATACTCAGCATTACTGAGCCTGCGAGCCAGGACGGGACCGGGGTCGCCCGCATTCAGATGTGCTTCATAGCGACGCAAAGCGAGAATCCATCGCACTACATTGGTGCGGACTGGTGGTGGGGGGCGTACGTCGGCATCGGCCGGTGGCATCTCGTTTGCGTCGAGTCGTTCGAGAATCAACTGCCAATGCCCGAGGTCTTTGCGGACTGCGTTAAGGCTAGAGAAACCGCTGAGGTCCAGTTTGGCTTTGGGGGCCTGCGCACCATGGCAGGAGGTGCAGTAGGTTTCCAGGAATGGTTTGATGACCGCCTGGAACTCGCGTTCCAAAGCGGGGAGATTTTGGGCCTCTTGCGCGGTGGCGGTCGTCGCGCTCAGCAGGTTGCAGCTGGCAAACAGGATCATCAACGAAAGAGTTTTACGCATGTGCAGCACGTTGTGGAAAAAAATGGGTCCTGGTCGAATGATAGCACAGGCGAACCGTCGGAGGCCACAGCGGGCCGGATTCAGTGATTTTAGTGATGTGCGCTCGTGCGGCCTGGGAACGCCGGCAGATCCGCGGGGTGCGGCTGGTAGCGACAAAGCAAGATTGCCCCTGATGGCCTGCTTTGTTAGCGTGGATCGGCGAGGCCTGGCACGTGCTACAACTGCCCAGCTGATTGCCGTAGTCCGGTGGGTGGCGTGCGGGCCAGGGGAACCGATGGTGGCGTGGGAACGACATAGCGTCGCTGGGCACCTGTGGGCCTGCCGCTGAAGATGTTGTTCGGTACACAGGGGAAACGCCACATGATCCTTAAGTAAATGGAGTTTGTCCGGTGCGTGTCCTCACGGGAGCCATTAGTCACGAAACCAGTACGTTTACCCCTGTGGCGACGACGGAGGACAGTTTTTACGAACGTTTTGGGGTACGTGCTGGCGCCGACATGTTGGCCGCGTTTGACGGCACGAATACGCCTTTGGGTGGGTTCATTGAGGGCGCAGCGGCGCACGGCTTCGAACTGGTGCCTGCGCTCTACGCCGAGGCCCATCCTAGCGGGCCTGCTCCGCGAACCGTGTTGGACAGCATTCTGGCAGAGTTCCTCACGTATGCGGATGACGTTGAGGGCATCGACGGAGTCCTCCTGGAGATGCACGGCTCGATGGTGGTGGAGGGATTGCCGGATGCAGACGGACATATACTGTCCGTTATCCGCGAACACGTGGGCCCCACAGTTCCGATTGTCGTGCAACTGGATATTCACTCGAATATTTCACAGCGAATGGTGCGCGAGGCCGATGTGCTGATCGGCCGTGAAACATTTCCAGAGGTGGATATGGCGGTTCGTGGACGCGAGTGCGCCGACGTTCTGGTTCGGATGGTTCGTGATCACCTGCGGCCAACCATGGCACTGGCCAGGATCCCCATGGCGTGGGGACTGAACCAGGTGACGGCGCACGCACCGATGCGGGAGGCCATTGCGAGACTGCATGCGTTGGAAGCGAATCCAGACGTGGTCTGTGGTTCGATTGCCACCTGTTTCCCGCTGGCGGATGTACCGGACATGGGCGCGTCGGTCTATGTCGTGACAGATAATGATGAGGCAGCCGCGCAACGTTACGCGGACAATCTGGCGGCGTGGATCTACGAACGGCGAGAGTCCTGGCAGGGTAGCATGCCCAGTACGCAAACCGCGCTGCGCGACGCGGAGGCGGCAGGGCGGTATCCAATCGTGTTGGCAGACCGGAATGACAATACCGGTGGTGGCGCGCCCGGCGACAGTACTGGACTGTTGCGGACGTTCGTGGAAGCGAAGCTGGAAGCGGCCTGTGTTTTGTACCTGGTTGATCCAGCAGCGGTTGCCTGCTGTGAGAGGGCAGGTGTCGGCGCGGTGTTTACGGTCTCGCTCGGTGGGAAGTCGTCTCCGTTGCAGGGGCGTCCCGTGTCGTTAGACGTTGAGGTACACGCGCTTTCCGATGGACGGTTTTGCTACGAAGGGCCAATGTACGCTGGTCTTGAGGGGTCGATGGGTCCCTCAGCGTACGTTCAGTCTGAAGGAATCCACATTTTGCTGGTAACGACACGCGAGCAACCGTTCGACACCGCGTTTTCGCGGTCGCTCGGGCTCGATCCACGTGAGATGCGGTATATTGGCGTCAAGTCGGCAGCCCATTTTCGAGCGGGGTTCGAATCGTGGGCGGGGCAGATTGTCGTTGTGTCGGAAGCGAGTGTGCACAGTCCCGAGCACGTGACTTTTTCCTCCTTGGGACGCGAAGTCTTTCCCTTGACGAGTTGCGCAGATCAAAGCAGGTGAAATGTTACCAGGGCTCGTCCGGTTTGAGACCAAAGCCGACCTTCAGGTATTGCCGCATGGTTTCGTTCGTGCTGGCCTCCTCCCAGTGTGTGATACCGTATTTTCTGCAGAGAGCGAAATACTGACGAAAGTGGGGGCGTGTGCGACGCGCTACTTCGACAGGTAGTGGATCGTCTCCGGGAGGCCAGATCCATAGAAGCGCCTCGCTCAAGGCGGCCATGTGCGTGCCGATAGACGCTTTTTCGAGTCGTGTTCGCAGGGTCGCGTTGGGTGCTTCGGCGATAGCCTGTTCAAGCATCAGACTGCCCTCTCGGGCCAGTGCAGGGTCAATGCCGTAGTGTCGGGCGTGGCCGACCCAGCCATGCTGTATTCCCTTGTCTGTTGCTGCCGAGTGGATTCGGTCAATATAGCCCCGGATGCGCGGGCCGGCAGCTCCGTAATGCAGCCGCAGGAATTCGTTCATGAGGGCGTCGCTGTCGGCGCTGGGGTTCCAGAGCAGTCGGGCGGTGAGGTAATTCATCAGGTCGTTGAGGCCGGCATGGGGAGCGTTGAAGACGGACTGGGCAAACACGCCTGTCACGCCGTGCGTCGCAAAATAGCGCAGATTAGGGGCCAGGGTGAGCATGTTCGGAACCGGCATGTGGTACATGGCGAAATCGGTGTTGTAGTACCAGAGATGGATACGCCTGGAGATACGACCCCAGCCTGCCAGATCACGACGAAACGCAACGCTGGCCGGGTAGTCGGACGTAGCGACAGGATCGGTGATGCTGCAGTCGTGGCTGGTCAATTGGATGTATACGTTGTCGCGGGCACGCAGCGTCCTGGGCGGCCGCTGGGAATAGGAATAAGCCAGTGTGCCAACCAATACGTCAGGGTGTTCTTTCGCGACGCGTGCGGCGACCGCATTGACGAACTGCAGCAGCGTGCCGGCGCCGGATTCTTCGCGTCGGTCGATCGCTTCGCAACGATCGCAGGTACATTTGTGTCCCCAGTCATTCTGGCTGACGGCGATACTCTGCTGGTCAGGATGCGCGGCAAGTTCGTCCAGGACCGACCGTGTTACGATCTGGAGAACGTCTGGATTGGTGAGGCAGAGCTGGGCGTCATATTGTTTTGCAATAGCGATGCCGTTGCGGAGGCCAAAATATTCTGGAAACGTTTTCGAATATTGGCTCCACGGCACTTGGCGGTAAAAACTGTGGCCGGCCAGTCCGATCGAAGTATTGCCACCAAGGCGGGCTTGCGGCGTCACCGTGTTACAACGCAAACGGGCAGCAAAAGCAGAATTCTGCGCGTTAATTTGATACGCCGGGTACCGATACGTAAAACGTGGTCGGTAACGTCGGTCGGTATCGGGAAACGGTTTGCCGGTTGGCAGTTTGGGCGCGTGGGTGTGGTCGACGGTGAGGAAACGAATCCCCAGGAAATCCTCGAGGAAAGTATAGACGCCGTACAAAGTGCCACGCGTACCGCCGCCAACGATTGCGAGTTGACCTTGGCGTATGACAATCCGGTGCTCTTCTGCGGCCAGGTCGTCTGCCACGACGCCCGGAAGGTTAGTTCGGAGCGGTGCGCTGTCGCCAATGTAAACCTGCTGCGGGAGAGGTCTGGTGGGTACCGTGACGATAGGCAACGTGACACTAGCCACCATTGCGAAACCTCGTTGGAATTCGAGGGCAGCGTAGCGGGTGTGCGCCAGCGCGTTCGCCGGAATAACAATTTCACAGGTTTGGAGTGCTGCGACGGTCTGGCGGGCGGCTCCGCGTGCGAGGAGTGCGTTGCAGAAAAGAGCGCTCGTCGTGAGGCCAACTAGTAGTGGAATACGGTGCATACGCTTGGATTGACATGATGGGCAGGCTGTTTTCTCGCCGCTCGGCGCGGCGTGAATGCCCAACCTACCATGCTGGCGTCGTGGCCTGAACCGTTGCGGGGTAACTGGCGGTGGGCGGTGGCCGCAGTTGCAGCCGGCCTCACGCCCCGCGGCCGGCCGTCGGTCGACGGTTTTCACGCAGGTGTCAGGCGTGTTGCAGGGGCCTGTAAGGCTGCCGCGGTGCAGGTCGCTGGGTTCAGGGAACCGGCATTGATTCCCGCTGGACAAGCAAGGACACTAGGGGAACAAAAAATGCCCTGATTCGAACTGCGGGTAACTTATGACTTGTCGTCCTGGAACAAGACGCTGGCAGCTGGCTGGATTGGCGTGTGTCTTGGTAGGGGGGCTGGCCTCGGTACCTCTGCAGGCGGCGGAACGTTTTGATTTTCATTCGATCCGTAGGACTCCCGTTTTGCGTGGTGCGAATGGGCGGTTTGAAGGGGAGGCACATTTTCTGCCGCACGGAAATGCGCGCTTTCAAGGGCTGCGGGGGTATGGCCGGCAGTGGAGCGGCGATGCCCACTTCTTGTGGGATGGCGTGGCGGGCGAGGAGGCTCGGTTGCGATGGGTTCTGGGGAAGAGTTCCCGCTATCGGATGACGGTTCAACTGACCCGTGCCCCGGATTACGGTGTCTGTGAAATCCTGGTGGACAACAAGCCGGCGGGGGTCACAGTTGACCTCTTCTCGAGTCGTGTCGAGTTGGCGCCGCTGGTGACGCTGCCGGCCCTGTCTCTGGAGGCGGGGCCGCATGTGCTCACGTTGAAACTGATCGGAGCGAATCCGAAGGCGTCCTTGTTTAAAAACAAGGGCTACTTGCTCGGTGTGGATTACTTCCAGCTGGTGGACCTGAAGCCCACTCCGCGTGTTGCCGTAGCGGCAAGGGTGACGACGGTTGCGGCGTTGAAAACGGGTGCCGCGATGAAGTTGCTGAATCGCTACTGCGCGGAATGCCATGCAGGCGGCAAGGCGCCGGCGGGGTTGCGACTGGCAGACGTGGACAAGGGCGGCCTGGCGGGCATGCCACTGGACCAGATTGAAGGGATTGCCGATGCGTTAGCGTTTGGTACGATGCCGCCTGAGGAAGCGGAGCAGCCTCCGGCGAAAGTGCGGCGCCAGCTGGCACGGTTCTTCGAAGAACAGCTGGCGGAACGTACTGCGCAGTCGGAAAATGTCGTGCCCACGGTAATGCGGCGGATGACACGTTATGAGTACAACAACGCGGTCCGCGATTTGCTCGCGCTGGAGGGTGATGTCTACCCTTTACCGGAACGTACGTTACGGGCATATCACGAGTATTACCGACCCGCGTCAGGTGTGTTTCCAGATCGTATTCGGGTGGGCAATCGCACCCTTGGAAAGAATCAGGTTGAGAAGGACTTGTTGGATGGTGTGTCTCCCTTTGCGATCGATTTGCAGGCTGAACACGGTTTCAATAACCGAGGCGATCAGCTGAGCCTTTCTCCGTTGTTGTTGGAAACCTTCCTGAAGCTCGGGAAATCGATTGTGGAGAGCCCCCAGTTCCACGCGTACTGTCGTTCCTATGGGAGTTTGTTTGTTGGTACCGACCCGAGGAACTCAGATCGCGATCTTGAAATGGGTCGCAGGCGGCTTAAATCGTTGTTGAGTCGTGCGTTTCGGCGCCCTGTTGATGCAGTAACCTGGGGCCGTTATTGCGCCTTTTTCGAGGCTCAGTACAAGCGTCATGGTTCGTTCACGAAAGCCATGAAGCGGACGGTCGCTGGCGTTCTGGCATCTCCGCATTTTCTTTACCTGGTGGAAACGGGCAATGCGACCGAGGTGGCGGTTCCGCTTTCCGACTATGAGTTGGCGACACGATTGTCGTTTTTTCTGTGGAACACGATTCCTGATGCAGAGTTAGGAGAATTGGCAGAGGCCGGGCGGTTGAGCAATCCGCAGGTCCTTAGGCAACAGGTCGAACGGATGCTGACGGATCAACGCAGCCGGGCATTGGCGGAGAACTTTGCCCGGCAATGGCTGAGGTTGGACCAGTTGATCACCGCGGTGCCGTCGATGGAAAGGTTTCCACACTACTATTCTCGGATTGGTTGCGAGCAATGGAAGTTTGGCCTGCAAATGATGGTGGAGCCACTTCTGTTGTTTGAAAGTGTCGTCGTAGAAGACCGGTCGATCATGTTGCTGGTGGATTCCAAATACAGTTATCGGTCGGACGAGTTGCAAAGCTGGTACGAAGACGAGATTCCCCTGTCTGGGAAAGGGAATGTGAATCGTTTCGATACGTTTCACCAGGAATTCAAACGCCGCAAATTGGCGACGCGTCGGCAAGGCGGGGTGATTACGACGGCGGCTACTATGACGATGACCTCGTCACCACTTCGTACACGTCCGATTACACGTGGCGCCTGGGTTGCGACAGTGATCTTGAATCGGCCGCCACCCCCGCCACCAGACACAGTCCCTGAGATTGAAGCAGACGATGATGTCATTGAGGCCAAAGGGATAACGCTGCGAGAACGACTTCAACAGCATCAGATCAATACCGCGTGCGTGAGTTGCCATGCGGCCATCGATCCGCTTGGATTCGCGCTGGAACAGTATGACGCGGTCGGACGCTGGCGGGAGGCCTATCGTTCAGGCTTGCCGGTTGATGCCAGTGGAAGCCTGTTTGGTGAAGCGGAGTTTGCGAACATCGAGGAATTCAAGGACAGACTCCTAGAACGTCCGGAAATCTTTATGCGGGCCTTCACGGAGCACCTGCTCTCTTATGCGTTGGGGCGTTCACTCGAGCCAAGGGATCGCCCGACCATTAACGGGATGGTGAGGCGGATTGCGGCGGACCACGGCCGTTTCTCGACGGCGATCACGGAGGTCGTTACAAGTCGACCGTTCCGGTACAAAAACGATGACCGACGAAGGAGTCAACCATGACGTTGCGACCGATTTCACGGCGCGCGCTGTTGCGCGGGAGCGGTGTCGCTATGGCGCTTCCGCTGTTGGATTGCATGGGGCAGCGAGTGCGAGGTGCGACAGTTGCCGCAGCGCCGAAGCGGGCTGCGTTCTTTTACGTTCCCAACGGTGTGGTGCAGTCGCAGTGGAAGATTCGGGAGACCGGCGGACAGTTCACCCTGAGTCCGACGTTGCAGCCGTTGGCGCGACATCAGAAGAAGGTCGCCGTGTTTTCCGGATACGATCGGATTAAGGTGTCGGGAACCGATGGGCACGCGCAGGCCAGTACCTGCTGGCTGAGCAGCGCCGCACACGACGCGTTGTCGCCGGCAGGCTATCCTCTAGACCGGACACTCGATCAGGTGATTGCGGATACGACCGGCAAAGAGACACCGTTTCGCTCGTTGGAATTGAGTTGCAACCCCTATCGAGACAACAGGGAGTCTGTCTACTTCGACAATATTTCCTGGTACGGGTACGGGCATGTAGCCCGGTCGCTGCGCGATCCGCAGCGTGTGTTTCAGCGGTTGTTTGAGGTTCAGCCGGAAGCGGAGAGCCGCAGCGTTCTGGATCTTGTCCTGGCAGATGCAAAATCGTTCGGGCCGCGTCTGGGGCGTGCGGATCGTCGCAAGCTGGACGAATACATGCAAGCGGTGCGAACCGTGGAAGCACAAATTTCGCGTTTGCAGACGCGTCGTGACGTGGTTGAGCGGTTGCGGCCGGAGCGGCCCGCGACGCCCTGGCCGGAGATGCGCCGCGATGAATATATCCAGCTCATGGGCGATTTGATGATCCTGGCGTTGCGGACCGATTTAACACGGGTGACGACCATGATGGTCGCGCCTGAGCGTTGGGGGACGCCGCAAACAGTGGAAGGTGTGTTTACGCAACCGATTGTTCATCACAGCATGACACACGAGCAGGGGAATCCTGAGGTGAGCCGGAAATTGGCGCTGCTGGATCGGTTCCACGTGGAGCAATTCGCCCAGTTGGTCGGCAAGATGGACGCCGTGGAGGAGGGGGCCGGCACGCTGCTGGACAGTCTCCTGTTTACCTTCGGGTCTGGTTTGAGCAGCGGCAAAACACACGTCTATTCCGATTTGCCGGTGGTCATTGCTGGGGGCGGACAGGGGGCGCTCACCACGGGCCGCCATCAAAGAGCGGCGGAGGGGACACCGGTAGGTAATCTTTGGTTGGCCGTCGCCCAGGCGATGGGCTGTCCAACAAGGCGGTTTGGCGACAGCAATGCAATAGCGCCGCTGGCGTGACACGCGACCCGGCGGGTGGGGCGTCCTGGCTTATTTCGAGTATACTGCGCCATCGATAGCTGCATTATTTCAACAACGGCAGGTACGTCATGCGACTCTGTTTGAGCTATGGTCTTCTTTCACTGGTGTTGGCAGGTCATGGAGCCCATCGTTGCCTGGGGCAGGAGCCGCATCGATTCGACCAGGTGGTCGCGCCAATTCTGGCCAACCACTGCCTGGAATGTCACCGCGGGGCGGACGCCAAAGGTGGACTCGATTTGTCCCAGCGGGATGAAGCCCTCCGGGGCGGTGAGAGCGGACCGGCATGGCGGCCAGGAAAACCACTGGAAAGCTTGTTGTGGGAACGGGTTGCAAGTGGGGAGATGCCTCCCAGGAAACCACTCCCGGAGAAAACCAAGGAGGTGTTACGGAAATGGATCCAGGACGGTGCCCCCTGGGGAACGAATCCAATTGACCCGTTTCGTTTTACTAACGAGAGTCGCGCAGGGCTGGACTGGTGGTCATTGCAGCCATTGCGCGACCCGCGGGTCCCCGCCGTAAAGACCCGAGATCGGGTTCGGAATCCGGTCGACGCCTTTATTCTGGCGAAATTGGAGGCGGAACAGCTGGGGTTCTCAGAAGACGCCAGCCCACGTCAGTTGATCAGGCGTCTGTATCTTGATTTGATTGGATTGCCGCCCACGCCAGAGGCGGTGGCGAAGTTTGTTGAGGATCCGAGCGATGTGGCCTACGCCGCAGTGGTAGATCGTTTACTGGATTCCAGTCACTACGGGGAACGCTGGGGCCGTCACTGGCTGGATGTCGCACGTTTTGGTGAGAGTGACGGTTTTGAACGGAACGGGCCACGTAATCATCTTTGGCACTACCGCGATTGGGTGATTGACGCGTTCAACGCGGATATGCCTTATGACGAATTTGCCCGCCTGCAGATCGCGGGTGACGTGCTGCGGAACAATGCGCCAAGCGGCCTGGCGGCCGTGGGGTTCTGGGTTGCGGGCGTCCATAACACGGTGGTCGGTGGCAGCGAATTCATGAAGCGGGTGGCCCGTGAAGATGAATTGGAAGAAATGGTGGGAGCACTGGGCCAGACGTTCGTCGGCCTTACTTTCAACTGTAGCCGCTGCCACGATCACAAATTTGACCCGATTCGCCAACGCGAGTATTACCGGCTTACCGCTGCTATTTCGGGGGTCAGGCATGGTGAAAAAGAGGCGGTGGAGACACGTTTTCGTGACCAGATATCCGCTCTTGAGAAGGAACTCGATGCGCTCAATGGCGTCGTGAACAGACTGGAGAAGAAGGCGCGTCAAACAGTCCTGGCGGTACGCAAGAAAGAAGGCCAGAAACGAACGGTGCCTCCGCGGCCTTATGCGCGGTGGGAGTTCGAGTCGGATCTTAAAGACAGTCTGGGTGCGCTGCACGGCACTGCGCATGGATCCGCACGGGTTGAGAATGGTGCCCTGGTGCTTGGTGAGGAAAGTTATGTTGAGACAGCGACGTTGCCGACGGATGTCAAAGAGAAGACGCTGGAATCCTGGGTGCTGTTGGCCAATTTGAAACAGCGCGGTGGCTCGGCGCTCACGCTTCAGACCCGCAGCGGACTCGTGTTTGACGCGATTGTGTTTGGTGAACGCGAGGCAGGACAGTGGATGGCCGGTAGTGATGGGTTTGTACGCACCAAATCGTTTGCTGCTCCCGTAGAGACGACAGGCACCAAAGAGCCGGTACATTTTGCCATCGTGTATCAGGCAGATGGCACGATCACCGGTTACCGGAACGGCGTGCCGTACGGGAAACCGTACAAGAGTTCCGGTCTTCAACGATACAAAGCGGGTGACAGTACTGTCCTTTTTGGCTTGCGGCACAAACCGCCGGTTGGCCCGAATCGGTATTTGAGCGGAAAGATCTTGCGTGCCCAGTTGCATCTGAAAGCCTTGTCTCCGGCAGCGATTGCCGCTTCGGCGGGCGTGGAAAGCGACTATGTCGCTGAGGAGGAACTCGTGGCGGCGCTGGCGCCGGCCGAACGTGGGCAACGTCGTGAGTTGGTGAAGCGACGTGCGGCGCTAGTGAAGCGGAAGACGGAACTGCAATCCAATAGCAAGGTCAAGTTCTATACCGTGGCCCCGGGGAATCCCGGGACGACGTATTTTCTTCCTCGCGGTGACGTCATGAAGCGAGGCGAGGTGATGACGCCCGGTGCGGTGCGCGCAGTTCAGGGAGTGACGGCTGATTTTGGGCTGGCTGCAGACTCGACCGATGCGGCGCGGCGCGTGCGTTTGGCATCTTGGATTGCGGGTGACAAGAATCCGTTGTTCCCGCGGGTGATGGTGAATCGGCTCTGGCATTACCACTTTGGGACCGGGATCGTGGAGACGCCGAATGACTTTGGCTTCAACGGAGGACGCCCGAGTCACCCGGAGCTGCTCGATTGGCTGGCGATTACGCTGCGACAAGGCGGCTACCGCCTGAAATCGGTACACCGTGTGATCGTAACGTCCTCAGCCTATCGGCAGGCATCGAAATTTCGTCAAACGGCCCATGAACGGGATGCGGGGAACCGTTTGCTGTGGAGAAAGTCGCCCCGACGCATTGAAGCCGAGGTCTTGCGTGATTCGATCCTGGCGGTTGCCGGCAAATTAAATCTACAGGCAGGTGGTCCGGGGTTTGTGGACGTCTCGATCACTCCGAACAACGGTACGACGTATTATGAACCGCTCGACAAAGAGGACGACCAGTTGCACCGACGAACGGTGTATCGTTTCTGGCCACGGGGTGGCCGCAGCGCATTGTTGGACACGTTTGATTGTCCCGATCCGTCGTCCACAGCGCCGCGCCGCACCGTCACCACGACTCCGTTGCAGGCGTTGAGCCTCTTGAACAATAGCTTTGTTTTGCGGATGGCAGGCCATTTGGGAGAACGGGTTGGGCGAGAGGCGGGGGCCAACGCCGGGGAACAAGTGCGACGTGCTTACGAACTGACACTGGGCCGGCGACCGGACGCGGAAGAAGAGCTGTTGGCAATTAAACTGGTGGAGCGTCATGGAGCCGCGGCACTGGGTCGCGCGTTGTTTAACAGCAACGAATTCGTGGTGTCGCAGTAGTTAGGCATGAGGAAGCCCTTTTGGGTATACATTTTTCTGGGAAGTGGCGATGTATCAAGGCAAACGAAGGGATTTCTTTCATTGGGGTGCACAAGGGATCGCCGCTACGGCGTTGCTTTCCTTACTGGAAGGCGATGGTGTAGTTCAGGGAGCGACGACGACTCATCCTGTCCGGGCGAAGCGGGCGATCCATATTTGTTTGATTGGCGGCATGAGCCATGTTGACTCTTTTGATTACAAGCCCGAGTTGGTGAAGTACCACGGCAAACCGCTCGGTGCTAGTGAGAAGCCGGATATCTTTTTTGGCCAGGTTGGTTTGCTGCGGCAGCATGACTGGGAGTTCAAGCAACGCGGGAATAGCGGGCTGTGGATCTCGGAAATGTGGCCTCACATTGCGGAGCAGGCAGACGATTTGACACTGTTGCGGTCGATGGTGTCCGATTCTGCGAACCATACCCCCGCGTTGTTTGTGCAGAACAGCGGTTTTCAATTTAACGGGTTTCCTTCGTTGGGGAGCTGGTTGTCGTATGGAATGGGGACCGAAACAGAGGCGTTACCGGCGTACGTGGTCCTACCTGATTCTCGCGGGGGTCCGAACGGCGGGGCGTCGAACTGGACGAATGGTTTTCTTCCGGCCCAGCATCAGGGGGTCGTTTTGAGTGGCGGTGATCAGCCCGTGCGAGACCTGTTTCCAGCCAGAGCCATCGATCGTGTGGAGGAGGCCGAGACACGTGAGTTTCTGCGTCTTGTGAACCGGAAACATTTGGCCCAGGCGGGGCAGGATGCTGCGTTGGCGGCACGCGTGCGGAGCTATGAACTGGCGGCGCAGATGCAGATGTCGGTTCCGGAAGTCAGTGATCTTGCCGGTGAGACGGCAGCGACACGCGAAATGTACGGTGTGGATGATACGCAGACGGCAGACGCGGGGCGCCGGTGTTTGCTAGGCAGAAGGCTGTTGGAACGGGGTGTGCGGTTCGTCCAGATTTATTCGGGTGGGCCGATTGCTGGTAACCCTCGGGCCAGTTGGGACGCCCACGAGAGTGTGAAACAGAACCATTCTTTTGAGGCTGGCCGTATCGATAAACCGGTGGCAGCGCTGTTGCGAGATCTCAAACAACGTGGCATGCTCGCGGAAACACTGGTTCTCTTCACGACGGAGTTTGGACGGACGCCATTTGCGCAATCGGCGGCGAACCAGGTCGGTCCGGGACGTGACCATAACCGGTATGGGTTTTCTTGCTGGATGGCGGGTGCGGGTCTGAAACCCGGAACCTCGTATGGAGCGACCGATGACATCGGCTGGAAGGCGGTGGAAAATCCGATGCCGTGGCATGATTTCCACGCGACCATTCTGCATTTGTTCGGAATCGACCATGAAAAACTTACATTTTATCACAATGGGATCCGGCGCCGGCTCACGAACGTTCATGGAGAGGTGGCGGATGAGATTTTTGCCTGATTTCTGCGCGTGATACGGCGGATTCAGCAATGGCACGGTAGTTTGTTCAGGAGAGATGGAATGCAAAATGTTGCACGTGCACGAAGTCAACGTCGACGCGCGACGGCGTTGTGGGCGGTGGGAATGTTCCTGGTGGTTTCGTATGGAAATACTGCCGCCGCCGCTGCGTTTCCCCTGAAAAGCAAGAGAGTGCTGTTCCTGGGCGATTCGATTACGCATGCCGGCGGCTACATAGCGTGGATTGAAACGCAATGCCGACTGCAAGGAATGGACCCACTCCCCGATTTCATCAATGTGGGGCTAAGTAGTGAAACGTGTACTGGCTTGTCGGAGCCGGATCATCCGTTTCCGCGGCCGGACATTCATGAACGGCTCGATCGGGCGCTCCAACAGGTTCAGCCCGATGTGGTGGTTGCGTGTTACGGAATGAACGACGGGATCTATTATCCGTTCTCAGAGGGGCGGTTCAGAGCGTACCAGCAGGGGATCGGACGGTTAATTGAGAAGGGGCATGACGCGGGAGCGAAGCTTGTGTTGATGACGCCGCCTCCGTTTGATGCGGTTCCGCTGCGGCAGCAGAAGGGAAAACTCAAGCCAGCGGGGGAGGAGAAATACGCGTGGTTTGCGATTTATGAACATTACGACCGCGAGGTGATCTCGCGGTATGCGCGCTGGATTCTTGAACAAAAGGATCGTGTCGCGATGGTGGTTGACCTGCATTCGCCATTGACCAGGCACCTTGTTGAACAACGGAAGCTAGATCCCCGTTACACGTTAGCTCCGGACGGTGTGCACCCCAATCCACTCGGTCAACGGATCATTGGCGAGACCTTGTTGCGGGCCTGGGGAGTCGCCGAAATCAAAGAACCCGGCGCGAAGCTGTCGTCGATCATGCAACGGCGGATGGAGTTGTTGCACGACGCGTGGTTGACCTCGGTGGGGCACAAAAGACCCGGAGTTAAAAAAGGGTTGCCAATGGAGGCCGCGAGGAAACAGGCGGCGTCGTTGCTGGAGCAGGCATTGCCGTTGATTGCGGAACGCCTTGACTAAAGCTCGCAACGGAACCTCGCAACGGAACCTTGCGGGAGCGCGTCCAGCAGCAGGCTCAGAGCAGTTCCGAAATTGCGGACGCGCCTGCTGGGAGCAAGTAATGCGGGCGGCCAGAATAGTCCGGGAACTGCAATGTGGCCGGTACGCCCAGGACGTGGAAGAGGGTTGCCATCAGGTCCTTGGGCTGGACCGGGCTGGAGGTCGGGAACTCGCCACGCGCTGAAGAGGTGCCGACAACTTGTCCCATCTGCAATCCGCCGCCAGCGAGAGCCAGGGTGGACAGCCCGGGCCAATGGTCGCGCCCCCCGAATGCGTTGATTTTTGGCGTGCGGCCAAAGTCGCCAGTCAAAACGAGGAGGATGTTCTTGTCCAGGCCACGTTCCGCAACGTCTTCCAGAAAAACAGCGAGCGCGTGATCGAGGGGAGGGCAGATTGCCTGGAGCTGTTGGCCCATGGGGGGGGCGGCTGGTTGGCTAGGACCGAGGTGCATGTCCCAGGCAAAAGGGGTTTTGGCCGGTTGGGGCGCCCAGCCATACGTTAAAGTCACAAAGCCGCAGCCGGCTTCACAGAGACGCCGTGCGGTAAGAAGTTGTTCACCCAGGCCGCCGCCATACCGGGCGCGGAGAGATGGGGTTTCCTGGGTCAGGTCGAATACGTCACGCGTTTTCCCAAGGATAAGGTCGGTTGCCTGTTGTTCGAATGCGTCCATGCCAGCCATCGCATCGGTTTGGTCCAGGTCCCGGCGCAGACGGTCCAGCTGGTGCAGCAGCCCGCGACGGTTTGCCAGGTGTTTGGGATCAACAGACAAGTTGAGGTTCCTTCGCGTACCACCCGCGACATCGAAGGGCGCGTTGGCGCGACCCAGCCAGAGCGGCTGGTCAAAGTCGAAACTCACGGTTGGTTTCAGCCGAACAAATGTCGGAATCCGTGTGCGAGGATGATTGGTGCCACGCACACGCGACGCGATGGCTCCGAAGGCAGGTTTGGTCTGTTGTTTGGAGCCGGCGGGGTTATCGTTGGCGGTGAGGACATAATGCGACGCGCCCAGATGGTCGGGATTGGTGTGGTGGAAAGAGCGTACGACCGCCATGCGATCGGCGCAGCCGGCAAGCCCGGGAAACAGCCCGCCGAATTCGACGCCGGGCAATCGTGTGGAGACCGCTCCGATCATACTGCGGTAGTCAGCGGGCGCCTCCATCTTGGGGTCAAATGTCTCCAGATGGGGCGCACCACCCTGGAGCCAGACCCACACGACTGAGGTTTCAGGCGGGAACACTCGACCGGATGCCTGAGAACGCGCACGTAACAGATCCGAGAGGCCGATGCCCGCGGCGCCGAGGCTCCCTATCTGCATCGCGCTACGGCGGCTGATGTGCCGCGCTCCCGGGCGAACATGCTGCATGGCAGATTCTGGAAACGGAAGAGACTTGGCGACGGGAAACAGGGACGCGCCGGACGACAGACGCCTGAACGCCTGTCTGCAATGGTAGCTGCTGGGAAGTGGTGCGCCCAGGCAGAAGCCCCGCGTGGCAGCGGGGCTTCTGCCTGGCGTTCAATCGATCTCCCAACCCTTCCGGTAGACTGGGTGAATGAACTGGTCGGCATCGGGACAGTTGTGGGCTCGCATGTTTTCGCCGTCCCAGTCCAGGTGCTGTTGCGTTCCCGGGTTGGGAATCGAAGATCCGCCGTCGTCCAAGATACCACAGGCAGGCGACGGGCCGCCGCGTGCTGCAAAGACAACCTGGTCAGATGGCGGAATGTGAAAAGCTTCGTCGCACATTTCGGTGGCAGGCACGGTTGACCTGACGGCTCTTCGACGGACGACGGGTGGTAACCGGAAAGTCGCCCAGGAGAGTTGCCGCAACGCGAAAACTTTGCGTCAGGATTGTGTGTGCTTGCCAGGCCAGCCGAGAGGTGGCAGGGGGATTGGGGCAAGCATCTGGATGCGCCAGCAAACGCGACTTTCAGGTGCGCCGTGGTCAGAAGTGGCTTGGGGCCGCCGAGCGGAAGCCGTCCTTGCCGACGCTAGATTCTGCATGTTGTTTCACATGTTGCAGTACGCGGTGGTGAATGCGGTGAATGAGGAGATCCGACCACAATGTCCAGTAGGAATGGGGAAGCAATTCGAGTTGATACCAGGTCCTACCGATCAGTCGGGTTCCGCCATCTGCTGCGCGGTGGAGAATAAACTCGCCACGGGTACTGCGGAGTGCTCCATCCAAATGCGGTGGATGCAGGTCGTGGTAAGGACTGAGTTCAAACATGGGTGCGGGTTGCTGGGTCACATCAAATGCGAGCCGATACGGTGCATCCCACGCCGTGATGGGCTCTACAAAGACTCCGGTCGTAAAGATGCACCGACGTACAGCGCCGACGCCGGTACCGGAAATCTCGGCGCGGATTGGGCAGGCAATACCCCATCGGTAGTACCATGCCTGAGGTGGGGGCAAGTCCGGGAAATGGATGACGCAGTTCCAGACCTCGTCGATATCGGCTGCGACATGGATTTCCGTTTCCACGACCCATTCAGGCTCGGGGCGGGTGAGATGTTCGACTCCAGCGAGTCCGGGTAGCAGCAACAAAACCGCTGAGGTGCCGCGGATTGGCCGTCTGGACGTGTCGGCGAGAAGCTTTCCGATGGCACCCCCCAAAGCGCCCAACGGGAGGGCGAGTGGAGCCGCCATGGCGAGGCAGATGATTCCCTCCAGGGCGAACACCCACAGCGCGCCGCCGGCCAGGATGACTGAGAGCATTCCCAAATAAACACTCGTGGAGAGGCGGGTGGGGGCAGCGGTATTGGTGATGACGGATGCCACCGCACCCATCAAAATGGGTGTGCCCAGGAACAGCGAGCTGCCATAGGTGCCAAAGGTGTACACGCTGATGCCCAGCATTCCGAGCGCCAAAAGGAGTCCAACTGCCAGGCCAGCGAGCGCCGCGCGGTAATGAAGTACGGTGTGGCGGATCGGGGTGGATGGGGCATTCGCGGGAATAGACCGGCGATTGGGAAGCAGGGCCATGACCACCATGGTTACGAGGTTGACTGCTGGAATCAGGATCAAGAGACCGGGCCAGACACTGTAGCCAGCGCTGTAAGCGCGGCGGAGCGTCATGGTGACCGCAATCCACAGGAACGGAAGCGTCCAGAGGAACCAGGCCCAAGGCAGCCAATCGGGTGCCCCGCGAACCAGCTCCTCACGAGCTGCCAGGACTGGAGAAAAGAACTGCCATGGGGACATCGTCGTTCCGGCGACGAGGTACAGCACGCTGCGCTCGACGGTGTACTTGCCCAGCATGAGTGTGAGCCCTGAGACCGCGTAGTAGACGCGGGGCACATCTCGGGAAAAGCCGAACCACCCGAAAAATAGCCTGCGCATTGCGCCCAACAGACGAAGTGCCGGAGTGGAAACGGTAATCATGAGCGAGATACAGGTAGCGAGTAGGTAAAGGAACGTGTGGCCATTAGCTGTTGTCGCGCGGTATCAGGCTAGTAGTTGTTCCACAACCCTGGCGTTCGAAACCGGCGAGTCGGTGAGCGTTTCGTCGCGCCCGTGGTGGTGATAGGTGAGCGCATCGTGGTCGAGGCCCAGTTGATGCAGGATGGTCGCGAACAGGTCCGGGACGCTGACGGGGTCCTCTGTGGCGCGGTAGCCGACGTCATCGGTAGCGCCATGGATGTGGCCTGGTCGAAATCCGCCTCCGGCGAGAAGTGCCGTGAATGCGTTGCCATTGTGATCCCGGCCCAGACCATTTTGCGACACGGGCAAACGTCCAAATTCACCCGTCCAGAGTACGATCGTGTCTTCCAGTAAACCCCGTTGGGCGAGGTCCTGTAGGAAGCCTGAGGTCGGCAGGTCCGTTTGCGCCGAGATCGTGGCAATCTCGTTTTTGACGTTGGCGTGACTGTCCCAGGGGGCACCGTTGAGAAATACGTGGACGAAACGGTCGACCATCGTCCTGGCTGCGGTCGTATGGTCTGATGACGGTGGCGGCATTCGTCGGAGCGGCTGAAAAGCCCAGTGGGATCGGTCCCCAGGGTCGATGGGGGTAATGCTGGCGGGCTCGGCAGGAACAGGCGGTTCCGCGCTGTCCAGCCACCGGCGCAGCGTAGTCAACTGTGCGTCGGTAAGGGGTAGTTCACCTTCAGGGGGCATGCTGCGTGAGGCAACTTTGCGGTAGAGAAGACTGCGCGCTGCGCTGCCCGGTACGATGGCGGGACCTTGCGTGCCACCCTGCATGAGGAGTGGAAGGGTTCGCAAGTCGAGGTCGCCTGCGCGTTTTTCCAGACCATGACAACTCATGCAGTGCGCGCGGAGTAGGGGACGTACGTCGCGTTCGAAATGGACCGGTGTCGGGTCGGGGGGGATTTCCCCTGCCAGCGGGGCAGAGTTAATGACCCAGAGCCAGAGCAGGCTGGCGCAAGAGAGGGTAATGCTGGGGAAGGCTTGAAAACCGTGCATCGCTCTATTGTAGCCGGTGGCCAGCGAATCGGGCGAGGTCAC
Organism: Planctomycetaceae bacterium; assembly: GCA_002724245.1. Lineage (GTDB taxonomy): Bacteria > Planctomycetota > Planctomycetia > Pirellulales > Pirellulaceae > UBA9264. Next base: position 30,907 of record PBOG01000042.1, read on the forward strand.
GTGGCTCGCAAAAGGATCGAGATCGTGCTTGCGGCCCGCCTGGTTAGCCACTCCGGTGGCTTTACATCGCTAGCGCTCCCACCTGGCAAGATGGAGACGCCGGATATGTGACGTTGGCAATGGCCCTCCAGTTGGCGCGCATCTCCTGGGGAGAAGTAATAGTTGACTTGGCGCCCGTGCGGTGGCTGTTCTGCAGGTCGTCTGCGCAGCCAAACGAGATCTCTTTGAAACCGATAATGCGGAGTCACCGAAGGAGCGGCAAGGTGACATGGGAAGGACGATTCGCATCGTGGTAAATGGAGGCCTTGGCGGTGAGAACGTCGGCGTGAAACGGTCCTTTGCCGGTGTTGGTGTTCCGGTCATAGATGGGGAAATAGCTGCCCTGGATGTGGACTTCCAGGCGATGGCCAGATGGAAGCGTGGCGGCACAATCACCGATGTCAATCGAGAGGCGGTAGACTTTGCCGGGTTCAACGGGGCTCCGGTGTAACGTGGACTCGCGTGCGGTGGCACGGAGGATGCCCGTGGCCAGTGGGTGGCGAAAGCCGTCGGGATGGATGTCGAGCACCATCGCCACCAGGTCAAAATCAGGGGTGTTGGCGGAAGCGTAGACGACCGCCTGTAGGTTACCGGCGAGTGCGAGTGGTTCGGCGAGCGGTTGGGTTGTATAGGCCAGAACGTCAGGCCGCGCAGCGGCAGCTTGCTGGTCGTATGGCCCGAACCCATCGAGGTAGGCGGCACCGTGAAAGGGTGCCGACGGGACCGGATTGGCGGGGTCGGAAACCAATTGCGTCGGTGGGTTAGGGCCGTGCTGTGGCGTCTTGCGCAATGACCCTGCCTCGCCAGGACGCTGGTCTGTTTCGTGTGCATGCAGGTAAAAGGGGACGGGGTAGGTGGACGCCGGCGGCCAGGCAGAGGATTCCCTCCATTTGTTGATGCCCATCATGAAATATCGTACGCGAGGATAGGGGACGCTTTTCTGCTTCCCTTTGAACCAGCGGTCATACCAGATGAGATTCTCGGACACGATGTCGAGCTGTGCTTCCTTGCCAAAGACGACATCGCCGGCCCGATCACTTCCGGTGGCATGGTCCCAGGGACCCAGAATCAGTTGCTGGTTATCGCGTGCGTGTTGGCTGGCGGCCTGCGTCCGCATCCCATGGTAAGCACGTAAGGCACCTGCGCACATGAAATCGTAACAGCCAACGATGTGCTGTGCCGGGAAGTCCATGTCGGAGAAGTTGCGGGCGTCGGTGCCTTTCCAGAAGCCGTCTGGGGTAATGTGTTTGATCATACTCATCTGGAGCGGCGCCGGGTGGCCAACGACACGGTCCAGGCTCATCAAGGGGAGTGTCAAGTACCACTGGGGCCATCTGGGGGACGCCCCCGCGGAGGTTGGAGGTCCATAGACGTTGGCCCCAAACCCGGCCCGACCTAGCGCCAGGATATAGGCCCCGCCGCGGTAGATGTTACTGTAGAAATACGGTACCGCTGCAGTGGGGGCCAGAGCGTCGAGTTGTACGCGTGTGCTGGCGGTGAGCCACTGAGAACTCCCCATGTAAGAGGCGCCCCACATACCCACACGACCGTTGCACCAAGGTTGTTCGCGAATCCAGGTGACGGCGTCAAAACCATCGGCAGCCTCGCCCCAGTAGAGATTGAATTCCCCTTCGGATCCATTGCGGCCACTGCTGTCTTGCGTGACTGCCACATAGCCGCGGGCGGCGATGCGGCGTGCCTGCTGCTCAAATCCCGCCGTACCGTAAGCCGTTTTTAGCAGCAGTACCGGGAGTGGAGTGGTGATGCCCCGTTGGCGATAAATTCGAGTCCGCAGACGGGTGCCATCCCGTGTCGGCATGGGCTCGATGTCGACTGAGATATTGTCCTGGGAGATCGCCGTGTGCGTGGTTACCAGTGCGCCGCAGAGCAGTGCCCAGCTCCAGAACATCAACTGCCTGCAGTGAGGGCGATTGGCGGTACAGATCTGCGGTATTTCTTCGCCGCCGGGCTGCTGGTGGGAGTCTGTTGGCGTTCCCACTCGTGTATCTGAGCGTTGCATGGGAAAACCTGCGTGGGGAGGAGGCCCGATGATGGCTGGGAACAGCGGCTGGTGTACGCCAGAAGTGTGACGGCCCGTCGCAGCGGTGCGTGGGGTGGACTATAACGACTGAAGCGGCGCCCAGCGAGTAGGCTGAGATTGAGTCACAAGAGAGGATGTTGGAGATGGTGGAACGACCCCTGGACGCACCCGACTATCTAAATCCAGAGCTCCCTCCAGAGTTGCCCTGGGTGGATGTGCCGGTCGTTGATGCCAGCGCGGAATCACTGCAAGGCTACGGCCGCCTGGTTGATCAGGCCGATCATTGTGAGGTGGAGATCGTCCGCTGGCCGGCGCAGGGGTGGCGGCCGGTTGACCAGGACTCGGGGGACGAGGGGGGGACGACGGAGGGAATCTTCTTGAGTGAGTGGAAAGGCGACCTCCTGTACGGCCAGAACGAGGCAGTGGGGGGCCATTACATACTGGGATATGCGGTGTCACCCGAAGAATCGCGGGAGGAATCGTTGCGGCAACCCGAGCAAGTCCTGATGTGGCACGCCAATTACCACCCCGACGGCGGGCAGCTTTTTTTTCCACTGCAGCAAGCCTCGTTTCTGGTGCCGTTAGCGTTGCCCGGCGATGACGTGGCCCCGACCGATTTTGTGGCCTTCCGGTTTTCCGGAAGCCAGGGATTGTATATCCATCCTGGCGTGTGGCATGAAGGTGTCTATCCCGCTTCAGGGCGTCAGCGGTTTTTCGACAAGCAGGGCGCCGTCCATGCGCGGGTATCGGTCGACTTTGCACGCGAGTTCAGCTGCCTGCTGCGCGTCCCCTTGTAGAACTAAATGCGCCCTGATGAATTGCCGTCAGGGGGACCGGCAAATTCCCTGAATGACTTTGCCGTGGACGTCAGTTAGGCGGAAATCGCGGCCGGCGTAGCGGTACGTGAACGTTTCATGGTCGAAGCCCAGGAGGTGCAGCATGGTCGCGTGAATGTCGTGTACGTGAACGCGATCTTCGACGGCCTTCCACCCGGTTTCATCGGTGGCACCGTGAACGTGGCCGCCCCGGATCCCCCCGCCTGCCAGCCAGACGCTGAAGCCGTGATGATTGTGGTCCCGGCCGAGTTGTTTGCCTGAGTTGAGTAGCGGTCGGGGTAACTCCACAGTGGGAGTACGCCCAAATTCGCCACCGCAAAGGACCAGGGTTTCATCGAGTAGTCCGCGCTGTTTGAGGTCTTTAAGGAGTGCGCTGATGGGTTGATCGATCTGGCTCGCCAGCTGTCCGTGGATCTGAATATTGTCGTGGTTGTCCCAGGGTTGCCCACCGGAGTACCAGACTTGTACAAACCGGACGCCGCGTTCCACAAGACGACGGGCCAACAGCAAGGTACGGGCCTGGACGGTGCTTCCGTACATGTCGCGGATGTATTGTGGCTCCTGCTCGATATCAAAGGCATCGGCTGCCTCGGATTGCATTCGGTAGGCCAGCTCAAACGATTCGATGCGTGCTTCCAGGTTAGGGTCGTGGCCACGAGCAGCAAGGTGTTCCTGGTTAGCGGCCAATAACAGATCGAGCTGCCGCCGCTGGTGTGTTGTTGTCAATGTCGTGTTGCGGATGTTTTCGATCAACTTCTCAATATTGGTGAACTGGGTATCGATGTGGGCGCCCTGGTAAATCCCGGGCAAGAAGGCAGATCGCCAATTCTCAGTTCCTTGAGTTGGCAGGCCGTGGGGGCAGAGTGCGACGAAGCCGGGGAGATTCTGGTTCTCGCTGCCGAGCCCATAGGTGACCCAGGAACCCATGCTGGGCCGCGGCAGACGCGCGTCCCCACAATTCCACAGCAGAAAAGACGGCTCGTGATTGGGGACGTCGGCATACATGGAACGGACGACGCAGATATCGTCGGCACACTCCGCGGTCCTGGCAAAGATCTCGCTGAAAGGGAGGCCACTCTCCCCGTATTGGGAAAACCGGTACGGAGACGGGAAAGCATTTCCGGTTGCGCGTTCTGTGGGCAAATTGTCCACGGGTAAAGGACGTCCCTGGTAACGTTGCAACAGAGGTTTTGGATCAAAGGTGTCAACGTGGGAAGGACCGCCGTTGAGAAAGATGTGGATGGCCTGTTTCGCGGCGGCCCGTTGTGGAGGTGTTTTGGGCGCCAGGGGGGATGACGCCGCGGCGGACGTGTTCAGTAATGGTGCCAGACCGAGCGCTCCGATGCCCATGCCGCAACGGTTGAGGATTTGGCGCCGATTCCAGGTGGAGGGATTCATAACGATTCCGAGTACGTCAATCGATAAAAAGAAACTCGTTGCTGATCAATAACATTTGCGCCAGATTGGGGAAATCCAGCGTGCCTTCCACGAGCCCCTGGTGGCAGCGTGCCGTTTCGTCCGGTGTGGGATGTCGGCCCAGCGTGACCTGGTAGAGGGATTGGATTACCGCTTCCGTGGAGTGTGCGCCAACACGCGTCGCAGCGTCCTGGGCGCGCAGGGCGACGCCGGCAGCCCGTTGTTGCACAAACGCGTTATTCATCAAGAACAAGGCTTGCTGGGGCGCGGTGGTGTTGGACCGAGTTGGACTATGCGTGTCAGGGCTGGGGAAATCAAACAACCGTAGGATGGTTGGAAGTCCGCTGCGATCGATTCGGCCATAGATGCTTCGTCGTGTATTGCCGGCCTCCAATAATTCGACGGGAGGCCCCTGCATCTGCAGGTCGAGTTGTCCGGCTACGGAAAGCATGGAGTCACGCAGGATCTCGAAGTCCAGGCGGCGACGGCGGTAACGCCACAGGAGCTGGTTTTCGCTGTCAACTTGGCGGGCGGCCGGCCGATCCCGGCTGGCTTGTTGCCACGTTTGTGACAAGAGAATCTGGCGGTGGAGCCGCTTGATCGACCAGCCGTGGTCGATCAAATCCGATGCCAGGTAGTCGAGCAAAAGGGGGTGGGTCGGTGGGGTGGCGCGGAGGCCAAAATTACTCACCGTGGCAACTAGTCCGCGACCAAAATGGTGTGCCCAGATGCGATTGACTACGACACGGGCAGTAAGAGGATTACGGGGATGGGTAATGGCGTCAGCCAGTTCACGTCGACCGCTACCCCTGGTGAATGGAACGGAGAGTTCGGGCCCCAGTACGCGCGGCGCGGCGCGTCTCACCGCGCGGCCGACACGTTCCGGGTTGCCGCGGACAAAGATATGGGGTTCATGCACGCGTGGTGAATCGTAGAGCACATGGGCGCGCGGGGCGGCTCGGCCCGTTCCCGCAAGCCAGGCGTCGTAGTCAAGATAGGCCTGGGAAAGGGCGCGGTTCCATTCGGCGTCGAGAAGGTAGGCGTCAAGTGCTTCCCGTGGAGAGACGGCGAAGGGCGAACCCGGCCCGTAAAGTACGGATCGCAGCTGTTCCTTGCTGGGGTCCCGAAAGGTGGTGAAGTCAGGATCGGTTTGCAGTGCGGCGCGGGTTTCTCGGTGAATTGCCAGCAAGGCCTGACCGTATCGATCTGCGATGTCTCGCATGGTCGCTGGCGGATTAGCTGCGATTTGGTCGAGAAGGAACTGGTTGAGTGGCTGGGGCGCCGCTGCGGTAAGACGCGCGAGCGTGGAGCGATATTGGCGGGAGAAGTCGGCAGCGGGAAGGGCACGCAGCGCGTGCCATGGTGCAAAGACGGGGTGAAAAGACCGTTTGGTGCCTTCGAGATACTCCACCCAGCGTTCGACGAACGTTTGCCGGAGTTCGCCCTTGGCGGCCGGCAGCGGAACCAGGAAGGTCTTCCGGCCGGCTAGAACTGCCCGCAGATATCTCGGGGTGTCGGCCCGTAACATCTCCAGGGTCGGTGGCAGATATTGTTGGATTTGTTTGTCGAGCGTGTCCCGTTTCTGTTGGTAGAGTGCGGAGTTGCCCTGGAACGTGATCGGCTGCGGAGTTGTGGAGCGGGTAAGGAGGTAGGGCAGGTCGGACGGCTCGACGGTATTGGAGAACACGCCGTACAACCCGTAATAGTCGGCCGTTGGGATGGGGTCGAACTTGTGGTCGTGACAGCGTGCGCAGCTGACGGTAAGGCCGAGGAACGTCCGCGTGACGACATCAATCCGGTCATCGATCACGTCATGCTGGTTGCCTGTGAACCGGCGGCCGAGCGTGAGAAAGCCGAGTGCGGCCAGAGCGCTGCGGTCCCCTCCTTTGGGAAGGAGTTGATCGCCGGCCAATTGTTCACGCACGAAACGGTCGTAAGGCATGTCGCAGTTCCAGGCGTTAACCACATAGTCGCGGTAGGTGTACGCATAGTAGTAGTTCTTTTGTTCCTGGAGACGCACGTAGCCTTTGGTGTCGGCGTACCTGGCAAGATCGAGCCAGTGCCGGGCCCAGCGCTCGCCGTATTGAGGCGATGCGAGTAAACGGTCCACGAGGCGGGCCATGGCCATGTCGGGGTGTGACTGGAATGCGCGCTGAAACCGATCGCGCGCCTGCGCCTCGGGTGGTAAACCAGTGAGGACGTAGTGAACACGGCGCATTAATGTGTGCGCGTCGGCGGGTGGCGAAAACGTCAACTGACGGGCCTTAAGTCGGGCAGCAATGAAGCGGTCAATGGGAGAGGCCTCGGTGCCGGGAGGTAGCACAGGTCTGGCAAAGGGCGTCGCGGCCCAATGTGAGTCCCAGGCGGCGCTGGGAGATACCGGGTTGTTTTCTCCAGGGGTCTTGGGCCAGGGGGCTCCGGCCAGAACCCATTGCTGCAAATCCCGCACTTCGTTCGCGGCAAGGCGGCGATTGGGTGGCATCTGCAGGTCGCCCTTGTACTGGATTGCCAGCAGTAAGGGGCTGGCATGTGTCTTGCGGAGGAGAACGGCAGGGCCTGCCAACGTTCCACCCGCGAGGAGGTGTTCCCTGGAATCCAGCCGCAGACCACTTTCCTGTTTGCCAGGCCCGTGACAGGGAATGCAATGGTTTACCAGGATCGGCCGTACGCGCCGCTCAAAGTGTTCGAGTTCGGGTTCCTGTGCGAAACTCGGAACGGCCGTTAGGCTGAGCAAGGCGATCAGTGAAAATAGAATAAAGCCAGAAGACATCGCGTTACCTGAAATCAGTGAGAGAACGTATCGCACCGAAACGGAGTGTCCGGCCCATTGGCGGGTCGATATGCGTCTGATCCGGGGAGCCGTATTTGAATCCCATAAATGTGACGGCATCTCAATCTTGCGGCGGCGTGGCGCGGGTGTCGAGACGCTGTGCCAGACGCCGGGCGGCACGGCGAATGTAGTCAACCGGTTCCCGATCCGCCAGCTGGCGCAGAACGGGCAACACTGGCTGGGCTGGGGAACCCATGACAGCCAGCGCGGCAATGGCCGCGGCGCGGTGATCGGCACTGGGATGGAGGAGGCGTTTCACGCAAGGCTGAAGGAGTTCTGGTGATGCGATGCGATGTCGTGCGATGACCGCCAAGGCGGCCAGTTGGCAGGCGTCTGCCGGATCCGACAGGCTCTGGAGAACCAAACGCCGCACAACTGGCGCAGCGGTAGCAGAGGTTGCCAGGGTGGTCAGGGCCGCCACCCGCTGCGGCACCTTCACCGCGAGGCAGCAGGTTTCCAGGGCCCTTTGGCCCGCGTCACCGCACGCCAGCAGTGCTTTCATCGCGGCGGGAAACAGCAGCGGGTCGTCGCTAGTGGACAAGGGGCGGATCTTGTGGAGAGCCGTGGGTGGTAATTGCGGAAACTTCGCCAGAGTCAGTAGGGCCGCGCGCTGGACCTGTGGTGTGGTTTTCTCGAGGAGTGTGAGAAGAACTGGCGTTGCTGGGGAGCCGATCGACGCCAGCCGGAATGATGCTTCTCGGGCTGCCATCCAGTCGGCGTCTGGTAACGCCGCGGCCAGGGCCTCAACGGCACGGAGATCCTGGCGTGTGGTCCATTGCGCGGCGGCGGCGCGCACCCGAACCAGGGGGTGGGGGTCTCTGCGCAGGCGTGTGACCGCTTTCTGGGTCAATGCGTTTTGGGGAAACAGCTGCGCCAAGACGTCGATTGCTGCGCCGCGGACGTCGGCGTCAGCATCGCGCGAACACGTCAACAGGTCGGGACAGAGCCTGGGATCGGCAACACCGATCGCGCCGAGTGTCTCGATCGCCTTCCAGCGTACATTGGCGTCATCGTGGTGCACCAGTTGGTGGACCTGTGGGAGCGCCGAGCGACCGGATCTTACCAGGTGTGCTACTGCCGTCTTCATCGCCGCTTCGTCGTAGACGATGGCAGCCTGACGCAAGGCTGAGATGGCATCAGGCACCGAGGGTGTGGTCGCGTCACAGGCGGTGAGCTGGTGCGTCAGCAGACCGCAGCTCGTCGCGACCGACAGGAATGCAGATAATCCAAAGTGTGGCATTAGTCAGGTAATCATTTTGTCGACGACCCGTCCGGCGACGTTCGTCAAGCGGACATCAAGTCCGCCAAAACGGCGGGTGAGTCGCAGGTGGTCAAGGCCCAGCAGGTGGAGGAGCGTAGCGTGGAAATCGTTGACGTGAACTGGTTCGTCGACCGGGGCCCAGCCAAAATCATCGGTTTTGCCGATCACCTGTCCGCCCCGTACGCCACCACCCGCCAACCAGGCGCTGAAGGCGCCGGGGTGATGATCGCGTCCATCACCGCCCTGGGCTAGTGGGGTGCGGCCGAATTCTCCAGCAAAGACAATGAGGGTGGAATCGAACAGGCCGCGCTGTTTCAGGTCGGTGATCAAGGCCGCCAGTGGCTGGTCGGCCATGCGGGCGTTGTAGGTAAGCTCTTCGGTTAGCTTGCCGTGCTGGTCCCAGGACGCATGCATCAGGGTGACAAAACGAACTCCGCGTTCCACCAGGCGTCTGGCCAGCAGACAATTGCGTGAAAAGGTCTGGTAGACGCCCGCACCACCGCCGTGGGCAGATTTGACATCGGTCGGTTCAGGACGCTCCATTCCATACGCGTCCAGAGTGGCTTGGGATTCATCCGTCAGGTCAAGTACATCCGGTGCTGCCTTTTGCATGCGGAATGCCAATTCATAGGATGCGATGCGACTCTGGATCTCGGAGTCTCCGAATTGTTCGGCTCGGCGGCGATTGAGGCTGGTAATGGCCTGCAGGCTGGCCTTTTGCAGGTCTCGTGTGATTCCCGCGGGTGCGCGGAGATTGAGGACCGGTTCGCCCTGGCTACGGAAAACCACGCCCTGGTAGGAGGATGGTAGAAAACCGTTGGTCCAGTTCGTAGAACCTCCACTGGCGCCCCGGCCTGCGGAAAGCACGACGTACCCGGGGAGTTCTTGCGATTCCGATCCGAGTCCGTAGAGCGCCCAGGAGCCAAAACTCGGGCGGCCAAATCTCGGTACACCAGTGCTCAGCATGAGCTGCGCCGGATGGTGATTGAACGCTTCGGTGTTGAGTGTACGGATGAGTGCCATGTCATCCACATGCCGACCAAGGTGGGGTAGCAGGTCCGACAATTCCGTACCGCATTGCCCCTGCGGCGTAAAGGTGCGCCGACTCCCGAGGAGCGTGGCCGTCTTCTGGATAAAGGCAAATCGCGCGTTTTCGGTGATGGATTCGGGAAGTTGCTGTCCGTTGCGGACCACCAGTTCCGGTTTGGGATCGAAAAGGTCAAGTTGGCTGGGACCACCCGCGGCGTAAACGAAGATGCAACTCTTGGCGCGTGGTGGAAAGTGCGGCTGCCGGGGCGTCAGCGCGTTCAGCGGAAGGGGCGGCTCTACTTGGGGTGGCGCCGCCGCCAGAAGTCCATCGGACTGAAGCAAGGCGGCCACGGCCGCGGCCCCCAACCCGCTGGAGGAGGATGTCAGGAAATCCCGGCGCGTGCGGGCAGTCAATGGATTGGATGGTGTCGTCATACCGGTGCGTTTCATTCCCGTGTGATGAATTCGTCAAGATTCATGAGCGTCCGCACGACCGTGAACCAGCTGGCCCATTCCGTGGATTGCGAATCACTTTGGGTTTCGCTGGTTCCCAGTAACGTTCGGGCAAGCGGTGGATCGCTGCCGTAGGTCTGACGCGAGTTCTCGAGCAGGGTTGTCATCGTGTCCAGTTCGAGCGATTCTGGACGCCGCGCCAGCGCGGTCACAAAGAGGTGCTCGATACGCTGGCTGTCCGTAGCGTTGGGCATTTCCAGGATTTGTCCAGCCAAATGCTGCGCGCATTCCAGAAAGACTGGGTCATTCCAGAGCATCAGCGCTTGTAGTGGTGTATTCGAGCGTTCGCGGCGCGTGCAGCTGGTGTTGGAGTCAGGCGCGTCGAACAGGGACAGCATGGGGTAGGGGGCCGTCCGTTGGAAGAAGGTGTAGAAGCCGCGTCGGTAACGGTCACCGCCGCTACTCACTTTCCAGGGGCCGCGATTAATTACGTCAACAAAGGCCAGTTCGAGTGTCCCCGGGGGCAGGGGAGGGAAGACACTGACGCCGTGGGTTGTTCGGTCGAGCAGTCCTGATGTCGAGAGCGACATGTCGCGAATCATTTCCGCGTCCACCCGCGTGCGACGCTGTCGCGCCAGCCACAGATTGTAGGGGTCCCGCTCTTGCAGGTCGGGCCGTTGGGCGGAGGACTGACGGTAGGTCCGCGAGGTCACCAGCTGGCGGTGTAGCCATTTCATTTGCCACTGGTGCCCAACGAAACGAGAGGCCAGCCAATCGAGCAGCTCGGGATGGGTCGGGGGATCACCCTGGGTGCCAAAGTCGTCGCTGGTGGCGACGAGTCCGCGCCCAAAATAGTGTTGCCAGACGCGGTTGACGGCGACGCGTGCCGTGAGTGGGTTGCGGGTGTCGAGAATCCAACGCGCCAGGTCGAGGCGGTCGGCTTGAGCACCACGTGCTGAGAGTGGAGGCAGGAATGAGGGAACGCCGGCCTGGACCTCGGTTCCTGGTTTCAGAAAGTCGCCGCGGAGGTGGACAAACGTCCGCCGGGGGGAGGCTGATGTGGCCAGTGCCATACCGGTGTCGGTTTCCACCTCGGGCGGTTTCATGGTGAGCTCGCGGATTTCACGACGCTGGTTGCGCAGATCGGCGTCGCGGTCGATCAGGTAATCGAGCATTGTTTCGGTTTCGGCGGCGCTGCGTTTTTCAGGAGCGATCGCTGCCAACGTGAGGAACTGCTGCAATCCGGGGCCTTGAGTGAGGTGGGTCACTTCCTCGTCGGTGAGACGGCGGTTGTAGATCGAGATCTCGTCGAGGTAACCCTGGAAGTAGCTGGTCCGTTTCCGGCTACCGATTCGAATCGGTTCGCTGGAAACAGTTGTGTCCGTGAGAGCATCGACTTGGACCTTGAGTTTCTGTGGTTTTCCGTCGACCAGAATCTCGACGCCCGCGGCCTTGCGCGAACCGTTGTATCGGACCAGCACGTGGTGCCACTGCTTGGTTTTGATAACGGATGGTGTGGTGACCTTGATGCCGTTACTCGGCCATTCGTGCACCAGGTGCAGTTCCATCATTCCCTGGTGTGTCGTAAAGTCGAGGCCACGAAACGACTGGAATTCGTCCAGCTGGGTGACGATGCTGCCCGAGGGTTGCGTGGTGTGAATCCAGGCTGCGATCGTAAAGGCTCCCTGCCCACGGAAATGGCTCGGCTGGCCCAGGACCCAACGCGTGTTTTTGCCATTGAACTCGAACGCCTGGCCGATGCGGCCGTCGACCTGTTTGGGCACCCCGTCGCCCTCCCATGTAGCGTCTGCGAGGCCTCGGTCTGCGGTTTGGGAGGGGTCGCAGGACGCGTAGATGGACAAACCTTTTTGAGGTGGCCTGGCAACGCCATCCGGAAAGCGTTTTTGCAGTTCCCGCGTGGTGGTCAGTAGACCATCCGCCAGCTTTTCACGAGCGTTTTCGTACGCGGTGCGCAGGGCGGTGACGCGGGCGTTATGGGCGGACAACGCCCGTTGGTATGTTGCGGTTTGGGATGCCGTGGGAGCCAGCGGGAAATCGGATTCATCCGAGTTGTTGAAAAATCCGTAGAGTTGGTAGTACTCGTTGTGGCTGATGGGGTCATATTTGTGGGAGTGGCACTGCGCGCATTTGACCGTCAGACCGAGCCACACCGTGCTGATGGTGTTCACGCGGTCGACGGCCTGCTTGACCCGATCTTCTTCTTTGTCGATTCCACCCTCCCGGTTGGTCAACGTATTTCGGTGGAAGCCGGTTGCCAGCCGAGTCTCTTCGGTGGCCCCAGGCAGAAGGTCGCCTGCCAGTTGCTGCTCGGTGAATTGGTCGTAGGGTAAATCGCGATTGATGGCGTCCATGACCCAGTCGCGCCAATGGTATGCATGTGGTCGGGGCCGGTCCTTTTCGTAGCCGTCGGTATCGGCGTATCTCGCCAGGTCCAGCCAGAGGCGGCCTACGCGTTCACCAAAGTGAGGCGAGGCAAGGAGGGCGTCCACCATCTGGTGGTACCAGTCGAGGTCAGGGTGCGTCAGCCAGTGCTGCGACTGTGCGGAGGTCGGAGGTAACCCGAGTAGATCGAGGTGGACGCGGCGGACCAGAATGGGCCGCGAGGCCGTGGGGGATGGTTTGGTCTGTTCACGTCGGAGACCGCGGAGAACAAAACGGTCCACTGGATTGAACGACCAGGCATCACCTGTCAGGTTCGGATGGCCAGCATGGGTGACGGGTTGAAAAGCCCAATGCGCGGCCGCCGTTTCACCTTCCGCCCAGCTGGCACCCCGGTCGATCCATTCCGTCAGTGTGGCGATTTCGGCAGGCGTCAGGCGAGCGCCGTCGGGGGGCATTCTGGTCGCAGGATCGTTGCTGCGAACGCGGCGCAGCAGTGTGCTGTTGGTCGGATTCCCTGGTCGCAGGGCAGGGCCCGAGTCGCCGCCCTGCAAGGCGGCAGCGCGCTTGTCGAGCCGCAATCCGGCTTCCTGTTTGTCCGGGCCATGGCAGGAATAGCAACGTCGCCGCAGAATCGGTTCGATGGCGGTTCGAAAACTGAGCTGCGGTGGCTGCGGAGCTTCGGCAACGGCAGTTCGCTGCGGAGATAGGGTTCCGCCGCAGATCAGCGCTGAAGTGACAGCGGTAATTAACAGGCGATGCGTCATCGGAGAACGTTCCAGGTGGAGTCGGTGCCGCGTGGGGTGGTGCCGCGTGGTCTCTATCGTACCGTGTCTCCCGGGAAAGTCCCAACGTCTCCCGGGAAAGTCCCAACGTCTCTCGGGGAAGTCCCAACGTCTCCCAGCAAATTCCGAACAGGTTTACGAACTGGTGGCGGGTCTGCTGGGCGGGCGAAAGGGCCAGTGAGGCGGTTGACGGATTGGGGCCGGAAAGACAGGCTAAGCGGTCCGCGCGGCGCGTACCGCGGGGTGGGTGTTTTGGTGGCATGCGAACGAATGGCTGGATCCATGGCGTTGATTTCCCTCGAAGACCTTCACATCGGCTATCGGGGACCACCTCTCCTGGAGGGAGTGGACTGCCGTATCCGTGCGGGGGAGAAAATTGGCTTGCTCGGGCGCAATGGCGCCGGAAAGACCACGTTGTTGCGGCTGCTTGAGGGAGCCGAGGAACCGGACGCAGGCAAGGTGACGATCGAGGAAGGAGTACGGGTGGCGTCGCTCCCGCAGGACGTACCGCGTGATCTGCGTGGTACGGTTGGGGAAGCGATCCGGCAGGGCGTTGCGGGGCTCGAGCTGGCGGACTGGGAGCAGACGGCGCGTGTGGAACGGCTGGCCGATCGGATGGAACTGGGGCTGGATGCGTCCTGTGACGTCCTGTCGTCTGGGATGAAACGACGCGTGCTGCTGGCCCGGTCTATGGTGGCTGAGCCCGACGTGCTGCTGCTCGATGAACCGACGAACCATCTTGACTTGCCGGCCATTGGCTGGCTGGAGGAATATCTTGTCCAATGGCCCGGGACGATCTTGTTTGTCACGCATGACCGCACGTTCCTGCAGAAGCTCGCAGGTCGCATCCTGGAGATCGATCGCGGACGTTTGTTCGACTGGTCGTGCGATTACGGAACGTTTGTCAAACGAAAAGAAGCTGCGTTGGCGGAGGAAGAAAAGCAGAATGCATTGTTTGATAAAAAGCTGGCGCAGGAAGAGGCCTGGATACGGCAGGGGATCAAGGCGCGACGGACTCGCAACGAGGGACGCGTACGGGCACTCAAAGAATTGCGAAATCAAAGGCACGCACGGCGCGAACAAACTGGCCCGGCAAGGATTCGGATTCAGGAAGGGCAACGCAGTGGCCGGCTGGTCGCGGAGGTCGAGGACATTACGTTTGCCTACACGGATCAGCCGATCGTCACGGCGTTCAGCACCCAGATTATGCGGGGTGACAAGGTCGGCGTGATCGGTCCGAACGGCGTTGGGAAAACAACGCTGTTGCGGCTGCTCCTGGGAGAGCTGTCACCGCAGGAGGGGAACGTACGGTTGGGAGCCAATTTGCAGGTGGCCTACTTCGATCAGTTGCGCGAACAACTTGACGAAGAGACTAGCATTGCGGACAACGTCGCGGACGGGTCGTCGTCGATCACCTTTGACGGCCGTGGGAAACACGTACTGGGTTATTTGCAGGAATTCCTGTTTACTCCGGAAAGATCCCGCCAGGAAGTTAAGTTCCTGTCGGGCGGAGAACGTAATCGACTCTTGTTGGCCAAGTTGTTCGCCAAGCCGTCCAATGTGCTGGTGCTTGACGAGCCGACGAATGACCTCGATACGGAGACGCTGGAACTCCTGGAGCAGCGGGTGGTCGAGTACCAGGGGGCGGTCTTGCTGGTAAGTCATGATCGCACGTTCCTGAATAATGTGGCGACCAGTACGATTGCCTTTGAAACCGGGGGGGTGCGTGAGTATGTAGGTGGTTATGACGATTGGGTGCGTCAGACTGCGTCCCAGCCTGGGAAAAAGGCCACGCCAAAACCCAAGCACAACAAGCCCGGGAAGACACGGGCCCGTGGGGACACGAAAAGGGGCGGCCTCAATTACCAGCAGCGTCAGGAGTTGGCGGCGTTGCCAGCACAGATCGAAGCCTGTGAGGCTGAGATGGCGAGTCTCTACGAGACGATGGCGGACGCCGAATTCTACAAGCAACCGGATGATGTCGTGGCGGAGGAGACCGCGCGAATGAAGGAGTTCGAGGAGCAGCTGGCTGCGGCGTATGCCCGCTGGGAAGAACTTGAGTCGTTGGCGGACGGACAGTGAATCAGATCTTTGACTCAACCCGATGATGCGCCAGCGTCATGGTGTCGGACGAGACGCTACGCGGGGGCTGAGCAGGAGCCCCGCCAGTTGTATGGGCCGTGGTGCCGGAGCGAGGTAGCTGGCCGCGATACCGACCAGGATGGCGGGGATGGTGGTGAACAGGCCATCCCACCAGGTGTTGGTGGCCAGCCCAGCCAGTGGACCCACGAACTGGAGTAGCTGTTCGTAGCTCACGGGATCCCACATCTCCAGCACTCTGGGGAATAGTCGGACGAGTGCAAAGGCGGTCAGGCCGGCCGCCAGGCCCAGCGCGGCACCCAGCGTGTTGACCCTGGGAACCAGCATGCCCAGCATTAATACCGCCAGCAAAAGGCCGAGGGTGGCGCCGGCGATCGACAACAGGATGTCGAACACGGGTGAGTTGATTAACGAGAGCAGGCAAGCGATTGTCGTCACGGCGGCGCCGAAGAGCGTGGTCAGATAACGATTGACCGCGGTCCCCATTTCGCGGCCCCCCAGCCAGTCGGTGACCAACGTCGCGGTCATGCTGTTAATGCCACTATCCAGGCTACTCATCGAAGCCGCGAACAGGCCTGCCAGGATAATGCCGGTCATGCCGTAACCGCCGGCGTAATGAATCACAAAGTGCGGGAGCAATTGGTCCTTGCCAGCGCCGCTGGCGAGGTCGCGATAGATTTCCGGATGTGACTGCTGGTAATAGACGTAAAGTGCTGTACCCACCAGGAAGAAGAGCGTACAGGAAACGAAAGTGAAGACACCTTTGACGATCAACACCCGGCGTGCCTCGGCCACGGTATCCACGGTGACGTAACGCTGGAAGGCGCCGTAGGAGGCCAGTTGGCCTCCCATATAGACAAAAAAGCCATAGGCGCAGGCCGAATACAGGTTCCGCTGCCCGAGGCCTCCGTCGAGACGAAACATTTCGAATTTCCCATCGGTCGTACCGGTCGCAAAGAAGGTGCCCAGACCGCCGTCGATGTTGGCCACCAGCAGCGCAAACAAAAAGATCATTCCACCAAACAACGCAAAGGCCTGGATCGTGTCGGTCCAGATGACGGCTTTGACACCGCCCAGTGCGGTATAGAAGGTGGCCAGGATGCCGACGACGGAAATCACCAGCAGTGTTTGCCCGGTCGATTGATTTTCCAGGACGACATCCAGGATGCGCGCTACGGCAAGCAGCATGGTGCCCATCCAACCGGCCGAGTAGGCCATAAAGATCAGGCTGGCGAATCGCCGTACGGCGCGGGCGAAACGACGTTCCAGATATTCATAGAGACTGACAAATTGGAAACTCTTGTAGAACGGAATGAACCAAATGCAGGTGATGGGGATGATGACGAAGGGAATGAAGAAGATGGCCAGCAACTGGTGGTAGTCTTCAAAGGCGCCCTCCGCGGGCAGCCCGACGAAGGAATTGGAACTGAAGGTCGTGGCGAAGAGGGACAAACCGACCGGAAGCCAGTGCATATTGCGGCCACCGAGGAAAAAGTCGTCGTTGTTTTTCTGTTTGTTAGAGAAAAAGAGTCCCAGCCCTACCACAAAAAGCAGGTAGCTGCAGCAGATCAACAGGTCGATGGTATGGATGTTTTGCACAGGGCGATCCAATGGTCAAGGGTGGCAAAACGCTCTGGGGGGGCCAGAACGCAAAGAGCAGGACTGGCGCCATGCCAGGAAAGGCCCCTCGTCTGTGTAGAGTAACATGCGGTGGGGCATTAGGTGTTCCAACAACCAGAAATCAGATGTCAGCCTTTGCAACCAGATCACGATTTCGGCCACGCAAACGCCATCTGGAACCGCTAAAACGGTCAACTCCAATAACAAGCAGATAACGTTTATCCCTCTTTGTCCGTTTAGCTATCGGATTGTTGTCTGCGTTTTGTAACATCGTTATCAACGTTCCCGTAGACCGAAAAATAACGAAAACAAAAATGCGTCCCCAGGAGCGTTTCGTCTCAGCCTGTTCCAGTCATACGCGATGCAACAACCAGGGACGTCCCGCGTTGCGGATTCAACGTTTCCATTTCCCCAGCGGTTAGGAGAGTTGTGGTCCAGATATCGCCGGTACCGATCAACGGAACTTGGCAGATTAGTTAGACGCAAATCGGCATCGTTGGACGTATGTCGAAGTTCAGCTGTAATCCGTTGTCAAGGTGGTCATCTATTGCAGGCTTTTCTGCCATAGCCCATCACGACTCCAACTCGGAGGATTTCGGCGAATTATGATGGCAAATGCACGGCAAAACGTGGTTGGTGTGAAGCGTAGACGTTGCGCGCCAGGAGTTCATCTTGAACGCCACCCCTGCCTTTGTCTCACGGGGTGCGGAATTCAAACAGCAAAGGTCGTGGAACGACGGTTTGTCACGCAATTGCCATGCGCGTCTTCGTCGGCATGGTTTGGTGATCCCTGTTGACCAACTATCCGCAGTCAGCACAAGCAGGAACTAAATGNGGCTGTTGTGCAGTTGTTTTGGGTCGTAAATCGCTCCGGAAAGGAATCGCGTAGTGCGCGACCTGAGCACGNAGTCGATTTGGNGCANCCATCGTGCCGGCGGCGTGTNGTNGCCTAGTAGACGTCAGAATTCAACGCGATAGAAAGTGAAAGATTCGACATTTCCTCGTCGGACAAGTCGTGTGCTCGCGAATAAAACTGGTTTCGCTTGGATAACACAAAACGCATCAATCCCGTCAAACTGCCTCCGGCATGGGCCCGATAAAACTTGCCCCTTTCATCGCGGCAAATCGTTCCCGCACACCAGATCATCGGCGAGGCAAGCAAGTAGAAGGCGGCCCGTGATGCGAGGGTTCCCCAGTGGCCGCGGTCCTTGGAGGAAAACAAACGTTGCTGGGTCGCTGAAGTACGTCTCGATCGGTACCACGACCAACAAGCTTTGCTGCGCGGAACCAACTCCCTTACATCACGTTTGTCAAACTTGTAGATTGTGATTCCAAGATCGTGAAGGCGCCGGAAATAATCGGTGTCTTCACCGCCACTCCAACTGAATCGCTCATCAAAGTTGATTGGTTGGTCGACTGCTTTACGCCCGAGTAAGACGTTGCCTGTGGCCGCAGATTTGCGAAACCCGGGGTGAAGCTTTCGTTTGCCGCCATGCAGATCGATCCAACGATTCATCGACTGGGCGATCTTGGGAAATACCGGGAGTACCGGGGCGGTCGTTATATCCGCCCCAAATCGCTCCATGGCCCGTATATGGTGGATAATCCAGCGAGTGTCTGCGACTTCGTCGTCGTCAATGAATGCCAATGCGTCGGCATCGGAACTCCGAGCAAACGTCAAGATCTCGTTTCGCGCTCGAGCAATACCCTGGGGCCCAATCGGAATGTACTCTAGGCGGCCAAAATGAGAGATCGAATCCCGAATTCGCGCCAATGCGCTCGACGGGAGAAAAGTGTGGCCTGAATCCACCAGGCATATTTCTACATCCAAGCCGGCGTAAAAAACACGCCGCAGTGAATCGACACACAGACGCACCAGATTGGGGCGATCACAAGTGCAGATCCCAATGACAATCTTCTTCATGATGTCACCCTAAAAAGGCAGGGGGTGCGCGAAGACGGAGTCGTTGTATCGTAATGTTAAGCAAGGCTGGTACTTGGGCAGCTAGCCTGCATTTCGCTGTTCATGCCTGGGAACCTGTCTCATCGCCACTCCCACACAATGCCGCAGCGCAGATTCAATCACTGCGGAACCAAAGGTTTCAATAGCCAGATTGGAAATCTCGTGGCGTTTGGCGGGTTCAGCAAAGCATCTCATCATGTTGTTGGCAAACTCGGATGCCGTGTCTCCTGGCCAATAGCATCGCGAATGGAGACTTTCCAAACCCTCAGCGCCGATGGAAGTGGAGACACTGGGCAGTCCAAAGGCCGCGGCTTCCAGAAGTTTTATTCGAGTTCCACCACCTGATAGCAAAGGGACAATGCTGAGATTCGACCGTTCGTAAAGCCGGGAAAGATTGTCCGAGTCTGCGTGCAGTTCGATGAACGCGTGCCGAGTCAATTCACGCGTTGTTGCCGGCGAAGGATTTCGCCCTGCCACTAACAGCCGAAACTGCGGATGGCGGTGAAGTAGAAGTGGTGCCACATGCTGATTAAACCAGCGCAAGCCTTCTACGTTCGGCGGGTAGTTAAGCGTTCCTACGAAAATAGCGGTTGGCTCCGGGGTGGGTTGTCGTGGTACGACTTTACAACCCGGCGGGATCTCGTTGGGGACGACGACTAGTTTATCTGCAGAGATGCCAGCTTGCCGAAAACGCAGCAGATCGTGGTCACTGCAGCAGCTGATCGATGCCGCACTGTTGAGCAAGGTGGTTTGGCAAGATCTCAGGCGGTTCAGCTTGAGGACGAATCTTTTCCGATTTAACCAATTGCGACGCGGAATGGTGTTCAAGACCTGATGCGCCAGATTGACTTCGTCGTTATGCATGTCGACGATCAGGCGATGTCCGGCTCGTGCGAGTGCAATGGCGTGCGCACCAACACGAATACCACCAACATAGATCCACGCCGGGGCGATGTTGTCAATGCGGGTCAACAAGGAACGCATGATTGCGTCGTCAAAACGCGAACCCCACAGGTGGGCCTTGGGTTTGCGCTGTCCCCAGGAAACCGACTCCTCGCACGCAAACTCGAGTTTTCGGAAGTCCATATGCTTGATATTGTGTCCACAATTCCAATCGGTTCCGCAAATTGCCACGTTCGTCAAATTGAACTGTTTGCTGAGTGCACGACCGATGGAAGCGACCCGAAGTTCGTAACCACCGCCCAAGTGAAGCATTGGGCTGCCGGTCAGGTAAACCACGTTGGAACGTTTCGTATTGATCATGGAAGAAGCCGATGGACATTCCTGCACAGCTGCACCTGACGTGGAAAACTCGGACGGTTCCTGAAGGCTACCGAAAGAATCTGGAAAGCTGGAAAGCTACACATCCTGATTGGACCGTCCAGGTCTGGTCCGACGCGGACATCCGTGAGTTGATCAGCTCGCAATACCCTGACTTTCTGGAGATCTTTGACCGTTACGAAAAGGCCATCATGAGGGCGGATGCGTTCCGCTATTTTGTGCTGCATCATTTGGGAGGCGTCTATGCGGACCTGGACATTTTTGCCCACCAGAATCTGTGCCCATTGTTAAACACTTCAACATGTTTTCTGACCCTTGAGCCTGATTCCCATGCAAAAAAGCCCAAGGCCATTCGCCGCGGCTTGGAATTCATTGTCTGCAATGCGCTGATGGGCTCGGTTCCCGGCCACCCCTTCTGGCCTTATGTAATCAAATTGCTCCGACGCCAAGCAGAGGTTCCTTATGTACTGGATTCAACCGGGCCATTCATGTTGACTGGAGCAGCCTTGAGCTGTCCTGCCCATCAACGCCCAGATTTGATGTCTGCTGACGCCTGGTCGCCTGCGGACGCCGAGTCAATGCCTTCGTCAGCGAAGTGCGCCGAAGTCGCAGCAGCTCGCGGGTTCAGGATATTAGGGGAAAAGGATGATTCCAGCAACGCGGTTTTTGTTGAACATCAATGGCACTCCAGTTGGTGCAAGGCAAAACCTGGAGTGCTTGGGAACCTGGAGTCCATGGTCCGCAAACTCAAATACCGGTTGCGCCGTACACGACATGGCGCAATTGAGTTCAGAGCGAGTCCGCCGCCGGTTCCGATTCAATCGCAAACCTTCGCGCCACCCACACGTCTACCGCGATTGGCCATTGCCACTCCGATAAAACAGGCTGCGGCGTTTCTGGAGGCCTACGGACAGATCATCGAGTCAGTTGCCTATCCGCCGGAATTGATTGAACTCTGTTTCGTCGTTAGCGACTCGAGTGACGGGACAATGGACCTGCTCCAAGCGGCTCGGGAACGCTGGAAGGGCCATTTCCGGCGGATTCAAGTTGAAGAAGTAAATTTCGGTTTTCACGCCGCGGTTCCACGGTGGCAGCCTTCCATTCAACGGAGACGCCGCGCGAACATCGCGCACTGCAGGAATCGATTAGCCGAGCTCGCCAGCGAATCCGACTACGTCCTATTTCTCGATGTCGACCTGACGCATGTACCCACTGACATCGTCCAGACTTTGCTCGGAGCCGAAGCACCAGTGGTGATGGCGAATTGTGTTGATGAACTCGATCGCGTTTTTGACCTGAATAGTTTTTTCTATGAAGAAGAGCCGTCGTTCGGCTACAAATCGCGAGCGCTCAAGGATGGGCTCTTTCAACCGGAGGCGAAATGGCCGCGGATGTATCTTTCCGACGTGGCCTACCTGAACAAGGTTCCATTGGACTGCGTTGGTGGCACCTGCCTGTTGGTAGAGCAGAGTGTGTTTCAAAGTGGTGTCAGGTTTCCTGAGGAACCATTTCAATATCACATCGAAACAGAAGGGTTTTCACTGTTGGCCCGGGACAGGGGATTTGAAGTTCTTGGACTACCGAACGTCAAGGTCGTTCATCCAAGGCGATAGAGCTGACGAGGTGTCGTGGCCGGCCCGCTCTGCCAATCCGCCCACGCGTTTCGATAGGTCGCGAGACTCTGGCGGTCAGGACAACGTGGACACACCCTTGGATGGACCCTAAAATAGGTGGGTTGTTAACGGGCTGCCGGCTCATCCGCAGACGCGTCTTTGCCGATAACCATCACGGGGACGGAAGGCACCAATGACGTTAGAACGCTTCGAGCAAGCGCACTTCTTTCAGAGACGCACATTTTTGCGTGTGGGTGGCGTCAGCGCATTGGGAGTCGGGCTGCCCTGCGGGCTGCCAATGCCGTCGGTGGCCGCCGCGGATGGTGGAGGGCGAGCCAAATCGGTGATCATGCTGTATATGATCGGTGGTCCGCCGCAACATGAAACCTTCGACATGAAGCCCGCAGCGGGCAGTAATATTCGTGGCGAATTCAAACCCATCTCCACAACGGTCCCCGGTTTTCAGGTTTGCGAATACCTGCCGCTGTTGGCGGCCGCAGCGAAAAAATATGCGGTAATTCGGTCGGTTCATCACGATCAGACGTTCCACGCTGCGGGCGTGCATTACAACCTGACAGGTTGGCAACATGCGCCACGTGCAGGCCAGCCATTCTTGAGCCGCCGGGATGCGCCGTCGGTGGGCGCAGTGCTGGAACAGCTGGAGGGGCGCGGTGCTGGTTTACCGAGGTCGATTCAATTGCCAGTGTACATAACGCAAGATGGTCCCGGGACGGAATGGGCGGGGCAGCATGCGGGCTTTCTGGGTGCCGGGTACGATCCGCTGATCATGGACTACAAGGGCGAGTTGCCCGGAACGTTGCCCGGGGATTTTGTTCCCGGTAAGCAAAATGGCGGTACCCGACTGGCGAGGCGTACGGAGTTGCTGCAGGCGTTAGATCGAAACAACGCCGTGAGCCATGAGCGGGAGGCTCGGCAGCAGGTTCATTTTCAGCGCGAGGCCCTGGGTGTCCTGGAGGCAGCGCCCAAATGGCAGGCGTTCTGCATTGACGAGGAACCGGTCGCAACGCGCGAGCGCTATGGCGGGTCGCACTTCGGTCGCAGTTGCCTGGTTGCGCGGCGGCTGGTCCAGGCGGGGGTGCGAATGGTTACCGTGGCCTGGCCGATCCTTCCTGAGACGCCGCATTTTGATACCCATGCGGACAATTTTCCCACCATGAAGAAAAACCTGCCGGTAATGGATCGTGCGGTATCGGCGCTGTTGCAGGATCTGGAACAACGGGGGATTCTGGACGAGACGCTGGTCGTTTGCACCGGTGAATTCGGCCGGACCCCAGTGATTAACCCGAATGGTGGTCGCGATCACTGGGGACCCGTTTACAGTACGTTGCTGGCGGGTGCAGGAGTCACCGGCGGCCAGGTCTACGGCAGCAGTGACAAACAGGGAGGCCAGCCGCAGGACCACCCCGTCCACGTCAGTGATTTTGTGGCCACGATCTATCACGCACTAGGGTACGATCGCAACACGCGAGTCGTCGATTACCAGGGGCGGCCGCATTACATCGTCAAGGGACAACCGGTGTTGCCGTTGTTCGCATAAGGGCGGTCCCGGGATTGAGGGTAGCGGATCCGTGTGGCCGCTGGCCAACGAACTGAGCAGACGCGGATCAGGCCGATGCAGTTGGGAAATGGACAAATTCTACTGGTTGGCATCGTGCTGTGGTGTTCCGTGTCGCGCGCCGCGGAAGACGAACGGTCCTTCTTTTTTGAGAACGAGGTCCGCCCCTTACTGGCGCAGCGTTGTTACGGCTGTCACGGGAAGCGGAAACAGGAATCGGGATTGCGACTGGATTCGCACTCTGCGGTGGCGCGTGGTGGCCGTGGGGGGGCCGTGGTGGTCCCTGGAAACGCCGCCCAGAGTCGCCTGGTCGAGTTCGTTGCGCGACAGGGGCCGGTCAAAATGCCCCCTGCCCGCCCGCTTAGCCAACGGGAGGTGGGCGTCTTACGCCAGTGGGTGGAGGAGGGGGCCTATTACCCGCGCAGGGTGATTTCCGAAGCAGAAATGGGCAGAGCGCCACGCACCTTCTGGTCGCTGCAGCGATTGGTGAACCCAGAGCGGCATCAGCTCGCAACGGATAGCAGCGCGATCGATCGGTTCGTGGTGGACCGGCTGGCGGAGGTTGGTTTGACGCTGGGGGCCCGCGCTGACAAACGAGTATTGATTCGGCGCGCGACGTACGGCCTGACCGGTCTGCCGCCGACGGTGTTGGAAGTCGAGTCTTTCCTGGGCGATTGCGCTCCGGATTCATATGAACGCCAGCTTGACCGTTTGCTCGGGTCGCCCGCGTACGGAGAGAAATGGGGCCGCCATTGGTTGGACGTGGTCCGCTACGCGGATACGGCTGGTGAGACCGCCGATTTTCCGGTGCCTCAGGCGTACCTCTATCGCAATTACGTGATTGACGCGCACAACGCGGATAAGCCCTTCGACGCGTTTGTCCGGGAGCAGGTGGCGGGCGATCTGCTCGCGGAACAGTTGGGTGCCCAGAACCGGGTGCACGATGGCAAGACGAGATCGATGGGATTTGAGCCGAATCTGACGGCGCTGGATGTGTTTCTGGGAGACGCGCAGCTGGCTGCGCGGTACCGTGAACTGGTTACCGCGACCGGATTTCTGGCGATCTCCCGGCGGTTCGGTTTTTCGGCAGATGCGGATCACCATTTGACAATCCAGGATTCGATCGACACGTTGGGGCAGGCGGTACTGGGGCTTTCGCTGGGATGTGCGCGATGCCATGACCATAAGTATGACCCCGTGAGTACCGAGGACTATTACGCGTGGTACGGTATTCTGGCGAGTACCCGCTATGCCTACCCTGGTAGCGAAGGTGCCAATCGGCCGCGGGATATGGCACCGGTGATTCCACTTGCCACGGCGGTCCAGCGCGGCAGGGAATTTGGCGAGGAGGAGAAACGCGTTGAGGCGGAGCTGGCGCGGTTGAGTACGCGGCGTATCGAGCTGGAGAAGCTGTTGCGGCCATTCGCCGCCGTCGTCGCGGAAGCGGTTCCGGCGGACTGGATTTGGAATCCCTATCTCGCGTCCGTTCAGGCGCTGCGTTTTGGTGACTACATCGCCAACGACGCAGGACATCAAGGGTACCACGTCTACCGGCCGCTCGGACGTGGTATCCCGTTGATGGCGGTAAATGCGTCCGCGGCGACGCTGCGGGTGCCCGGTGTGGTTCCCGCTGGCGGTCTGGTGGTGCATCCCGACACGAACGACGCGGCTGCCATTGCCTGGCAGAGTCCGGTGCACGGAAGGGTTCGGGTGACCGGGTTGATCGGGGATGTGCATGATTGTGGCAACGGTGTGCGCTGGGATTTGGATCATCTCGGCACAGGCGGATTCTCTGCCGTGGCTGGCGGTACCGTCGGGCGAGCGTCGATGTACCGGTTGGGCGAGTCAGCAGATGCGGGGGGGAATGGGCTGGAAATCGATGTGAGACGAGGCGATTTACTCCAGCTGGCGATTTCGATGAATGGAGATCTCGGTTGCGATCTGACTCGCGTCGAATTGCGCGTGCAACATCTGGGCGGAGCCGACGAGGTGTGGGACCTGGCGGAAGACGTGGTCTCGGACCTGCATCATCGTGGGCAGGGGAACCCGCACAGTGATCGATACGGCAACGGAGAACGCTGGTATTTCTACAGCTTGCCGCGGGGAGTGCGCGAAGGGTGGGCTGGGGAAAAGATTGCCAGCGGAGCTGAGTTGGCCGCCTTTCGCCGGCAGGCTGGCAGGCTGAAGACAGAGTTGCGAGAAGCGGTGACCACGTTAGAGGAGTTGGGGCGTCGTCAAGAGGCGATGGCGCGACATGGTGCGTACGAGGCGGTCTATGGTGTTGTCGAAGGTGAGAGTGCGGACGCGCGGGTACAGCGGCGGGGAGATCCGACTGCGTTGGGAGCCACGGTGCGCCGGAGGAACCTGGCGATGTTAGGAGGCGAGCGACTTGCTGCAGGAACGGGGAGCGGTCGTTTGCAGTTGGCCGACTGGTTGACGCGCCAGCAGAACCCGCTTACCGGGCGAGTGATTGCAAACCGCATCTGGCAGCGGCACTTTGTCCACGGCCTCGTTCGTACCGAAAATGATTTCGGTGTCCGCGGTGAACGACCCACGCATCCGGAACTGCTTGACTGGTTGGCAACGGAGATGATACGGGGTGGCTGGTCGTTGAAACATCTTCACCGGCGGATTATGACTTCTGCGGTGTATCAACAGGTTTCACGCGGAGCCGCTGACATTGGTTCCAACGATCCAGAGGGCAAGCTTCTGTGGAGGTTTCCTCGGCGTCGCTTGAGCGCCGAGGAGATTCGAGACTCGATTCTGATGGTAGCCGGTTTGTTGGACCGATCGGTTGGCCAGGCACATCCGTTTCCACCAGAGTCATCATGGAATTTCACACAACACGGGCCGTTTTATGGTGTCTATGAACATCGGCGTCGCACGATCTATACGATGCAGCAGCGACTGAAGCGGAACCCGTTCCTGGCGTTGTTTGATGGACCCGATCCAAATAGCACGACGCCGAGGCGACAGGTGTCGGCAGTCCCGACCCAGGCGTTGTTCCTAATGAACAGCGAGGACGTGCATTGGGCTGCAGAATCGATCCAGCAGGCGCTGTCCGAGGACGCGGAAGCAACTGGAAACACGGTTCGCCTCGGGTTCCGCCAGGTGTTGGCAAGGGACCCGACAACGGCGGAAGTGAAGCGTGCGCGGCGATTCCTGGTGCGGTACTCGGCCCAGGCAGGCAGCAGGGAGGCGCACAACGCGTTCCTGCGAACATTACTGATTCGCAATGAATTTCTTTTTGTGGATTGATATGGACTCGCATAAGAAGTCGACGCGACGTGAAATGCTGTGCCGAGCCGCCGGAGGCTTTGGGGGGCTGGCGCTGGGCGGTATGCTGGCGGAACAGGACGGACACGTGGCGCGGGGCGCGGCAACCCATTGGCCAGCAAAAGCGAAGCGGGTCATCTTTCTGTACATGACTGGTGGGGTGAGTCATGTCGATTCGTTTGACCATAAGCCGTTGCTCTATCGTGACCACGGCAAAACGATCCCGGTCGATAACTGGCAAGGGAAGCCAGGAAGTTACGCTCCGTATTTGAAAACGCCTGACTGGGAGTTTCAACACGGTGGGCAATGTGGAACGATGGTCAGTGATCTGTTTCCGCATGTGCGCAGGATGGTCGACGAGCTGGCGGTGATTCGGTCAATGCATACCGAACATGCGAACCATTATGAAAGCACGCTGGGAATGCATTGTGGTTCGTGGACCTTTGCGCGGCCGAGTCTCGGGTCGTGGCTGACGTATGGATTGGGTACTGAGAACGCAGATCTGCCCGGTTTTGTGGTGGTGGCACCGGCTGAACCGTACGCGGGCGCGCAGGCCTGGTCGAGCGACTTTCTTCCCGCAATACATCAAGGCACTCGGATTCGACCCGGGAGGGATCCTGTGCCAAATTTGCGGCGTCGTGTGGCGGATGAAGAGCTGCAACGGCTCGAACTGGCGTTGCTGGGAGAAGCCAACCGGGAACATCTGCGGCAGCGGGCGGGGGATCGGCATTTAGAAGGGGTAATACAGTCGTTTGAAACGGCGTATGGCATGCAGCAGGCGGCGCCTGGTTTGTTCGATCTGACACAGGAGTCCCAGGCGACACTCGATCTTTACGGTGTGCAACCTGGTGATAGCGCTGGGTTTGGATGGCAGTGTTTGATGGGCCGGCGACTGTCCGAAATGGGGGTGCGCTTTGTCGAGTTGATTGATTCCGGTTCGTCTGGGAACTGGGATTCACACGCCAACATGCAAGATCATGTGGCGCGGGCTGGCAACGTCGATCGACCGATTGCGGCGTTACTGCAGGATCTGAAACAACGTGGATTGCTGGATGAGACGCTGGTCGTCTGGACGACGGAATTTGGCCGCACGCCATATCACGAGGAGGCAAACCACCCTGGCCGCGAACATCACCGGCATGTGTTTTCGTCATGGTTGGCGGGGGCCGGCGTGCGCGGGGGCAGCGTCTACGGCGCATCCGATGAATATGGCATGCAGGTGGCGGAAGACGGGGTGCATGTCCATGACTTTCACGCGACGATCCTGGCGTTGATGGGGATCGATCACGAACGGCTTACCTACCGACACGCGGGACGCGATTACCGGCTTACCGATGTCCATGGAACCGTGGTTCCGGCGCTGTTTGCATGAGTTGCTGGCGGGACTGCAAGGGTTCAAACACAACTGGGTGACAGTGCTCTCGGCATCGTCTATAGTGGCAGGTATTGCGAGTCGACACCATGTGATCCCAGGGAGACGTCCATGCGCTATACAGTCCTTCGTTGTGCGGTGACCTGTTGCTGTGTTTTTTTCGCCCAGTTGGCGGTCGCAGCCGAGAAAGACGCGCAGGGAGTGGCGCTGTTTAACGGTAAAGACTTGACCGGCTGGGCACACTTCCTGGTCGACGCGAAGGTTAAGAAGGAGCAGGTGTGGAGCGTGAAGGATGGCGTGCTGGTATGTCAGGGCAAACCCGGGGGCTATCTGCGGACAACGAAAAAGTACGAAGACTTTAAACTCGTCGTCGAGTGGCGTTGGGCGGAAAAGCCTGGCAATAGCGGCGTGTTGATGCGGATCACCGGCAAACCGACCATGCTTCCTAACTGTATGGAAGCGCAGCTGGCCAGCGGCAACGCCGGTGACATGTATGGTTTCCAGGGATTTAAGGTAGGCGGTGACAAGGCGCGTTTTTCAGCCAATCCCAATGCGGTTGGCGGCTTGACGAATTTGAAGAAGATTACGGGCAACGAAAAGAAACCGGGCGAATGGAATCGGTATGACATTAC
Source organism: Planctomycetaceae bacterium (assembly GCA_002724245.1). GTDB lineage: Bacteria > Planctomycetota > Planctomycetia > Pirellulales > Pirellulaceae > UBA9264. The sequence goes on from PBOG01000042.1 coordinate 59,430, forward strand.
GGTCAAGGGCGATACGGTGACGCTGCTGGTCAACGGGAAAAAAGTGAACCAGGCGAGTGGTTGTACGGTCCGACCGGGGTACATTGGTTTGCAATCTGAGGGCGGTGTCATCCATTTTCGCAACGTGCATATAACGCCCCTCAAATAGTTGCGATGCGGTCTGAAATAGACCCGCTGCATACCGAGCGCCGGCTACGGTGGCGATGCACGTGTGGTTTGGGTATCGGACGCATCATTTGTGGTTTTGCCCAGTGACGGATTCGCGACGTGAGAATCCAGGTCTGGAGCGGGCCGTTCCTGACAAGTAAAATGGAGTGGGGGGATCCGGGACATCAGGTGTATCTGGTGTCTGCTGCCCGTCGCGCCCTTATGCAAAGGCGATCACCGTGGAAGAGGAAATCGTATTGACGACAGCCGAACAGCGCGTGATGCGCACGTTCAGGCGTTTTTTGATGACGCCTGGTCAAATGCTCTGCTTTTATGGGCCGAATCTCAAACAGAATCTCACCACGCTTGAGCGCCTGACGGAGCGAGATTTTCTCGTCAAGGAAAAATTTCAGGGCGGCTACTCCCTCACGCTGGAAGGTTACGCAGCTATGAACAGCTGCGACTAACGGCGCCCGTCGAGATACGTGTCAGCAATAGGCGGGTGCGGAATCCACCCAAGCTGGCAGGGAAACACAGGCCGCGGGCTGGCTTAATCGATGTAGAGGAATTCGTTGGAACACTGCAACATGTGTACGAAGCTCACCAGGGCGCTTTCCCGGGCAATGTCGGCAGGCTGTCCGTTCTTGCTATGCAAAACGGTCAGCCGGTCTAGATAAGCGCGGGCCGCGGCGGTCTCGCGGTCCGAGGGCGGTCGCACAAAGGTGATCCAATAGGCCTCACGGATTTCTGTATCTCGAGTCGCCCCGTCTCCCAGTTGGCGGTGAAGCCGTTGTGCCAGGTGGGTGGCGTGTTCTGCGAAGAAGGCGCTGTTGATCATCGTGAGTGACTGCAGCGGAGTCGCTGAAGGGACACGATGTGTGCAATTCACGTCGATAATCGGGTAGTCAAAGACGCCCAGTAAACTCAACGGATAGGTGCGACGGGCCAGCAGATAGATACTGCGGCGGGCCACACTATTGGGTGCGGCTTTACTGGAAACGGTCTGGAGCCCTGTGGGAGTAGCTTCCAGAGCGACTGGTGGCCCACCCATGGCGTAGTCAGCGCGGTCGCTAATGGACAAGACTGAATCCCGTAGTGCCTCCGCATCGAGGCGCCGCATGTTCATCTTCCATAGATAACGGTTGGCGGGGTCCACCGTGGCGCCACGGGGCTGCGTCTGACCAGAAGCCTGCCGATATGCGGAAGAAGACATTAATTGACGGTGCAGTTGTTTCGCGCTAAAGCCACCGCGGATGAAATTGACCGCCAGCCAATCGAGCAATTGCGGGTGCGTCGGCCGAGCACCGCTGGCTCCAAAATTACCCGGAGTGCGTACGATGCCGTGACCGAAATGGTGTTGCCAGGTCCGGTTGACAATGACGCGAGCTGCCAACGGGTGCTCTGGAGCTGTCAGCCACTGGGCCAGCGCCAGACGCATCCCCGTTGTATCACCGATGGCATTGGCCGCTCGGACTGGATGGGTGGAGACAGGTGGCGACAGGACGCTCAGAAAACCGGCGGCGACCTTGGGTCCGGCAAAATCAACGTCGCCGCGGTGGAGCAGACGAATCGTAGGGGCCGGGCCGACGTCCCAGAGTGCTTGGATTTTCTCCAGAGTCAGCGTTTTCAAGGTAGTCCGGTTGGTTGCGATCTTACTATTCAATAACGCAACGTCACGGCGCACGTCTGCGGGCAGAGCTCGATCGATCCGTTCGTTGCTGATCGTAAGCTGCTTCTTGTAACGCGCGGCAAGCTTCTTCTGTTCGGCGGATCGCTTCTTCTCGCTCGTTTGGAACGCCTCGCGGGCCGCGGTGCGGTCGCCTGGTGGAAGCTTGGCGATCTCGGCCTCAAAAAGTTTCGCTTGTGTGGCGCTGCGAAGCTGGCTGGCGTTCTTGGTGAACCGCGCCAAGTCTGCCTCCAGTTCCTTTTTCCGTTCCGCGATCAGGGCCTGCTCCTGACGCGAACGATCGTAGAGATAACGTTGTTTGGGAGGCAGCCACTGCGTGGGATTGTACGCGGAGGTGAAGAGCGAAAGGAATCGGTAGTAGTCGACCTGAGGAATGGGATCGAATTTGTGGTCGTGGCAACGTGCGCACGCCAGTGTCAGGCCAAGTGTGCTGGATGAAAAGCGTTCCATCAATTTGAAAAGTGCCTCGTAGCGATCGAAGGGCAAATTGGAGATGTCTTCGTCAGTGGCATCGAGGACATTGCGCAGGAAGCCCGTCGCAGTCAGCAACTCCCGGATCTCTGGGGTGAAACGGGCCGCGCCACGCCAGTCGACCAGTTCATCGCCGGCGATTTGTTCGGTGAGGAATCGGTCCCAGGGTTTGTCGGCGTTGGTAGCTCGGATGACGTAGTCGCGATAACGCCAGAAGCCGGGCGACAAGGTTGCCGTCGTAGGATTGAAATCCTTGCCGGTCGTATCGATGTAACCGACTACGTCAAGCCAATGTCGGCCCCAGCGTTCGCCATAGCGTGGGGATGCCAGCAGTTGGTCGAGCAGACGTTCGTAATGGTCGGGGCGGGTGTTAGCGAGGTATCGCTGTGCGGTACTGGGAGATGGGGGTGTACCCAGAAGATCGAAATACGCGCGTCGTAACAAAGTGCGCCGGGAGGCGGGGGCTGAAAAGGTGAGGCCCTGTGCCTCTAGAGCCTGGATCAGGAAGTGGTCGACAGGCGTGCGGACGCGGAGTTGGACGGCAACGGGGGGAAGTGGCGCAGCGAGCGGTGGTTGGAACGACCAGAAGTCGCGGTCCGCAGAAGAGATGGAAGTTTCTAACACCACGTCGGTCGTGTTTGTGGTGTCGATGTAGTCGCGGAAATTTCCGCGGTCGATCCAGGCCGTGATGGTACGTATCTGTTGGCTGGTCAACGGCGTTCCTTCACCGGGAGGTGGCATAGCGTGGCTGGCGACTTTCCGAATCAGCACGCTTTTTTCAGAAAACCCTTCATGAATGACTGGCCCGCTGGAACTGCCACGCACAAGGCCGATCAGGCTTTGAAGATTGAGTTGGGCATCCGGTGTGTCACCGCCGTGGCAGGCCGTGCAATGTACCGTCAGAATTGGCTGAATATCCCGCTCGTAGGCGGTGAACTGCGCCTGAACTTCGGGGGGGAACGTCTGGGAACTGGCCGCGGGCGCGCCAGCCAGGATCCATCGTCGAATGGTTTCTATTTCCGCATCGTTCATTTCCAATTTGAAAAGCTTCAGCGGCATTTCTCTGGTCGAGACCTTTTGCCAAAGGAGGCTGTTTTCCAGTGATCCAGGGACGATGACGGGGCCATTCTGACTTCCTCGCAACGCCAAACGAGCGCTGCGTAAATCAAGTCCGAGTTGGGGTGAACTTTTACCGTGGCAATTGAAACAGTAGCGTGTAAAGAGCGGAAGTACGTCCTTTTCAAATATGGGGTCCGCCGCTGTGCAGGCCACAGACAAGAGCAGGTTTACCACGACCAGCGGCGGGGCCCAGATATGCGTTCTGGTAAATACCGACCGGGATCGACTGTGTGGCGAGTTGCTCATGGATCGTGATGCTCACAGGGGAGTCAGGTAAAGAAACGCTGAGGAGAAGGGGATCCTGCGGCTCAAACGTAGACCTGGTTGCTGACCAGGTCAGGGACGACTTCGGCACCCGTTACGGTCACGTCAGCGGGAGTTTCCTTTCGACCACCATAAGGATATTGGACGCGACGGTGGTCCAGGCCGAGTTGATGTACGACGGTGGCGATCATGTCCGGGACACTGACACGATTGACGACACTGCGGTACCCAAACGGATCGGTCTCCCCGTAAATTAATCCCCGACGAAAGCCACCGCCGGCAAACCAGATGGTGAACGCATTGCGGTTGTGGTCCCGCCCGGTTCCCTGCTGGGTGGTCGGAAGCCTGCCGAATTCGCCGGCCCACATGACGATTGTCTGATCAAGAAGTCCGCGTTGTTTCAGGTCCTTGACGAGGGCAGTAGCGCCTTGGTCTGTTTCGGTGGCAATCTTGGGCATTTGACTGCGAATGTTGCTATGGTGATCCCAGGGTTGGCCGGGGCTGGTCAGGACCTGAACAAAACGGACCCCGGATTCGACCAGACGTCGTGCCATCAAACAGCGGGCACCGTACTTTGCTGTGGCGGGCTGGTCGAGCCCGTACATCGTGCGCGTTGCCGCGGTTTCCTGCGAGAGGTCCAGCACCTGGGGTGCCTCGAGCTGCATCCGCGCCGCTAGTTCAAAATTCTGGATGCGTGTCTCGAGTTCGCTTTCGCCAGGTCGCTGTTGACGATGGTCCGCGTTGAGTTGTTGCAGGAATGCGAGGTTTTCACGTTGGGCCCCAGGGGGTAACGGACGGGCGGGGTTGAGGTGCTGGATCGGAGCGCCACGGGTACTGAATTCGACACCCTGATAGAGGGCCGGTAGATACGCATTGGCCCAGAGTTGCTTTCCACCAATTGTGTAGCCATCGGGATCTCGCAAGACGACATACGCTGGTAAATTCTGGTTTTCCGTTCCCAGTGCGTAGCTAATCCAGGCACCCATGACCGGTCGCCCGGGAAAGATCTTGCAGGTCAGCAGCATGTTTAGACCTTCCAGGTGATTGTTGTGTTCGGTGTGCATGGACCGAACAAAACAAAGGTCGTCCACAATGTTGCTGACGTGCGGTAACGCTTCGGAAATATCCATGCCCGATTCCCCATAGCGAGCGAATTTCAACGGGGACGGCAAGAGCGCGTTTTTGTTGTCGGGCTGATGGATCTCTACACCGTCGGGATGGGGTTGCCCGGCCCGGCGGCTCAATTCCGGCTTGGGGTCGAACAGGTCCATTTGGCTAGGACCGCCGTTTTGGACGAGTTGAATCACAGCGCGTGCGGGTGCCGGGAAGTGGGTCGGCTGGGGACGCAGGCTTTTGCCCCGCTGTACTGCCGCGTTTGCTGCCGATTCGCCGAGTAGGCCAGCCAGAGCCATACGGCCAAAACCGAGGCAGGAAGTTTCCAGGAGGGCACGACGGGATGGGGTAAACATGCTTTTCATGGTCCAATAAAGACGAAGGAAAGAACGTCGTCGAGCCGTGAAACAGGGACTGCAATCGCTATTTTATCGTAAAATAATCGCTGCGCGCAGTTTCCAGAGGCGTCAGGCTTGTCGCATTAAAACAAACCTGCCACGGGGTTGCCTGACTCGACAAGGCGGCGGGGGCGGTTGAGGTTATCGAGGTATTCGGTGGCGGGGTTGATTCCGATTGCGTGGTAGAGTGTGGCGAGCAAATCGTATGGATGCATGGCATCGTCTGCGGGCCAGGCACCGTGGTGGTCGGAACGACCGTAACTGCGGCCTCCGCGGACACCACCTCCGGCGATGAGGAAGCTGTAGCACTCAGGCCAGTGGTCGCGGCCACCGGGTCCGACGTTGTTTGTTGTCTGGGCACCGATCCGCGGTGAACGACCAAATTCGCCGATGGCCACCACCAGGGTAGTTTCCAGCAGGCCGCGTTGCGCCAGGTCTTCTAGGAGTGCCGACAGAGAGTGATCGAGAACAGGGCAGCGGTGGTCTCGTAACATGGGGAAGTTGTTGCGGTGCGTATCCCATGACCCGTCGGGGCCAGGTACGGGTTCTTCGTCCGATCGACCGGGCCAGGTAACCTGAACAAACCGGGTGTCCGCTTCGATCAAACGCCTCGCGAGGAGCAACGATTGACCGAAACGCGTCATTCCATACCGCTCGCGGAGTCGCACTGGTTCCTGGTGTAAATGGAACGCCGCCAACGCCTGGCGGCTTTGCAAGAGCGCCATCGCCTGGTCATAGAAACCGTCGAACGTGGTGTTGGAGTTTTCAATCTGATGGTAGCGTGCGTCGACCACCTTGCGTAAATCAAGTCGGGACGCAATTCGCTCAAGTGGCATGTCTGGTGGCAAAGTGAATCCGGCTGGTGCCAGGGGCTGTGTCGCGTCGTCGTAGAGGGTGTAGGGGTCGTAGGCGGCGCCGTGCAGGCCTGCAGATTGTCCAACCCCGACAATGCGGCCCTCCATCACCGGTGCGCCAACTGCGACATTGCTGAAAGAACCGCGCGGCGCTGGCTGGTAGCGTGCAATGTTGGCTCCGAGCGAGGGGAGGTCCTCACGCGAGGGAGCGACGGCCAACCCGGTAGGTGTAAAGTTTGTCGGGTTATGTCCCGTCATCAGCATATAGATGGCGGCACCGTGGTTGCGGAGCCCTTTGGGATCAACTCCGATCGAACGCACAATAGTGTAGTGGTCGGATTGCTGCGCCAGTTTGGGCAAAACTTCACCCAGTTGCAGACCGGGCGTACGCGTGCTTATCGGTTTGAACTCGCCGCGAATGTCAGCAGGTGCCTGGGGTTTAGGATCCCATAAATCAATATGGCTCGGGGAACCCTGGAGGTAGACCAGCAAGACGGACTTTGCGGAACCGAAACCACGATCCTGGCGGGGCCGGATTTCAGACGATTCGAGTTGCCGTAACAGCTGCGGTAGAGACCATCCCAGCAGCGACATGCCGCCGATCGTCAGGAGTGAACGCCGCGGTAAGCCATGGCGGCCCAGCATACATTGGTCGGATACGGTAAACACGTGTGGTACCAGGTGTCGAGGGATACGTCGGCGGGGTAGAGTGGTGAACCGGTGGTGAGTGTAACGGGAGCCAAAAGCGGACGCGAGGATCAGCGTGTGCCGACCAGTTCCGGTATCGGCATCCCACGGGGCAAGATAGGAACCATCTCCGGTACGCTTTTGAACTCAAATTCGCGGGGTACACGATAGGTTTGACGCCAGTCGATGCCAAGCTGGTGATACATGGTCGCCCAGACGTCTTCAGGGGTGACTGGAGAATCGATCGGTGCGGCACTGATCCGGTCTGATTTGCCAATCACCTGCCCGCCTGGGATCCCGCCACCGGCGAGTCCCATTGTCATCACTCCTGGCCAGTGGTCGCGGCCGACGTCCTTGTTGACGCGGGGCGTACGCCCAAACTCACCACTCCAGACAACCAACGTGCTTTCCAGCATGCCACGGTCGTGCAAATCCTGGAGGAGCGCGGACATGGCCAGGTCCAGCTCAGGCAGAAGTTGATTTTGCAACGCGTTGAAATTGTTTTTATGCGTATCCCAGCCTCCGCGTGAGACCGTGACGAACAGCACCCCGGCGTCAACGAGTCGGCGGGCCATCAGGCACGACTGACCAAGCAAACTGCGGCCATAACGATCGCGGACGCTATCTGGTTCGTGGGAAAGGTCAAACGCCGTGACGGCCTTGTTGGAGGTCACGATGTCAAACGCCTTTTGTTCGTAATGGGTGACCGGTGTGGTTGCCCGGTGCTGCAACTCGTCGCGGCCCGCTTGAATTCGGTCGTAAGCCCGCAGCAGTTCACGCCGCTGCCGGATGCGGTCAATCGTCAGTCCAGCAACACGTGCCGTCATGTTGCGGGGTGGCGGGATGTCCTCCGCTTTGAAAATATCACCTTGCCCATCGTTGTTTGTATCTACCAGGCGACTAGGGATCTTGATCTGGAAAGGTTCACAGCCGCGATGAAGAAAAGCGGATCCGTGGTGACGGTTGACGAGCGTCGGCGGATCTTTCAGCACGACGTAGGGCGGCATTGACTGCTGGTCACCCGTTTCATGCACTACCACCGATCCGAGACTGGGGTGTTCATTCTTGAAAACGACACGGCTGGGCATCCAGCCGGTCAGCATGTAATGCGCTGCCTGCTGGTGTTCAGACTGCACGTGATGGACTGACCGCAGGAGCGCCATTTTGTCAAGATGCCGTGACATGCGTGGCAAATGTTCGGTGACTGCAATGCCTGGCAGTGTGGTTGCGATCGGTTCAAACGGCCCGCGGATTTCGCTGGGAGCCAAGGGTTTGGGGTCGAATGAATCAATCTGGCTGGCGCCGCCTCCCATATACAACTGGATCACCGCCTTGGGGCGAGTGGCAGGCAGTGCGGCGCCCAGCCTACCGTTGGGCAGCGCGGTGGCAAATCCCCAGCCGCCCAGGGTGCCGGCGGAGATTTGGAGAAATCCGCGTCGACTCGTTGGACCGACGGGATGGCGTGTACACAGGGAAAGGTGCATGGCGTATTTCCTTGAGTTGGCACTGGTTGAAATTCTATCAAATAACGTGGCCTGCTCCCAATCAGAATGGCACCGGTCGCACCCCGTCTTGCGTGGTGGCCGCCTGGCGCATTGTGTGCGGGCGGGGCACCGGGTGTATACTTGCCAGCGTTCTGGTGGCTCGGATCCACCTGGTTTCGGCGAACATGACCGGTCGCGTCGGGTGAAAGTGGCCGCAGCGAAAGGGTGCGATATGCGAACTGCGCGAATACTTCTGGGAATGGTCGCCTGCACAGCCTCTCTCGGCGCGGATTGGCCAACGTATCGTGGTAGTCCGAGCCGCAGTGGGTATGTTCCGCAGCAGTTACCCGGGAAACTGAATTTGATCTGGAAACGCCGGTCTGTGCATCCACCTCAACGAGCCTGGCCTCGGTCGAAGCGCCAGTTATTTGACGCCTGTTACCAGCCGGTGATGTGTGGCGGACGCGTGTTTTTTGGAAGCTCGGTGGATGGCAGCGTTCGCTGTCTGGATGGGAAGACGGGACGCCAGTTGTGGCAATGTTTCACCGGCGCACCGATCCGATTTGCGCCGGTCGCCTGGGCGAACCGGGTCGCGGTGGCTAGCGACGACGGCCGGTTGTACGTACTGGAGGCCGAAACAGGATCTGTCGTTTGGGTACATCGTGGTGGTCCGCGGGATGCGTGGCGATTGGGGAATGAACGGATGGTATCCAAGTGGCCAGCGCGCGGCGGTCCCGTCCTGTTGGATGGAATCCTCTATTACGCCGCCGGAATTTGGCCCAGCGATGGGATCTACATTTATGCGTTAAAGAGCGAGACAGGAGAGGTTGTCTGGTCGAACACGGATTCGGGCGGCCTGTACATGGCCCAGCCACACGGTGGTGCCAACGCGGCCAGCGGGCTGGCGGCTCAGGGGCATTTGTCGGCCCTGGGAAAACGTTTGTTTGTGCCTACCGGCCGGGCCATCCCCGCGGCGCTTGATCGGGCCGATGGGAGACTGGCTTATTTCTATCTGCAGAAAAATCGAGCGGTGGGGGGGACTTCTGTGGTGCTCACCGATCGTTACATGGTGAACAGTGGCGTTGTCTTTGACGCGCTGAGTGGCGAGGCGCGGGGGAAATTGAAGGGGCGGGTGGTGAGCGCGTTTCCCGGAGGGCTGTTGAGTGCTGCGGGCGGCGAAATCCAAGCGGTGTCGACGAAGGTTGCGAACAAGCCAGATCGAAAAGGGAACCTCAAGCCACAATTGGATCTTGCGGAACTCTGGACGGAAAGTGGTTTGGGAACGGTGACTAGCCTGATTGTGGCAGGTGACACGGTGGTGGCAGGTGGGGCAGGCCATGTGGATGGCCTGGCACTGGGCGAGATCACACCCGCTAAACGGCGGCAGTGGCAGTTGGACGTCGATGGGGCTGTCTATGGGCTGGCGGTAGCGGACGACAAACTCTACGTGGCCACGGATCACGGCACGCTTTATTGTTTCGGTACTGGCGGGCCGGAGTCGGCGGTGAGCATTGAGCCAATGGAGACAGAGGCCTACAAAGCGAATCCGCTAATCACGCGGGGCGTCGAGGAGATTTTGCGGGCGACTCGGGTCCGAGAAGGTTATTGTCTGGATCTGGGCTGCGGGGACGGTCAGTTGGCGTATGAACTGGCGAAACGTACCGACCTGACAATTTTTGCCGTCGATGATGACCTCGCCAACGTCCGGAAAGCGCGGAGCAAGTTGACTGCGGCCGGTTACTATGGGGATCGGGTGACCGTGCACTACGCGCCACTGCGGGACACCGGATACCCGCAATATTTTGCCAACCTGATCGTTTCAGCGCGTGCCTTGGAAGAGGACCTCGGGCCACAGGTGATCAAGGAAGTGTCTCGGTTGCAACGGCCCTATGGCGGCACGGTCTGCTGGGGGCGTGTCGGGCAATTGGAATTGACGAAACGGGGTGCCTTGGCAGGTGCCGGGAGCTGGACCCATCAATATTCCAATCCCGCCAATACCGTCAGTTCAGACGACGCGCTGGTGAAAGGCAAACTGGGAATCCTCTGGTTCCGCGACGTTGGTCTGGAGTTGCCGCAGCGCCATGGTCGCGGACCTGCTCCGCTCTTCCATGAGGGGCGACTGTTTCACGAAGGCCTTGACGAAATTCGGGCGATTGATGCCTACAACGGTCGCCAATTGTGGTCGTACCAGCTTTCAGGGGTCCTGAAAGCTTACGATGGCGACCACCTGATGGGGACGTCCGGGACCGGAAGCAACTACTGCGTGACGGGTGACGGTGTGTTCGCCCGGCATCGTGATTTTTGCGTACGGATTGATGCTCGTACCGGGCAACCTCTGGGGGAGTTCAAGGTCCCGGGGAAACAGAGTGAGCGTGACAACGTGTGGGGCTATATTGCCTCCGATAGCGGTCGGTTGTACGGCTCCCGCGCTGATCCTACTCATGTCGTCACCTATCGCTACAAGCAAGGAGGTGATATGCGCCAACAGTTGACTGAATCGGATCTGTTCTTCGCGTACGATGTGGCGTCGGGTAAACTTTTGTGGCAATACCGTGCACAACATTCGATTCGGCACAACGCGATTGCGATCGGCCAGCGGTATGTCTATCTGATTGATCGGCCCCAGGCGGTTAGCGACAGGGTGAAACGCGCCACTGCGCCCCCGGCGCAACAGTCCGGGGCGTTGGTCGCGTTGGATAAAGAGAACGGCACGCTGGTCTGGAAACGGGATACTGACATTTACGGAACGACGTTGGCGGTGAGTGATACGCATGGCGTGGTCGTCATGAGTTATCAGAATTCGCGGTTCAAGCTTGACTCAGAACTCGGCGGCCGATTGACGGCGTTTTCCGCTGACTCGGGGGAACCCTTGTGGGATAGAAAGGCGGATTACCAATCGCGTTTGACCTTAATGGACCGCACGGTGGTTGCTGATGGGGGCGCTTGGGACCTGATCAGCGGGAAACCGCGGAAGTGGAATTTTGAACGCAGCTATGGCTGTGGTGTCTTGAGTGGTGGCAAGAATATGCTCTTTTTCCGGTCTGCCACACTGGGCTATTTTGACATTGCCAAGAATGACAAGGTCCAGAACTTTGGTGGGGTCCGGCCGGGTTGCTGGATTAACGCGATTCCCGCCGGTGGGTTGGTCCTTGTGCCGGATGCGTCGGCAGGCTGCAGTTGCAGCTATCTCAACCGTTCCTGGTTCGCCCTGGAACCGACTGGGGAGTGAAGTCTCGGTGGCGGCAGGCGGGCATCCGCGTTTCCGCAGAGGGCGGACGCAGCTATAGTGAAAGCGATGCGCGTATTGCTGGAAAGTATGCAGAGAGAGTCTCTCAATCTGGAGGTGAGTGGTAATGCGACAGGCAGTTCTGGCACTAATCGTTCTGGTGACGGTCGCTAGCGACATCCGGGATGCGGCTGCAGCAGCACCCCGTTCGCTAGCCGAGGCGCAAAATGTGGCGCAACTGACAGGGTTACCTATTCTGGCAATTGCGGGTCGAGACACGTGAGGCGCCTGCAAGGTGCTGGAGAAACGGTTGGTGAGCGACCGTAAACTGGCACCCCTGGTGGCACAGTTCGTGCCGCTGAAAGTCGATGTCTCGAGTGCGGACTGGCGGACTCTGTCGAGCCAGTACCCGGTTGCTGGCAATACGATTCCCGTGGTCTACGTGATTCGGGCGGATGGGCAGAAGATTTTCGGCGCACGTAAAGCGTTGTCCGGTGACGAGCTGCCACGGATGTTGCGGGCGGCACGCGGTCAAGCAGGCGGGACCCTCAACGCACAACAACAGTCGGTGGTTCGTAGTGCTGTGGCGGAGGCCCGCGACGCGTTCAACCAGGGCCAGGTTGCCAAGACCATCAAAGCGTTACGGCCCCTAGCTAAATTGGGTCCCCTGGGACAGATTCCCTGTTATGCGAAGGCAGTGGTTGAAGCCAACTCGCTTGCTCAGAAGCTGGTGGACCGTGGCAGAACGGAATTGAAAAAGATCCAGCAGACGCTGGCGAAAAACAAGGAGGTGTTCCCGGCGCTGCTGGCGCTGGTCACCGTAGAACGCGCTTATCGGCCGCTGAACGCGTTGAACCGGGAGATCGGCAGTGTCCTCCGTGAAACGTCACGGAAAACTGAATTCAAACCTCTGTTGGCGCAGGCCAAGGCGATCGACAAGGCGCGGTTGCGGGCGACGGCCCGCGGAGGTTTGGCGAAAGCCGTGCGCGAGATGACGGCGTTGGTGATTCTTTACCGTGGTGATGCGGCCGAAGCGACGGCGCGGGTCGAATTGGAGAAACTCGCGGGCAAGGACTTCCAGGTGCCAGAGTTGGTTCCTGGTGAGTTGCGAACGTGGCAGGATGACACCGGCAAATTTCGCATCGTGGCTAAACTCGTTGAGCATCGGGGATCAAAAGTGGAGTTGGAACGAGAGACGGGAGACCGTGTTACGGTGCCCATCACGCGTTTGAGCACGGTGGACCGGGCGCTACTGCGTGCGGCACAGAAATGACCCTGCGGGCAGCGTGGAGCTGCATTCGCGGTCGCAGCACCTAATCGAGATACAGGAACTCGTTGGTGTTGAACGCTGCCAGGCAAAGGTCGCTGAAAGCCGCCGCGCTGGCCAGAGACAGCTCGGTGGGCCGGGGGATCGGTAAGGCAAGCTGCGACGGTGCCCGGTTTGCAGTTTGCAACAGCATCGTTTGACGATCGTGAAATGTTGCCAGGAGCTTAACCTCGGCTGGGGTCGCGGCCCGCGAGTAGATGCGTCGAAACAACGCCTGGAAACAGGCGGCGTCGACCTGGGAGCGGTCCCGTAGCAGGACGCCGGCCAGACGGCGGGCTGCATCGAGAGAGAAACGCGAGTTGAGCAACAGGAGCGATTGGGGCGCGGTGGTGGATTGACTGCGACGCGAGCAGCTCGCATTGCCGTCCGGGCGGTCAAAGGCGTCGAAGATCGGGTAGCGGAGATTGCGGCGGGCGAAAAGATAGATGCTACGCCGATAGTGGTCGGCCTGCCGCGGTGAAACTTTCCATTGGTTCTTAAGCAGCGTCTGCAGGAGCTCCGGAGGTAACGGCGCCATGATGCCAGGGCCGCCCCGCGCCGAGGAAAGTGATCCGGATGTAGCCAGCATGGCGTCCCGTAACGCTTCGCCGGATAGTCGGCGGCGCGGGAAGCCTGCCAGCCAGACGTGTTCTGGATCCGCGGCCGATTTTCCGTCGTGCCCCGCCTGACGGTAGGTGGCTGAGGTAACGATGATTCTCCGTAATTGTTTGACGCTCCACTGCCGCTTCACAAACTCGGTGGCCAACCAATCGAGCAAAACGGGATGTGAAGGAGGATCCCCGATGGTGCCGAAATCACTTGGCGTGCGCGACAGGCCTTGTCCGAAATGCGACTGCCAGATTCGGTTCACCATGACCCGCGAGGTGAGTGGGTTCGCGGGATCAGCGAGCCAGCGGGACAGAGCCAGGCGGCGGCCACTGCTGGCGCCAGGTGCGGGTTGCGGGACCGCGATCGCGGCCGGGTTGGCGATGCGCGGGAAAGCAGGCAGGACGACGGGGCCTGGTCGCCGCCAGTCACCTCGTAGCATCAGGTGGCTAATCGGCGGCGTTTCCCGTTCGCTGAGCAGGCTTAACGATTGGTTCCGTTTAACTGCGACGGCGGGTTCAAAAATCGCTCGAAAACGGTAGAAATCCGCCTGACTGATCGGGTCGTATTTGTGGTCGTGGCATTGGGCACAGCCAATCTGTAGACCAAGTAAAACGCTGCCAATGGTGCTGGTCAGTTCATTTAGCACGTTGTGGAGACGTTCTTGCTGCGAGTTAATGTCCGGCATGTCGGGACCAGAAAGGCAAAATGCCGTAGCAATTCGGGCCTGATCATTTGCCGGCAGTAACTCGTCACCGGCCACTTGTAACGCCATGAACTGATCGTAAGGGAGATCGGCATTGAGCGCGTCAATGACCCAATCGCGATAACGCCAGGCCTGTTTGCGGATCAGGTCGTGTTCAAATCCGTCGGTTTCCGCGAACCGCGCCAGGTCGAGCCAGTGCTGTGCCGCGTATTCCCCGTATGCCGGTGAGGCGAGCATTTGGTCGACGACGCGGTCTACCGCGTCCGCCTCGTTGCGACCCGACCAGGTTTCCAACTCATGCGGCGTGGGTGGCAGCCCCCGCAGGTCATAGGAGAGACGCCGAAAATAGGTGTGCGGTGCGGCAGGGCGGGCGGGCCGCAATTTGTGAGTGCGCCACTGATGGGCGATCCAGCAGTCGATGGTGTTCCGAGCGCTAGCCTGTTGGGCGGGGGGCGTCACAGCGGGACGCAGCGGCCGGAAAGCCCAGTGGTCGCGGTCAACGGCGCTGATGGGAGTTTCCGTGACGTCGACGGCGGGGGGAGCCGCTGCCGACATGTTCGGTAGGAATGCGACCCCCGCGATAAACCAGCCGAGGAGCATTTCCAACGGTGGCAGGCGCCGCGTCGCGGGTCGGGCTGGCGACTCCTGGATCATGTGGCAAGATCCTCGATCACACGCGCTTCACCCGGTCCCGTTAACCGCTCGTCGAGGCCGTTGTGGAAATAGGTGAGCGTTTCGTGGTCGATTCCCAACAGGTGCAGAATCGTGGCGTGCAGGTCATTGACGTGCACGGGCTTGTCTGCCGCCCGGAGGCCGATGGCGTCAGTGGCGCCGTAGAAACGACCTCCTGGAACACCACCTCCGGCGAGCCAATAACTGAAGCCCCATGGATTGTGGTCGCGACCAGTCCCTTGTTCGCTCATGGGCATACGACCGAACTCGCCCCCCCAGATAACCAGGGTGTCGTCCAGTAAACCGCGTTGCCGCAGGTCTATCAGTAGACCGGCGATGGGCAAATCCGTTTGGGAACAGAGCTGGGTATGATTCTTGAGAACGTCGTTGTGGGCATCCCAACCATTTGTGCCACCGGCATAGATTTGAACAAAACGGACACCGCTTTCAATCATTCGCCGGGCCAGGAGGCAGCGTTGGCCGAATTCCCGTGTGCGTTCATCATGGAGTCCGTACAAGGCCTGCGTTTGATGTGTCTCGCGATCGATGGCGACCAGTTCGGGTGCAGCTGACTGCATACGGAATGCGAGTTCGTAGGCAGCAATGCGGGCTGATAATTCATCGTCGCCACGGCGTTGTCCCGCGTGTCGACGATTGAGCCTCTGCAGGAGCCCAAGAATATTGCGCTGCTGGGGCCCGGAAATTTCGGCGGGAGGTTGCAAATCCAGAATGGGTGCGTCGCCCGGACGGATGGTGACCCCCTGATAGGTGGCAGGCAGGAAGCCACTTCCCCACGCCGGAGGTCCGCCTTTGAGGCCGCCACCCGGATCGGGGAGTACGACGAAGGCTGGCATATCGGCGTTTTCAGTACCGAGCCCGTAGGCCAGCCAACTGCCTACACTCGGACGTCCCATCAGGATGCTACCGGTGTTTGTCTGATAGACGGATTGGGGGTGGTTGACGCTGTCGCCATGTAGGCTACGGATGACAAACAAGTCGTCCGCCTGCGACGCGATGTGCGGCAGAAAATCACTGATTTCGAGCCCCGATTGGCCGCGGGGTCGAAACGGTTTGAGGGGGCCGAGGAGCGGGTTCCTGGCAACGTTGCGACGGGTCATCACCGCCCCGAAGCTATCCGGCAGCGGCTGGCCGGAATAGCGGATCAAATCGGGTTTGGGGTCAAAGAGATCCATGTGCGCGGGGCCGCCGTGCATAAACAGCCAGATCACCCGTTTTGCCCGCGGTGGCATCGCCGAAGCCTGGGACGGCGTGGATGTCAGGAGCGTCGCTAAGGCCAACGCGCCGGCACCGCCACCGGCTTGACTTAGCCACTGCCTGCGATTGAGGCTGTGCGAATTGCTGGTTGCAGTCATGGAAGCGGGCATCGGAAGGTGGGACGCATCCAGCCCTGGCGAGCTGGTTATTTCAAGGGGACGGTGCAATCTTCGCGATTGCCGTTTGGACCGCAGTGGAGACAGCCGGGTCCGTGTGTTCGCGGTGTGTTTCCAACGCCGGCAGTGCCACTGCTGCGCCGGGTCCAAACCGTTCCAGGCAGGTTGCGGCCATTTTCAACAGACGGGGGCTGTCACTCTGTAGCAGTTTCGCCAGCGGTGCGATTGATTCGGGGCCAATCCGCCTGAACGTGCGCGGTAGCGTCGTGTCGTCCGCAGGAGGGTCGAGTGTTGTCAGGGTGGCAATTAATGCCGGTATCGCATCCTTGGCGGCGGCACCGAAGCGTCCCAGGGCACGGGCTGCGCTGAGGACTACCTCAGGACGCTCCTGGCTGAGATGGGGTATCAAGAGGGCCACCGCAGGCAAACTGTGCGGGCGTGCCTGGGTGAGGGCTGTGACCGCGGCAGCTCGTACGTTGGCTTGCGTATCGGCAACCGCGGCGACCAGTTGCGGCAGGGGAGGAATCGTTGCCTCACCGAAAGTACCTACCGTGAGCAACGCCTGACCACGGACCGTTGCGTCGGCATCCTGGGTGGCTTTCAGCAGGGGTTCCAGCGCATCGAGCGGCGGGTTGGCCATGTGCCCCAGCGCGGCGGCGGCGCCCCGCCGGCGGGCAGGTGATTCGTGAGCCAGCGCGGCGACCAGGGGCGCTACGTGGCCGATACGTCCCAGTGCCTCAGCAGACAACACCGCGACAGTGGCTTCCGCATCGTCGAGAAGTTCTAACAGTGCCGGCACGGCAGAGCCCGCGGGCGGTCCCATCCAGCCGAGGCTGCGGGCAGCGCCACCGCGGGCGGGTGGCTGTTCCGCTTGGAGCGTCTCGAGCAAAACAGGTAGCGCGGCAGGCCCGATTTGGCTCAAGGCGTAGCCATATCGGTAGGCGCGTTGGCCCCCATCGGACAGCCCTGCCACCAGTTTTGAAATGGCCGGTTCCGCTGACGGTCCGATGCCAGCCAAGGCACTGGCGGAGCGGCTCCAGACCTGCTGGTCCGCATCGTCCAGGGCCACCATCAGGGCAGCGACGGCGGGCGCCGCCTGCCTTCCCAATTGGTCGAGGTCGTAGGCGGCATTGCGCCGCGCTGGAAGGTCTTTGGACTGCAACGCTTCGATCAGCGCTTCGACCGAAGCGTTCTCAGCTTCGCTCCCGGTACCAGCCAGGGGTAGCCAGCAGAGCAGAACTGCTAGAGGCCAATGCATTCTATTCATGGCTGCCCTCACGGTCCCGTGTTGACGGGAGCTCAAACCAGGTTCGACAACTGTCCCGTACTGTCGCCCAGCCGAGGGACTGGAACGCCGATGCGGTGCAACATCGACAAGAGTAGGTTCGCCATGGGGGTTTCTTGTTCGTAGCGCACATGCCGGCCCGTGCGCAGGCTGCCCCCGCCGCCACCCGCCAGCAGAATCGGGAGGTTCTCGTTGTTGTGGGCGTTGCCATCACTGATGGCACTGCCGTAACAGATCATTGAGTGATCGAGCAAACGGCTCCCGTCTGGCTCGCGTACTGAAGCCAAACGCTCCAGAAGATAGGCGAGTTGCTGGATGTGGAAGCGGTTGATCTGCCGAATCTTGTTTTGTTTCTCGGCTTTGCCTTGATGGTGCGACAAGTCATGGTGGCCGTCGGGGACATCGATGAAGGAATACGAGCGATTACTACCTTCATTGGCCAGCATAAAGGTGCTGATACGAGTCAGATCGCATTGGAACGCCAGTACCATCATGTCACACATCAGGCGGACGTGTTCTGGATAGTTGTCAGGGATGCCCTCGGGTTTGATCAGCCCTGGCAAGTTCGTGAGACGTTCTGTGGTTTGTTGCTCCGCGCGTGCGATACGCCGTTCGATCTGGCCCACGCCCGTCAGGTATTCGTCCAGTTTACGTTGATCGGTTTTTCCCAAGAGGGACTGTAGCCCGCGGGCTTCTTCGGCCACGCTATCCAGGATGCTCTTTTTCAATAGCCGACTGCGGCTGTCCGCAACGCCCTTGTTATCACGGAAGGAAAACAATCGTTCGAAGACCGCCCGGGGATTGTTGGATTTACTCACCGGGGTGCTGGCGGAACTCCAGGAAATGCAGGAAGAGTAGGCGCAGCTATACCCGGAGTCACAGTTACCTGATACGTGGGAACCGTCACAGCCAAGCTCGAGCGAGGGAAAGAGCGTGGCGTCGCCCACGTGGGCGGCTGCCAGCTGGTCTGCGGAAATGCCGACTTGCAGGTTGGCTCCATGAGTTTTGCGGGGTTGACAACCCGTCAGGAAGGCGGCGCAAGCGCGGGCATGGTCTCCCGCCGCGTCGCCATTGGCGCGGCCTTTGTCGTGGGTCAGGCCGCTCAACACGAGCAGGTCATCCTGGTGCGCTGTTAATGGATCCAGAATATAGGGGAGTGTATAGTCGTAGCCCTCGTCAGCGGGTGTCCAATCGGGCAGATGTACACCGTTGGGGACCATCAAAAATGCCATGCGACGTGGCGGTGCGGCAGGCTGTGCCGCCCGCGCAACGTGCGGCTGCATCGCCTCCAGGGCAGGCAACGCCAGGCTGGCGCCGATTCCGCGTAACACGGTCCGTCGAGAGAGGCGTCGTGCCGTTGTCATGGCTCTATTTCCAAGGAGTGAAGGATTTTCAAGGGGTGAGGGCTAGCTGAGTCTCTGGTATCGACAGCAAGTGGAACGGTTCTGTATCAAAAGGTCCGGCCGGCCGAGCCCGCCTCAGCGGGATTCGCGGTACTGGAACGCGTCAGTCTGTACGACGGCCATGATTAACTGGGAAAATCGATAGTCGCCGGCGGCGAGGGTTTTCATGATCTCGTCCACCGCGCAGCGATCGTAAAACTCCAGGCCACGTCCTAACGCATATGTTAGCATCTTTTCACTCAGGCAGCGACAGAACTGTTCACCACGGGAAGTGCGGAGCAGGTGGGCAAGTTCGTGGGGTTTGGCGAAGGCCTGCCCATCCGGCAGGGTCCCGCCGGCGTCGACGGGAAAGGCACCGTCTTTTTCGCGCCAGGCCCCGATGGCGTCGAAGTTCTCAAACCCGAATCCGATGGGATCCATCAGTTGATGGCAGGAGGCACACAGCGGGTTGGCGCGGTGGGCTACCATCCGCTGGCGTAGCGAACCGGCTGCTTCCGCCTGCTCACCTTCGGCGAGCTCTTCGACGCCCGGCGGCGGATCCGGGGGAGGGGTACCAAGGATATTTTCTAGAATCCACTTGCCGCGTTTCACTGGAGATGTGCGTGTGGGGTTGGAGGTGAGCGTGAGAATACTGGCGTGGGTCAGGACACCTGCACGTTGGCCGGACGCCAGGGCGACGCGGCGGAAATCCTCGCCTTCCACAGCTGGCATGCCATAGTGGCGCGCCAGGCGTCGGTTGACATAGGTAAAGTCGGCATCCAGCAAATCGAGCACATTGCGATCGCGCCGCATGACTTCCGTAAAAAACAGTTCGGTTTCCCTGATCATCGCATCCCGCAGCCCGTCGTCGAACTCTGGGAATTGCTTGCGGTCCGGTTCAATCTCGGCCAGTTTGCGGAGGTTGAGCCACTGCCCGGCAAAGTTTTTCACCATGGCCTCGGCTTTTTTGTCCTGCAGCATCCTCAAGACCTGTCCTTCAAGGACACCCGGAAGGTGGAGAACTTGCTTTTCCGCCAGGGTGAATAAGGTATCGTCTGGCGCGCTGCTCCAGAGAAAATAGGACAGGCGTGTGGCCAGTTCGAAGTGGTTTAGGCGGCGTGCCGGGTGGCCTTCGGGTGGGTCGGGTTCCACACGGTAGAGGAAGTGCGGGGAGACGAGGATGCCTTGCAGTGTGAACTGGACCGCTTCCTCGAAAGAGCTGCCGTGCTGCCGCGCCAGCTGGTAGAGTTTCAGCAGGCGTTTGTCTTCGGGTGCAGTCGTGGGGCGTCGGAAGGCCATCCTGGCGAGGCGCCGGATAAGGACCGTCGCGGCGTCGGCCGTCGCTTCGGCCTTGGTGCGTGTGGTGGCCTCCGGCAGAGGCCCACGGATCTCCACCCGGTGAACGATCAGGTTGCGGTCGGCGTTCGGCTTGTAATAGTCGTTGAGGAAGCTGAGTCCCAGGGTGTGTTCGCCAGCTTCTGCAGGGACTGTGAGTCGGAATAGTTGCGGTGTGGTTTCGGTAGCGGAGACCGCCAACGTTGTGATGCGAGCACCCTTGAATTCAACGCCCATTTGGACGGGCTCGTTGGCTGCCTGGTGGCCAAAGGCAAAGATCGCCAGTTCGTAGTGACCCTGGCTGGGGAAAACAACCTTGGTTGACATGGTCCCGTTACTGGTCAGCATCTGGCCCCCATGTGCGTATTTTGCGACTGGACCTGTCGTCAATTCCTCCCCACGTAAACGTCTGACGAGCAGACGGTCGGATGCGGGGCTGGCCAGTACCTGAGGGCTGATGATGCCAGCCGCTTCAAAATACTTGTCCATCAACACCGGAGGCAGGGAGAGTACATCACCAATGTGGTCAAATCCGTACCCCACATCGTCGGCGGGGAAATGAACTGCTGGTTCGTAGTTGACGCCAAACAGGTCGCGCACGGTGTTGCGGTATTCAAACCGATTGAGGCGTCTCAGGGTGACTCGCCCCGGCCGGGCCTCCTGAACGCAATCAAGGCTGGTGGCGGTCTGCTGGATCCAGCTCGCCAGGAAGGCCCGCTCCTCGTCGGTCGGTTGGGGGGCCTCGGCCGGAGGCATGGCCTTGAGAGAGAGTTTCTGTGCGATCAGGGTGGCCAGCTGAGGCGATTTCTTGACCGCCTCGGCGTTGGCCAAGGGCTCCAGGCTAAGATCGCCCGCGGACTCACCGTTGCCGTGGCATTCGAAACAAAGTCGCTTTAGCAGTGGGGAGATCCGCTCCGTGAACGCGGTTTCGCGGGCATCCTTCGGGTCGGCGGCCGATAGTGTCACGGTCGACACGGCAGCCACAATGATGGCGCGGAAGAAGTGTGGTCGCATCACAGCGGGGAGACTCCCGGGTAAAGAGGAGGTGACCAGGGCGGTGTACGGCCTATTGTGCCGTACCGGCACCCTGGGTCAACTCTCTTGCGTTGGAGACGCCACCGTGCGACGAGTGACTCGCAACGCCTGGCTGGGAACCCAAATGGGTGCTGGCTGGCGGCACAGCCACGTGTAATGTTATGAAATCATGGGTGTAATTCCTGTTGCTCCACTTCGTCTTCTGATTCCTCAGCGTCCAGGATGTCCAAGTGCGCAGGGTCGAAGAAACGCGCCATCGACATGCGGAATGGGACCAGTAACGCGATTAACAGAGGAAAGAAGATGCCCAGAGCGAATCCCTGAATTTTCGCCGTTTTGAGGACCCAGAGCGAGACCAGTCCCAATAACTGCAACGCCGTGAAAACGTGGATGGTCTTGATGGGCACGGTGCGAATGTAGTGGGTCTTTGGATAGAGCGCCGGATCGGTGACCCAGAGTCGAATGCGATCGAAGAAATCGTTGCCGCCGAGGGTGGTAAATCCCATATAGAGGAAGAGCCCAAACAATACCGCATTGGGAATAAGGGTAACCATGGGCAGGAACAGCAACGAGGCGCCGATCAACAGGTGAACGAGTAACGGTGAAACTCGATTTTCCCGCACTTCTTTGATTCGTTCACGCATCTCGCCTCCCACGTCGACGGTTTCCTGCGTCGCGAGACTCTTTACGTGGTTCAATGCGTGCACTGTGGCGGCGACCATCCAGGGCAAACCGAAGAGGGAACCAATGAGCGTGATCAAGCCGACGACGAGCAGGTCCAGATGGAACCCCGCACCCTTGACGAGACGGTTTCCCGGGGAATTGACGAGTCTGGTGGTGATGTTCTGGTCCAAGTAAAGCAGAATGGTTGCCATCAATGCGGGCACAACAGAGCCTGCAATGACCCACCAGGGGACGGTAAACATATCGACGAGCGTGGGCAGTTCCAGTTTGTCGGGGACAGTAGCCACCTCCAGGCTGATACCGTCAGGCGTTCCGATCTCGTAGGAGCTCCCGCCCAATTCAAGTTTGGCGTTCAACGCGCCAAACGTAACGGCGACAAAGGTCATGACGCCGATGGCAATCGAAGGCCCAAAGTCGGCAAGAAATTCACGCACCGTCGATCGCATATAGCTGCTGTTGCGAAACACTTTAAGATTGCGGGCAATCATGAAGGTTCCCATGGCCAACACGAGCGTCAAGAAAGCAGTCTCGTAGGAGATGGCTTCCTGGCCGACGGGGGGCGTTGTAAATGGGGTGACGACACTCTTGATGGCTTCGACGATGAAGATGACCGCGACCAGTGCGGCGAAAATCTCATCGGTGAAACGCGTGAAGTATTTCATCAGGTAACTGAGATCCAACACGGCGCAGAGGATTAACAGAATTCCGGACCATACGCCGACCCAGGCGTATGTGGGGAGGAATGGGATTTCGGTGCTTTGGCATGTTGAATAGAGCAGGCCGGTGAAGATCACGATGGGGCCGGTGCCGCCAAGAATGGTGAGTGGTTGACCGGAAAACAGGGCGAAGCAGACGCCACCAATTGCCGTCACGATCAGCATTTCAGGGGTGCCGATCTCGCCTCCGGTGGCGACGGATGTCAAGAGTCCGAATGCGATGGCGTTTGCCAGACATGCAAAGAACATAAAGAGAGATGATCCAAGAACCTTGGGGTGAAGTCCTTGGGTGAAATCGCTGACGTAATGCGGGAGGCGGCGGTGGATGTCGTCGATCAGTCCGCCACAGAAACGTCCTGTTCGCTCGAGTCCTTGATTGGTGTTGGTCATAGTTCTTCTCAGTGACGCTTCGTTGAGTGGTTTCGGCCCAGGTTATTGGGCAAACCGACAGTTAGGATGGGAGGAAACGCACGCCCGGCACAAATCCGGTACGTTGGCTCTTTGGCAAACCGACAGGCATCAGGCAGGAACAATGCCAGCCGAGGGATGCTTCCAGACAGACGTGCTGAGTGCGTGGCGAGATGCAGGGTGCGACCAGCAACGCGGCCCGACCATGCTTCAGGTGAGTAGTGGCGCCAGCAACCCATTGGGAAGGCGGTGGCCCTGTCGAGCTGGTAAGCGGCCTAGCTGCCAGGGACGCGGCCGCAAGTTGCGAGACACCGAACGCCGGCCGAGCAAGCATCGTGCGCCCCTCCTCGCTCGCTGCGAATGCGACGTCGCGAAGATTGGAGCCACTTCTTCCTTTTGTTCCTCTTCAAACGGTGCATCCGTTTCGCTGGCAGTGCCGGTTGCAGGTCCAATCGGCAGCGGTGCTGTGAGGAGCGCGGCACAAAGTAACACATGCCGTAGTGTTGGGCCAAGCGAGAATGACCAGTCGGACGACGTCACTCTTGGGTTCCTTGTTTCGAAGAACTACCACTA
>PBOG01000043.1 GCA_002724245.1 Planctomycetaceae bacterium
TGGAGCGCAGCCCCACCAGCTCGTTCAGCGATCGCGCCAGCTCCAGTGGGTCCATCGACGCAATCGGTACGTTCATGAATTGCTTGAGTCGCACACGCACCCTGACACCCTCCACCGTCTCATCGACGAAGTAGTCGGTCGCATGAAGTCCGACATGGAGCCCGAGGTCTATTTCTCAACGTTGCGGACTGGGCATCGTGGAACAGGGCTGCAACCATCAGCAGTTACGGATATCCGGTTGATGCAAAACGAACTCAAGACCTGGGTTCGACGGAGACATGTGTTTCTGAAGAAATACCTGAGTCACACTGACGTGCAAGTACAACACCATCCCACCCGCTCAAACTGGAGCCTGGTTGCGGTGGGGGGAAATGTCGCGGTACGTATGTTGAAAAGTCAAGGTGGTTCGACACAACTCGGCACCAACACCAAAGCCGAACTTCTCTATCCAGGCTTCGCTAAAGGCAACAAATCCAAATATGGTTACTACCTCGAACCAAAAGCTCTCTACTACGAGATCGAAGGCACACCTGACACCCTGCATTTTATGAACGCCATCACAGAAACGCCTGTGACAGCGCGAAAACTCCTCGACCGTGAACGAGAAAATGTGGCGGCCGTAGTTCCGCGGGTCAACATGTCACCAACACGAGACGACGTCGCCCTGGGGCCAGGAACAATCGTATTGCGAGAAGACCTCCATACGCTCCCTGGGCAAACCTTGATCGTTCGGCCAGGAACAACAATTCGCTTGGCCACCGGTGTGGGCATCTACCCGCAAGGCAAAGTACTCATTGAAGGCAGACAAGACAATTGGGTGACAATTGAACCTGCGGATGCTGAACCATGGGCCTCCCTTGGAATCAGCGGTGCAGCAACAAGTGGTTCATGCATCGAGTACCTGCGCCTATCTGGTGGTTCAATCGGAACGAACGGCTCTGCCCGTTTCAAAGGCATGTTGAGCATTTACAACTGTCCAGACGTTGTTCTCCGACACTGTGAATTCGGCAAGAACCTGATCGGCGACGATGCCGTCAACCTCGCCGAGTCCCGCGTGCTGGTTGAAGACTGCGCCTGGAATGACGCCCAAGCCGACGCACTGGACCTGGACATGTGTGTGGGAATCGTACGAAGATGCCGATGGAATAACAGCGGCAACGATGGGCTGGATTCGATGACATGCCAGCTATTACTCGAAGACTGCCAAATTTCAGGAAGCGGTGACAAGGGCATCAGTATTGGCGAACAGTCGTCAATTGTCGGCCGAGATTGTGAAATCACGAATTGTGTAACCGGAGTTGAAATCAAAGATGCTTCACGTCTCCTGCTTTACGATTCACACATTGCCAACACGGGCACCGCCGTGAATGCGTACCAGAAAAAGTGGGTATACCCCGGCGGCGGCGTGGCAGCCCTTGTCAACTGCATCATCCATCAGAGCCACGAAATCGATTTACAGGTCGGCAAGCGTTGCCAGCTAACAGTAGTAGGGCCTCCTGTCACGTCGATTTACCCTCGCAAATCTCCTCGAATCAAGTTCGCTTCACAGCTGGACGCTGTTTGGAAACGCCACGAAGGCGAAGTACTTCGCATCACGCAGGGAGAGTGACAAGATGTCCCCCAAGCCACGCTACGAACTGAAATTCCCCGTCACACTCGCACAAAAACTCGCGTTCATGAGCGACATCTCGTCTGGATTAGTTGCCGATCCGAACGGGATCAGTGCAACCTACCGGGTCTCCAGCATGTATTTTGATACGGATCAGCTGCAGGCCTACTGGCAAAAAATGGACGGGGAGGCGCTGCGCAAAAAGTACCGTTTACGGTTCTACACGGCTGCAATAGATGACCAGCAGCGAATCACAACGGCGTTTATGGAAATCAAACACCGCATCAACGACCTGGTTTTCAAAGAACGCGTCAAGCTGACAGATGAGGGCGCCAATTGCATTCTGGCAGATGCTCGAGAACTGACCCATTTGGATAGGCATGTTGTAGCCGATGCGCTGGCAACGGGAAGGACCACAATTGATACGATTCGGAAAGCTGCATCCGTCCCCGGATTTTTTGCCGTCAACGTCATCTCCTATCTACGAGAAGCTTGGGAGGGGGCTATCGACCGACGACTGCGACTTACATTTGACAGTAGCTGCCAAGCCTATACGCCGGCAACTTATCTCGACGTGGCCTTGAACTCCGGAAGTAATATCTTGCGGCATGATGAGTTCATCATGGAAATAAAATTCGATGAGGCAATCCCACGCTGGATGCGAGACCTTGTCTCCAAACACAGCATCCGTCTCTCTCGATTTAGCAAATATGCATTTGGTGTCGAGCGGCTGCAGAACACAAGTCGTCCTCAATTCCACAATCGCTGCACGCCCTTCGAAACAACAAGCACACACAACGCTACGTTGCCAGAGTCAAAGACGACTATTGTGTAATCCGCCAGCTTCAACCGCACTCGAAGTACCCACGACTCTTGGGCCAGGCCAAGTGTCCTTCCGGCGTGTCGTTCGCATTCTCAACTCCTTTTTGCGGTCACGGCACCACCACACATGCCAGGACCGGTTGTCTTAAATCCCACGGACACACTCCAAGCGGCTCGGGTAAACGTGGAACATCAGTAAATCAGAGCTAGCGGAATAACGGTCCCGAATGTTGGCCATGTACGCTGATCACGCCGGCAAAAAAACAAGCCGGCGAGGGGCATGAACACCCGCACCGGCTCTAACTACAACGTCCTTCTGCGGAGCACGTCGTAGCTGATACCAAGTCTACTGCAGCGCATGCAGACCGCAACCGCAAATGCCGGCAGCCGCGGTGTCCAATCTCTGGCCCGCGGCAACCTTACCCCACTCAACACACTCCCACTGCGGTCTCAGGGCTATATATTAGTGTCACCTGGCTACGCCACAAGAAAGAACCAGTATGAAACTGCTGCTCGGTTGTTTACTGCTCATGGGAGTGGCAGGGTGTGAAACGCGCCGCAGTCTGTCTGAGAAACAGATCCTGACCGTCCTGAAACTAAGACTGGGACAATGGCACTTTGACTTCCGCGGAGGACCGTCAGGTGCCGTACCAACAACAAAAGCCGGCTTCTCGGTCGGCCGTTGGAGCGAACACGGGCACACGATTGAAGTCGTCGGGCAAAAAACGTCGAGTACCGAAATCGTTCCCTATCACATGACCAGAACATTCAACAGAGATCTCGGTGTCTTTGTGGATCGCGTGCAGATTAATGGCCAAACGCTGACAAGACACTGCGAGTGGAATCCTCAGGCACGAATCCTTACCATCCACCCCGTCAAGCCCGTGTTACCACCGGGCCACACAATGGACCACCAGATTGGCTTTGACTCGGCGCTGACATCGGTAAAAGGACACTCACGAGTCGATCACAAAGGGACAGAAGTGGACGCCTGGTCGTGGACTGGCGAAAGAACTGGGGACGTCGACAACGTACAATTCGAGAAAATGTTCGCCGCGTTTCAGGAATACCGATCAAGTGTCGACGGCGCGCAGCAATAATATCCCTGCTCTCCGGAATTGATCAGCTACAACAACTCATCTCAACCATCGCTTCGTTGAGTGGACGAGAACACCTGTAGCCCCTTGGACGTGTAGTAGGCACCTCCTGGGGCAATCCGCTCGGTCGCCTCAAAGGTAGAACCGCGCATGGCGAACGACAACCATTCCAGGCAGGCATAAACTGCGGTTTGATACCACCGACTTTCCAGAACGAGTACCCGATGACCGAACCGTCGATTATTCCCCTGCGCATCCCCAATCCGTTTTCGGAGGGACGCAACCAGGTCTATGTGATTGATTGTGAACCGGTCACCTTGATTGATACCGGTACCGCAACGGATCGTTCCTTTAACGCCTTGGTCAGCCAACTCGACAAACACGGCCTTTCGATCCGCGACATCGGCCGTGTGATTCTCACACACAAGCACATCGATCACATCGGTAACGCCTGGCGAATCCAACAGGCATCAAACGCTGAACTCCTGATTCACGAGAGTGAAATGCAGGCTATTGCTGATGTCGATCCCGAAGGAGTGCGTTTTCAGGAACTGGTCACTGAACGTCTGGCCGAATGGAACGTGCCCGAAGAGGCGAGACCGCAACCTGCAAATCTGGTGGGCCGGACCTGGGCGATCCAATCCGCGACGCCCCGCGGCCTGGTACACGGCCAAAAGATCAACACTAATTGTGGTGAACTTGAAGTTCTACACACACCTGGACACACAAATGGCTCGATCTGTCTCAAATTCGGTCGTCAACTATTTTCAGGAGACCACGTACTCCCGACAATCACTCCGAATGTTGGTGGCGGTGATCTGCGTCAGCGGGGGCTACTTGGCCGATTTCTGGAGTCTCTTGACCACACACTGGCACTCGCTCCGGACATTGACCAGGTATTCCCAGGCCACGGCGTCCCTTTCAATCATCTCGCCGAACGCTGCCAGGAACTGATCCAACACCATCAGGATCGACTGAAACAAACTGAGGCCTGTCTTCAACAAGGCAGGCTTTCAGTTTACGAAATGGCGATATGCCTGTTTGGTGAGCTGCACGACTACCACGTGATTCTCGGCTGCGCCGAAGCACAAGCGCATCTTGAATTCCTGGTAACAGCAGGCCGTGCCTGCTACCAGCATGGACAATACACGCTGCAATCAGCGTAAGCGAAACCAGAACCTCAAACGCTCGGCAAACAAACCGCGCAGCCGGCCGCATCTTGCATGATCAGAGAATGAGATGCCCGAACGGCCCGTCTCTATTGAATGCGTCACGTTCCGGAAGCCCATTATTTCGAGCTCAATGAACACACGAGGCGTGGCGACTCGGATGGATCGCGCACCTCCTTCTGGCTCATGGCAATCCCGTCTCTTGCCGGACTGACTGGCGCCGGCCTCGCAAGGAGGAAAACCTCAGGCCAGAATGTCGTGAACCACGTTTCCATGCACATCCGTCAGCCGGAAATCGCGTCCCTGGTGCCGGAAAGTCAACTGTTCGTGGTTAACACCGAGCTGATGCAAAATCGTCGCATTTAAATCGTGGATGTGGACGGGATTCTCAGTCACGTTGTAACTGAAATCATCCGTTTCTCCGTAAACGACACCACCTTTGATGCCGGCACCAGCCATCCATTTGGTATAGCAACGAGGGTGATGATCACGTCCATAGTTGGTTTTCGTCAACCCGCCCTGGCAATAGATTGTCCTGCCAAACTCACCACCCCAAATAACGAGCGTATCATCCAAAAGGCCACGTTGCTTGAGGTCCTGAATCAACGCATAACACGGCTGGTCGATAATACCACATTGACGGCGAATGTCTTTCGGTAGATTTCCGTGTTGGTCCCACTGGCGGATGAACACCTGGGTAAAACGCACACCACGTTCCGCCAGACGTCGCGCCAACAGACAATTCGCTGCGAATGTGCCGGGCTTCTTGACTTCCTCACCATAAAGATCGAGCGTCGCCTGGGACTCGTTGGAAATATCAGTCAGCTCAGGAACCGATGTTTGCATACGATATGCCATCTCGTACTGCGCTATACGTGATTGAATCTCCGGATCGCCAACCGCATTGTAACGATCATTGTTCAAACGACTTAACTGATCCAGCATACGGCGCCGCATCTTTTCAGACATTCCTTCCGGATTTGATAGATACAACACAGGATCGCCGGTCGATCGCAAACTGACACCCTGGTAGCGCGTCGACAAGAATCCGGCTCCCCATAACCTTGAATACAGAGCTTGCCCCCCGAAACTACCTCCCACCGTCGAATGCAGGACAACGAAGGCCGGCAAGTTCTGATTCATAGTGCCAAGACCATAAGACATCCATGCGCCGGTGCTTGGTCGACCTGGCAATTGGCTGCCAGTTTGAATGTAGGTGATCGCGGGATCATGGTTGATCGCTTCCGTGTTGATCGTTTTGATGACGGCCAACTCGTCAACCATCCTGGCAGTATAGGGAAGAATCTCACTAACCCAGGCACCATTCGAGCCGTGTTGCTTGAACTTGAAAGTGGAAGGCGCGATCGGAAATCGTGCCTGTCCCGAAGTCATCGTTGTGATGCGTTGGCCATTGCGAACCGAATCGGGCAGATCCTTGTCAAACCAGTCATGCATCTTGGGCTTGTAATCCCACATGTCTAACTGGGATGGCGCACCCGACATGAATAGATAGATCACACGCTTGGCTTTGGGGGCAAAGTGCGGCACCCCTGGAATACCACCAATCCTCCCCTGCTCCTGCGAATTCGCGGCGAACAGCTCCGGCTTGACGAGTGACGCCAAGGCCGCGGTACCGATACCGGTGGCAGTGCGAGAAAAAAAATGACGGCGTGTTTCCACGAGCGCTGCTTCACGACATGGATTCATTGCGTGACTACCTTTATTCCTTTGTAACCGTTTCGCTCAAATTCAAGAGCAAGTGAGTGACCATCGTCCAGGCAGCTAATTGGCTGCTGTCGAGCTGGTCATCACGGGGAGATTCACCAGAGGACAGCAGCTTTGTGACTGCTTCTGGGGCCTGGGAAAACTCTCGCTCGTACTCATTCAACGTGCTGGTCAACGACTGCATTTCAAATTCATTTGGACGTCGAGTGAGGACAGACCGGAAAGCAAACCTGACTTGATCCGGAACACTCGTGCCCCCTTCCTTCATGACGCGTTCCGCAAACTTGCGTGCCGCCTCGACAAATTGAACGTCATTCATTAGCACCAGCGCTTGCAAGGGAGTGTTGGTGCGTGCCCGGCGCACCTGGCATGTTTCGCGGTCGGGCGCGTCAAAAGTCGCCATCGACGGCGGAGGTACTGTACGCTTCCAGAAGGTGTACATACTACGGCGATAGAGCTTGTCACCTTTGTCTTGCACAAATACTGCGGTATTGCTGCCACCAAATCCTACGGGTTTCCATAGCCCAGCTGGCTGGTACGGTTTCACGCTCTTGCCACCGATTTTTTTGATCAGCAAACCACTGACAGCGAGTGCCTGATCACGAATGACCTCGGCATCCAAACGGAATCTTGGGCCACGCGCGAGCAGTCGATTCTCTGGATCCACCGTGAGCTTGTCGCGTGTGACTCGCGACGATTGTTGATACGTCGATGACATCACGATCTGTTTAAGAAAACGTTTGATGTCCCAGCCTGATTCAACGAAATCGACCGCCAGCCAGTCGAGTAACGCTGGATGCGACGGTTGCTCACCCTGCACACCAAAGTCCTCGGAAGTACGGACCAGACCTATCCCAAAAAACTGCTGCCAGTAACGGTTCACCGTCACACGCGACGTCAGCGGGTGATTCGGTTGAACGAGCCATTGCGCGAGGCCGAGGCGATTCTTCGGAGCCCCCTCGACCGCTGGAGCGATCCACTCGGGCACAGAAGATTCGACAGGTTCTCTGGCAAGTGTGTATTCACCACGTTCCAGGATGTGAGCCTGCCTCGCTTCCTTGCGATCTTCCATCACAAGCGTTGCGGGAATCGCTTTCTCCAAGTCATCCAGTTGTTTCTTGAGTTCCGCGGCTTTCTGCTTTGGGCCGGCCAGCTTCGCGACAATTTGCGGATTTACATTTTCGAGATAGTAACGCAGCAGTTGTTTGTGCTGCGTTTCGTCACGTTGGTCGCTCTTCACACCGACAATCTTCTTGACATTGTCTGGCAATGCACCACCAACCGTCCTCTGATAATGTTCCCAAATCGCCAACGATTCCTGTTGTTCTGGTGAAAGCTGGACGGCTCCTACGCTACCCGCTTTATCCCAGTGAACCGTTCCACCAAATTGAGTAAATGCCCACCCATTGAGTTTGGCCCCTGGTTTCAATCCCACTTCAGCAGCAGCGACTTCCAGGCGAACCCACTTCCCCTTCTCCGGCAAGTCACCCTTGCGACGATTGCCTTCATAATCGCGTCCCGCTCCAAAACATTTGTCGGCTCCCCAGGTCGCTCGGTGTTCCCAACTACCATCATTAAACTGCAATTGCACCGCCTCCGGGGGATTTTCAGCGTCAAGATAGACATAGGCAAAGAGTACATCTCCTTTGCCGATGGCAAAGGGTTCCTTGGCCCCGGTGAAAAAGTGCTGCGTGATGCCCTCTCCCGTACGCGTCGTCGAATTTTTCCCACTGAAAACCGGGTGATCAGGAGCGACAACAAACTCCCAGGCCGTGTTGTTACGATTCGCACCCTCTGGAAGTGCATCATCGAACCAGACGTTATCGATCTTCTGGAAAGCCGGGTACTCATTCCCCTTGAACGCATCCTTGTATTCGGCATTCTCGAGAATCTGCGTCACCGTTTGATTGGCAGCACCCATTTCAGCGGTCAACCTGGTTTTCTCCGCCACTTGGGCAGCGGCGGGCACTTTCACCGTAGGCGGAGGCAACAGAGCGTTCCCATCCATAGCTCGCTCGGTCAAACTAAAAAAGTAAGAGAACAACTGGTAGAACTCGCGTTGACTCAACGGATCAAATTTGTGGTCGTGACAGGCAGCGCATCCCGCAGTCAGCCCGAGCCAAACCGTCGCGGTCGTTTCCACTCGGTCGACGGCATAACGCACGTAATACTCGTCATCGATGGAACCGCCTTCACTGGTCGTTACATTACAGCGGTTAAACCCTGTCGCGACTCTTTGTTCCAAGGATGGCTTGGGCAGCAGGTCGCCAGCCAGTTGTTCCATGGTGAACTCATCAAAAGGTTGATTGCGGTTGAACGCCCCAATCACCCAATCTCGGTAAGGCCAGATCGAACGTTCATTGTCCAGATGCAATCCGTGCGTATCACCATAACGTGCAGCATCCAGCCAGAAGCGTGCCATGTGTTCCCCATACCGGTCCGACTTCAGCAACCGGTCGACGACGCGTTCATAGGCCTGCTCCGAATTGTCATTCAAAAAGTCATCAATCTCTTGCACTGTCGGCGGTAAACCAATCAAGTCGAGAGTGACGCGCCGGATCAGGGACTCTTTCGACGCGCTCGGCTCGGGTACAAGATTGTGCTGCGCCAAAGATGCATGAATGAAGCGGTCGATCGCATTGTTTGCTTTCCATTCGCCAACCGGTGCGGGCACCTTGCCACGGGTTGGCACGCGAAATGACCAGTGCCCTGACCACTTTGCTCCGCTGTCGATCCACTTTTGAATCAAACGGACCTGCTTGTCAGTTAGCGTCTTCATCGAATCGACTGGCGGCATCTTTACGTCAGGATCGGCCGACGAAATACGGCGGAACAATTCGCTGTTGGCGCTATCGCCCGGCACGACAGCCGTATGGCCTGAATCGAGTCGCGCCAGCGAACTGGGTTGCTGATCCAACCGTAACTCACTCGCTCGATTGGTTTCATCGGGACCATGACATTTAAAACAGTTATTCGAAAGCAGCGGCAGAATATCACGGCTGAAGTCAATCTCCGGGTCGGCTGCAAACGCAACCTGGCCACCAAAGATTGCCAATGCCAATGTCAACTGCCAAATCGTCAGAGAATTCAGTGCCATAGGAATCAACCCGGTCTCCAGGGAGGGGCTAAGTGGACCGCGTGCCATACAGAACCGGTCACCATCACCTCTCGATCATACAATGCGATCGGTACTACACCATAGTGGAATATTCTGGGCTGGCTTTCTAGTCTCTGCCGGAGCACTTTTTTTTCAGGCCAGTCCAGCTGGAGCCCTTCAACCGGGCAAAAAGTACCGGATCGTTCATTGGATAGCGATCCGGCTAATCTGGTCAGGACAGTGCGAAAAAACAATTGCCCCAACATACAAGTCATTTTGTCAGCAACAGGTCTCCCTCGATGGGAACAAACCGTGTGGCAGCTCGTACCAAAGATCCCGCAGTCAGCTTCCTGGCTCCGTATACTTCCACCTCCACATCGTGGACGTCACGAAGCCTCCTGGCGACAAGATCAAAATCACCATCACCGGATGCCAGCACCGCCACATCCACTTCCGCGGCCAGATCGATCATATCGAGCGTGATGCCCACGTCCCAATCTCCCTTGGCGGATCCGTCTCGTCTTTGAATAAAAGGCTTGAGTTTGATCTCAAATCCGATGGATTCCAGAATTTGCTGGAAACGAATCTGCTGGGGATCCCTGCGATCTATCGCGTAGGCAATGGCGCGGACGACTTTTCTTCCCTGTGTAACACGCTCCCAAAACACACGGTAGTCGAAATGGCATCCATGGCTCTCCCGGACTGTATAGAAGACGTTCTGCACATCGACAAACAACGCAACTCGTTCCATAGTACTCCCACCGATATCACTTTTTCTTACGCTTGTTACGCCATCACATCTGAGCCGATCCGCCGTCAGGCACCCATCGCCATTTTCCGCGACACGGCAATCCGCCGGCGCTGCAAATCGACTTCGAGCACCTTAACCCGCACGATATCTCCTACCGTAACCACGTCGCCCGGGTCTTGTACGTATTGGTCAGCCAGTTGTGAGATGTGAATCAATCCGTCCTGGTGAACCCCAAGATCAATAAATGCCCCGAATTTCGTGACGTTGGTGATCACCCCTTCCAACACCATGCCTTCCCGCAGGTCCGTCAGTTCGTCCACACCTTCGACAAATTTCGCCACCCGGAATTCATTGCGAGGATCTCGACCTGGTTTGGCAAGTTCCGACAAGATATCCTCAATGGTTGGCAGACCAAACTGGTCGTCAACAAAGTCAGCCGCATTTAACCTGGCAACCACCGTTGGATCCCCAATCAACCGCTGAGGTTCAAGCTCCATGTGCGCCGCCATCTGCTTGACAACGTAATAGCTCTCCGGGTGGACGGAAGAATTATCCAATGGTTGATCGCCGTCACGAATTCGCAAAAATCCGGCGGCTTGTTCGAAGGCCTTGCGGCCTAGTTTCGGAATACTGCAAAGTTGCCGACGCGTCTCGAATCGACCGTTTGCATCTCGGTAGTCGACAATTCGCTGCGCCAATTTGGGACCGATTCCTGCCACGCAAGACAACAAAGCAGAGCTCGCCATATTGACGTCAACACCAACCGAATTGACACACGATTCCACTTCTCTTTCCAGCGTTTTTTTTAAGAGGGTCTGGTTCACATCGTGTTGATACTGTCCAACACCGATGTATTTAGGGTCGATCTTCACTAATTCTGCCAGCGGGTCCTGGAGACGATGCGCGATACTAATCGCACCTCGAACGGTGACGTCGAGATCGGGGTACTCGCTCGCCGCCAGCGGACTGGCCGAGTAAATCGACGCCCCTGATTCGCTGACGACAACCTTTGTCACATCCAAAGCCCTGGACCGAATCACTTCTGTTACAAACGCATCTGTCTCACGTGATGCCGTGCCATTCCCGATCGCAATCAACCTGGCATCAAAGCGGCTCACCATGTCGCTCAGCGTTTTCCCTGCGTGTTCGAGATCATTTCGCGGTGGCGTCGGATAAATCGTTGCACTATCGATAAATCTCCCTGTACCATCAACGACGACTACTTTACATCCTGTCCGAAATCCTGGGTCTATCCCAATCGTCACTTGCGGACCCGCCGGCGGCGCGAGCAGCAATTCACGCATGTTCTTGGCAAACACGCGGATCGCCTCTTCGTCCGACTTTTCTTTCAAGCCTTGAAGCACGGAAGATTCAACGGCGGGCAACAACAACCGCTCGTAACAATCCTTGACCGTCGCGCTCAAGTCACGGTGAAATTCAAATCGTCGATTGTGGGCCAATTGTGGTGTCAGTTTGCGCAACACGAACGCGTCATCCAACTTGAGCCCAATCCGTAACACACCTTCCGCTTCGCCACGTTTCATTGCCAGAAAACGATGCGACGGCACACGCTTGACTGCCTCCTGATGATCAAAATACATCTCAAACTTGCGGCCTGAATCTATCTTGCCGCGTTTTACCTTTGCGGCCATCTGCCCGAACCCCGCTGCCTGACCGGCAAGCCACCGACGTGTCTCTGCGTCTTCTGACCAATGCTCAGCCACAATATCACAAGCACCTTGGAGCGCAGCCTCTTTATCAGGAACTCCATTTCCCGGTGACACAAAAGGACTGAGCACATCACTCCTGGATCGATTCAGCACTTTCTGCTGCAACAGGATATCGGCCAGTGGCTGTAAACCGCGTTCACGAGCGATCGCAGCCCGGGTACGTCGCTTGGGCTTGAAGGGCGAATACACATTTTCCAGAACGTGCTTGTCGGTACACGATCTTATTTGTTCGTGTAGTACGGCAGTCAACAATCCCTGCTCATCGATCGTCTTTAGGATCGTAGTCTTGCGCTGGGCCAACTCGCGAGCTTTGCCAAATGCATCCTCGATCTTGCGCAGTGCAATTTCGTCGAGGCCACCGGTTACCTCTTTTCGATAACGCGCGATAAAGGGAATCGTGTTGCCGGTTTCCAATAAGCTAACAGCAGCATCAACCTGGCGAATGGCACATGACAGTGATCCGGCAATTTGCTGCACGGAACGCTCGTGGTCAAAACACTCAAAGGACTGATTCATCATCGCTTCTCCAACCACGTACGCACCCCAAAAGAATTAACCTGTCGCCATGGAGACTGGTCAAATTCCAGACAAATCATCAGAACAGAAACATCTGGGTTGTGCACACCAATACCCGCGCGTTGCGACCATTTCCGTGACATCACGTGCTAGCAACGGGCGCCCAACACGACCGAACCTGCAAATAGCCCAGGCGGGACTCGGTTGCTAGAGAATATACCGGGAAAAACAGCAGCTACGGAACAGGGGCAGATGCCTGCCAAGGCAACCTGGGATTCAAGCAATTTAGTCTGCGAAAGCCAGCAGCAAGAGGTTGGCTCAGGCAATGATTTCGTGGATCGGACGACCGATATCAATTTCCAGCCGACGGCGTCCGGGAACTTCAATTGCCAAGGGATCCAAGCCAAGCTGATGTAATACCGTCGCATGAATGTCGGTGATGTAGTGCGGGTGTTCCGCCGCAAAAAAACCCAGCTCATCGGTCGTGCCGTGGGTCACACCACCCTTAATACCACCGCCAGCCAACCAGGCGCAGAATCCCTGCGGATGGTGGTCGCGGCCAGTTCCTTGCGCCGCGGGCGTGCGCCCGAATTCAGTACCCCAAACCACAAGCGTGTCTTGCAACAAACCTCTGCGCTTAAGATCTTTCAGCAGGCCCGCGATCGGTTTGTCGACTTGGCCAGCCAACTTTGTATGGTTGCTACGGATCCCACCGTGCGCGTCCCAGGCTCCTCCCCCGCCACCTCCGTGAAAAAGCTGGACAAAACGGACCCCCCGCTCCACCAGCCGGCGCGCCGACAGACAGAGACGCGCAAAGGGCTGCGTCGCAGCCTGGTCAAAACCGTAAAGGCGCTTAGTTTCTGCGGTTTCGTTATCGAGACCAACGACTTCCGGGACCGCGGTCTGCATCCCGAAAGCGAGTTCATACGAACGGATTCTGGCACGCAACTCCTGATCATCCGGATAGTCAATTCCCGACAAGGCGTTCAGTTTCCCCAGCAAGCTGAATTCGCCGCGTTGTTCCTCGGGAAGAATCTGGCCCGCGGGTGGCGTAACAAAGGGAAGAGACCGCCCCTCAGCGACGTTGAGACGTACCCCCGCATACTGTGGTCCCAGGTAGTCCGCACCATACGTCCACTCGCCACCGCAACAATCACCCGTCGGTACCCCCAGGACGACATAATCGGGCAGGTTCTGGTTCATTGACCCAAGACCATATGTCGCCCAGGACCCGACGGTTGGAAACGACCCTTCCCGCGGATGCCGTCCCGTATGCCAGGTTAATTGGGTGCCATGGTCGTTATGGCAGGTCCAAAGCGATCGGACAACTGCCAGGTCGTCAGCGCATTCACCGATATGTTTGAACCAATCTCCAACCGCCAAACCGCATTCACCGTACCGTTGATAACCCGTCTGCAATGGCATCAACAGTTTGCGTTGGTAATGACCAGGATTCAAACCAACCAGCTTCCGATTGATCCGTTCCTCGTTGTGAAGCTCTTTATAAGGTGTGTCATCGATCGACTTCCCTCCGTATTTATTCAGTTCCGTCTTGATGTCAAAACTCTCGAGATGACTCACTCCGCCACAGAGGAAAATCCAGATGACGCTCTTGGCCCGCTGCACCAGATGGGGACCCGATTGCGGTCCACTTCCCAAAGACTCCTCTGCCGGAAGCCGCCTCACACCGTCGCCAAATAACATGGCACCACATGCGAGCCCCGTGACCCCCAACCCTGTATCGGCAAGAAATGTGCGTCGCGAAGGTTGGACGGGCTGAGTCCTACGAACCGTTGGGCTTTTGACAATCATGTTGAATATTTGCTGTTATCGGATGGTCACAAAATCATTGTGGTTCAATAGCACGTGCACAAAGTTCTCACGCGAGCGCAGCGACGGATCACCTGATGGCTTGCTAAGATCAGAAAGAGCTCCTCCAGTTGCCGCCAGCTTACTGCCAGTCGCAGCCAGAAGGTCGCGTTGCTGGGTAAGAAATCCGACCGAAACCAAGATCTCATCGGAAGTCGGTGGCCGCGAAAGGACCTGTTCGAACGCCGCCGTTGCAAAACGCACCTGGTCGCTTCCTGCCGGTGTGTGCAGTCGCCTGGCGATCTTCCTGGCTTGCCGGAAAGTGATCTCACTGTTGACTAAGGCCAGCGCCTGTTGGGGGACAATGCTCTCTTTGCGTTGATAACATTCACTCACCGCCGCGCAATCAAACATCTTCAAGAATTCCATTTGTTTTTCTTGCGCGTGTCGGAAATAGAGACTACGCCGACGAACCGAAAACCCAAGTGCATGGTCGATATCCGGACCACCCTGCCTCAGGTCAAGGTTACCCGACACGAACAGAATGCCATCCCTTACCACTTCGGCTTCCATGCGTCGCGACGCGACGCGCCACAACCAACGATTGTCCGGATCCACACGCAGGTTATCCGTATCGGGTGTCGACGCCATGCGGTAGGTCTGCGAAGTGACGATCAACCGATGCAGACGTTTCATCGCCCACACGCCTGGGCTTGAGGGCGACGCGTTACGTGGGCGCAGCCACTCCGCGGCCAACCAATCCAGCAACGCCGGGTGCGTGGGAGGCTCGCCATTTTGACCAAAATCAAGCACCGTCGGTACTAATGGCTGACCGAAGTGTCGCATCCATATCTGGTTCACCGCAACGCGCGCTGTCAACGGATGGTCCGGGTGCGTAAGCCACCGCGCCAAGGCAGAGCGACGCCCCGAAGATCGTTCCGGATAAACCGGAGTGAGTGGGGTATAACTGGCTTTACTTTCACTGAGCGCAGTGGCAGCCACTTCGCGTTTCGCGAGCGTCTGCTTAAGCACCTGTTCTGCATCGGCAAGCGTTTTTTTCTGCTTCGCGTCTCCGCTCTTCAGCGCCGCGCGGGCGACATCACGTTTGGCGGTTGCGACTGCAACCGCAGCAACCGCGCTGGCAAATGCCGCTTCACGTTCGGCCTTTGCGGCCAACGTAGCCAACTTCACAACCTGAGGTGTTCTCGGACCCGTGTAGCGGGCGGCATCAGCAACAATGCGTGTCTCGACCGAATGCAACTCAGCCTGTAAAGCGGCCAGGGCTTCCGGCATCGTGTCTGCGGCTTTCTTTGCCTGCGCGATCTTTTGACGTACCGCGTCCAACAACTGCTGCTGTACGTGCGGTCGTAATGCCGGGTAATAGGCGGCCGGGGGGAGTGCGACTGGTTGGACCTCGTAAGGAATGTCACCCAGGATCTCCAGAACGCCAGGCGTAATGACATGTTCCTTGTCGGGATCTCGATCATCCCCCTTACGAAACAAATAGGTAGTCGCGGTGAGTTCGGCATCAAACACACGAGCGATTCCATCGAGGGCCGTATCGGCTTGACCAGGCACCCGCTCAAGCCGCACGTTATGCGGCTCGAATATCGCTCGTAACCGGTAGTACTCCTCCTGCGAAATCGGATCGTACATGTGATCGTGGCAGCGCGCACATCCCACAGTTAAGCCCGTAAATGCCTGGAGGGTGTGTTGCACCGTATCTTGCATCCAGACTTCTCGACTGAGCTTCTTGTAGTTCCGCGCCAGGAATCCGGTCGCCCGCAACGTATCAGGATCAGTCGGCCACAGTTCGTCTGCGGCCAGCATCTCCGTCAGCATGCGATCGTACGGCTTGTCTGCGTTAAGCGATTCAACGATCCAATCTCGCCAACGCCAGATGTGCGGCTGGCTGTCGCGAATTTGCTTACCACCCGTCCAGCCGGCCCAATCGCTGTAACGCCAGACGTCCATCCAGTGTCGACCCCACCGTTCGCCATACTGAGGGCTCGCCAGAAAACGATCAACCACTCGCTCGTAGGCATCAGGGGCCGGATCGTCAAGAAACCGGTGGAGCGAGGCGGGACTCGGTGGCAAGCCCAGCAGATCCAGCGAGACACGTCGCAGGAGAATGGGACGCGTCGCTACAGGTCTGGGGGCTAGTTGACGGCTCAGGTGTTCTTGCGTGATGAAGAGGTCGATCGGGGTGAGACTCCACTGGTCCTCCGGGGAAACAGTTAGCTGAGGTTGTTGGACCGCTGTAAAGGGTGACCAGCGATATCCTGTTCGCATTCGCGTCAACTGTGCAACATGTCCCATTACAGATTCCACCACCGCGGCGCTCGGTCGGTCGGTCGCATCACCGGGCGCGTGTCCGGACAGGATCTCGACATCATTGGAGATGGAATCTCCATCGGCATCTTCGGGCCCCGCCTGCTCTAGCCGAACTGCAATATCTACCGCCGACCCCGGTGTATCACGTTCCTCAGCTAACTCAATCAAGCGAAGTCCAAATGCGTTGTGCGGTGGCGCCGTCTCATCAAATTCGGCTGGTTCGTCGCTCTGTTGTCGCGTCAGATGGCAGGTGGAGCAGGTCTGCATGGTGCGTGGCAGCCGGTTGCCATAAACCCTTTTGAGTGCCTGCCGGTACGGCGGTCGGGCTGAAACTGCGGTGGCAGAAAACACGACGCAGCTAATCAGCAATACTCGAAACATCTGACGGGACCCCTGTTGGCTACTGTGACGGCGTCACCACAAAAGAGCTGACAACCAGCCGTAACGAGTCGACCACAATTACCACAAAGCCGGCTCTGCGTTTGACCTAACCTGATTATAGCTGCTTACGGATACGTACACGACAGCAGCCGGCTGGTGACAACGAAGCGACAAAGGCCAATGAACCGTCTCAAATATTCCTGCCCAACGTGCGCTGCTTCCAGGGAGTTTCGGTGTGGCACTGTATTCGATAAAGGTCCCAAAACTGAAGCGGTACACGTGCTTTCCAGCGTGGCGCCAGACTTTCCACCACGTCCAGTTGATTTAGAGCCTGCTATCCAACGACAACGCAACCGCTGAAATCAAGACTGGAGGATTCGGTTTACGGACGATTTCATTGCCAACTCGGCAGCAGGCACGGTCGCGTCTGACAAAAACAACAGTACCTCTGCAAAGTGAAACTCGTGGTGCGTCCATGGCTGGGCAGCGTGCGGATAGTCCCAAGTAACAACGAACGTCCCAGGAAACCCGCACTTGACTGTCAACCCGGCAGCGGGTGCCGCCGCGAGGACGCGACCACATTCTATCCCATCAGTGGTGCCACCTGGATACGGCTCGGGCAGAGACCGTACAGGGAACGGCTGCCGCCAGTCGACGCCACTGGGAATATGGCTCGCAACTTATCTTTCACCATGATCGACAGCACGCTGGTATTCGATGACAACTTTTGATGCGGGACCTTCGTTCCCTTGGCGGCGGTGGTCCACTGCGGTGACGTGATACCGGATCGGCTTCCCAGCAATATCTTTGACAAGGTACTGACTCACCGTGATCGCCTCATCATTTAACAGACGTGGCTTTGCATCCTCGTTGTCCACCTGGTACACGAAGTAGCCGCCCACCCCCGTTAACGGAGTTCCATCTGCGTCGGTTGCTGGACGCTGCCAGGTCAGCAGGATGTCATTTCCGTGGTGTTTGGCTGCGAGTTGGCAAGGAGCGGCTGGGGCCCAGCGGTCGTGTTGTTCGGTGGCAATCGCCAGCATCGCCGCGGTAACAGCGATGTAGGGCTGCTGCATAATCAGATCAACGTGCTTGTCAAAGTAACTGGCCATTGATTCCCAAATCTGGTAGTCGTAGCCGGCCAGGTACAAAAAACCAAATCCCCAATAACCTCGCGTCGCGTCGTACTGACTGGGTTTACCGTCGAGATAGTATCGGAACTTTGGTTCCCGCAAGTCGCCATTCCATACGTTCTGGACAAAAGTCTGAGCCATACGCCGCAAATCGACCTCTGCGAAATACGTTTTCTGCCGTACACCTTGCAGCGCAGCTTGAATATCAATAAAGCCGTGCCCTACATCTTCGACCAGGTCGGGCCAATGCGTGTTTGGGCCGTACTTCCATACGCTCAGGCCACGCTGCTTGTCCAGGCGCAGCTGATCGTGAAAGAACTTCAACATGCGAGACGATTCAGTCTTATAGAACCCTGGGAGCTCGGGATACTGCGGCTTGTAATCGGGCGCCGACGAGAGCCGCCACAGGGTCACCAGGCCGTCAGTGAACGCGAGGTACATATTCAGCGGTTGGTTCTTCCAGCCGGACCATTCGTAAACATGATAACCGCCATCTTGGCGAAAACGGCGGTTGTCTGCCTTGTTCCAACCAGGGTCTGCATCCCAGTTCCGATACCATTTTGCGATGATAAATTTCTCGAGAAAGGCGATGTAGTGATCGGCCTTGTGTCGATAGCTGTCGTGCAACCGCTCGTCGTTCCAGACGATTTCAACAAATCGCAGGATGGGGCTGATGGTCAATCCATCGTCACACAACCACTCGGTATAGTCTGGCTTGTACTGCGTATAGCGACTTTGCCCCCAGCCCAGATAGCCGTCAACGTACTGCGGGGCAACATTCGTATGCAACGGACTCTGCGGCCTGTCGCTGAGATTGGCCAACAAGCGATCCACATGCGAAACCATCTTGTCGAGCCACTTCCGCTCGCCGAATGTCGCGTAAAGATTCACGTACATGCGTAACACGTAGGACTCGCCCCAAGCCACCTCACCCCCACAATGGCTGTCAACGAAATCCTCCCCGCGTTCCTTTTCCCACGCGGTGTACGCGGCGTGCCAATCCGTGGTAACCGGCGCAGCGGGAGAGACTTCTGAGGCCAAACACGCTGGCACAATCATGGTGGCCAGAGCAAGGGCCACACAAGAGTTGATGTCATCACGCAGTAGAAAATGCAGCACGCTCGGCAACTCTCTTGCGGGCAAGGCCTGAAACAAGTCCACGGCAGTAGTCTATCAGCTCTCCATGTTGAGTTCCGCTTCATTCTTCAGAGTTTAACCGAGGACGATAGACTCTACTTGCTCCATACACAGACACTTCCTGTCACTGGTGTTGCTCCCGTATCCGGCAACATGTCACTTCACGAGATCATAAAATGGTAACCTCTGGATATGCATCGCACAGGCCTTGCACCTAAACCGTCCGGTGGCCTGGGCTCAAGTAGCACCAGCCGAGTCTACTGGCCTGATGGAGCTACGTCCTGCGTGTCACGGCGGATTAGCCCAACTACATAATCCCCCTGATCACTCGGCCGCCGTCTGCTCCAGTGAGTTTACGATCAAGTCCATTGTAATAATATGTCAGGCTTTCGGAATCGATCCCGAGAGCGTGGAGGACCGTCGCGTGCAAATCCGCAATGCGCACGGGGTTGTCAACTGCCTTGAATCCGAGTTCGTCTGTAGCGCCATAAGAGGCACCTGGTCGCATGCCGCCGCCCGCCATCCAGATCGTAAAACCGGCAATATTATGATCCCGCCCATCGGACTCACCCTCGCTGGTGGGCGTGCGTCCAAACTCGGTGGTCCAGACGACCAGGGTGTCGTCAAGTAAACCACGCGATTCAAGATCAGTCAGTAGTGC
Organism: Planctomycetaceae bacterium; assembly: GCA_002724245.1. GTDB lineage: Bacteria > Planctomycetota > Planctomycetia > Pirellulales > Pirellulaceae > UBA9264. Next base: position 19,972 of record PBOG01000043.1, read on the forward strand.
GGAGACTGGCTGGTCACAAATCGGTGCCATGTGCCGGTGATTCTTGGCGAGCCCTCGATGTCCGTCCCAGCTATTGAGTGTGCTGGTAGAACCACCACAATAAAGCGTCACAAAACGGACACCACGCTCGATCAACCGGCGGCCGAGCAGACACATACGACTGAATTTCGCCTGCCGCTTGTCAGCGCGGTCAAGGCCGTAAAGCCGGTGTGTGGATTCAGTTTCACGCCCGAGGTCGGTCACTTCAGGTGCGGCTAATTGCATGCGAGCGGCTAACTCGTAGGCTGCCACCCGTGCAGCCAACTCACCGTCCTCGGGCCGCTGCCGTAAGTGTGCTTCATTAAGCTTGCGCAAGAATTTGAAGCTGGCCCTCTGGCTCGCACGGTCGTAGGTAGCGGGCGGGCTGAGGTCGAGAATCGGATCACCGTCGCTTTGAAAAACCGTTCCTTGGAATGTGCTCGGAAGAAATCCAGGGCCCCAGGCAGCCGCCTGTCCCGCTGGCGTGTCCGTCTCCTTCATAACGACGAACGCAGGTAAATTACTCGTTTCCGAGCCCAGGGCATAAGTGATCCAGGCACCGACTGCTGGATTGCCACTGCGAACAAAGCCCGTTGACATCTGCCACTGCGCTGGTGCGTGGTTATTGGCATCAGCCACCATCGAGTGAATGAAGGTCAACTTGTCGACGTGCCGGGCGAGATGGGGAAAGAGTTCCGAGACCCACTTTCCTGACTGGCCATACTGCCTGAACTTGAACACGCTCGGCATCACATTCCCTTCCTCCCGGAAAAGAAGATCCTGAACGTTGCCCTTGCCTGTAATCCGTTTGCCTGCGTGTTTTGCAAGCTCGGGCTTGTAGTCAAAAGTATCGACCTGGCTGACCCCAGCCGACATAAAAAGGAAGAGAACTCGTTTCGCCTTGGCCGGATGATGCAACCCGGAATTCGACATACGTTCATCATCAGCGCGCGCAAGATCGGCGAGCGCAATCGAACCGAGCCCGCCACCCATTGTTTGCAAGAAGTCGCGGCGATCGACAAAACGCCTGGCACCACTACAGTTTGTGCGGCGACGGTACGATGTCATCGTTAGCAGTTCCTAGAACACATAAAGAAACTCGTTCGTATTCAGCAACACACGACAGAGGCTCAACAAGCCATGCTCACGGACGAACCCGGAAGCCGCCTGCCGCTCCGTGACGGTTGGCTCTCTTAGCAGCGCAATTCGGTATGCTTCGACCGCCTGCTCCTCCGGTCGGTTGCCTGCCGCGACCGCCACACGCTTGGCGAACAATTCCGCCTGTTCAAAGACGAACCGATTGTTCATCAATGAAAGAGCCTGCAACGCCGTGACACTATGGACGCGACGCGGCACCTGGAGCATCGCATCAGCACAGTCGAAGGCCCGCATGAGTGGAGAGCCAAACGTGTGAATGTTGTACATGTAGACGGCCCGTCGCCAGGTCTCCCGGCCGGGGTCCTCTAGCAGTACGTATTCGGGCACATTGCCATCGATGTAACGGAAGAGGCGGAAACTTGGTCCGCCCAGTGCACCGTCCAGCTGGCCACTGACTTGAAGGATCGTGTCGCGAATGGTCTCAGCTTCGAGTCGGCGTGGCGCCACCCGCCAAAGTAGCCGGTTGGCGCCGTCCCTTGCTGCAGCTTTGGAGTTGTAGTGACTGCCCTGACGATAGACGGCGGAAAGCACGATCCTGCGGTGCAACTCCTTCATGCTCCAACTGTGCTGCATGAAGTCGCCTGCCAGCCAATCCAGCAGCTTGGGATGCGATGGGCGATCACCGTTAAAGCCAAAATCGTTCGGCGTCGTAACGATGCCCGCCCCAAAGTGGTACTGCCAAACGCGATTAACAAAGACACGACTCAGCAGTGGGTTCTTGGGATCAACCATCCATTCAGCTAGCCGTAGACGCCGACGTGGTCCGGAGTCGGCGCCTTTCGGAAGCAGATTCGGATCCAATGACTTTACCGCAGCGAGGGCGCGTGGCCCAACCTCCCGTCCACGAGCTCGAACATCGCCACCGTCGAGCACAAAGGTTGTTTGTGGCGGCTGGTCATGCACAACGTAGCTGCTGGCCAGCGGGGGTAGTGTCTTGAGTTTCTCTTCANAACGCATCAGTTCTGCTCGGAGCGAATGGTAGCGAGCGATTTCCGCTGGCGTCATCATTGCNACGACGTCTTTCTCGTGGATCCCCTTGCGCACCCTTCTTCTGGTCGCGGCGTTGCTGAACGGCGCGCGTGTCTCGGACGAACTCACTGTCGTCCAACCTCGCTCCGTGGTTTCGTCCGAGACTTCGATCCTGTAGCGAACCGCCAAACGATCTTTGTATACACCCGTGCGGTCCCGCCCCCAAACAACGAGCTGCACGCGTTTTCTGCCACCCAGATCGATTGTGACCCGTCCCGTCTCCTGTTCGTTACTGACCCAGCTGTGGGCGTTGCCATACAAACCGTCATTGAGATGGTGAACCTGGTGAAAAGCGTTGTTGGGGACGACCGAGGATGCCGATGCCCTGGCACCCGCACGAACAAGTGCCAGGTTCCGGTTCCGGTCTGCGCCGTACACCTCAAACTCATCCAGACAGGGTTTCGCGCTGCCCGTCGTCTCCTTGATCTCAATTCGCACATGCGTCGCATACACGGACTCAAATGGCTCCTCGTTGCGCCCAAAAGCAACCGCGGGCCTGACCTTCTCTTTTGCTGACGCCCCCTGGCGTTTGACGACGAGTCGCTTACGGACTTGTCCCAGTGTTTCTTCAAGCTCGGCGTTTTTGGTATCAACTTGACGCTGTGCTGCCGCAACGCGAACGGCATGTCGCTCCCTCTCCACCTGCGACGCAACCACTTTGTCAAGACGATCGAGACCACTGAAGACGGCCGCCAAACCATAGTAGTCGCGAGACGAAATGGGATCGTATTTGTGATCGTGACACCGTCCACAACCCACCGTCAATCCAAACAGTGTGGTACTAGTCACCCGTACAAACTCATCAATTTCATCCTGCCGCCGCTTCATTCGTTGCAATTCACTATCCGTCTGGACATCATTCTTTGGACCCGCCACAAGGAACCCGGTAGCGATCAGATATTCCGGATTCCCTGGTTCGAGCGCGTCGCCCGCGAGTTGTTCGCGTACGAACTGGTCGTAAGGCTTGTCGCGATTAAACGACTCGATGACATAGTCTCGATAGCGCCAGAAGTTGTCTCGCAACTTGTTTCTCTCGAAGCCGTTGCTCTCGGCGTACCGGACAACGTCAAGCCAGTGACGCCCCCACCGCTCGCCGTAATGTGGACTGGCCAGCAGTCGATCCACGGTTCTCTCGCAAGCGTCAGTACGGCTGTCGCGGAGAAACTCCTGAACTTCAATGGGCGTTGGCAACAGACCGATCAGATCGAGACTTACGCGCCGCAAGTACGTTGCGCGGTCGGCCGGCGGCGACAGGTCCAGTCCACCGTTTGCGAGCCGGGCCATGACAAAACGATCGATGGGGGTCCGCACCCGTTGTCGGTGGTCAGGATGCAGCGCCGGCTGCGCCGGCTGGTGAATCGGCCGCAGAGACCATAGGTCGTCTTGCCCCCAGGTAGAGGGTACGGTCGCTGCAATGACGGCGACTACATGCCAAATACTAACATACAAGCAACGATGCGCTGCCATCACGTCAAAGTTCTCCTGTCTACGGGAATCACCTGATTCGGTTTACTGCCACCGGCCCGTGTTCCCTCAGCGCTTTGATCTCAGCGGCCGTCAAGTCTCTATTGAAAATCGCGATTTCATCGATCACCCCGGACCCAAAATCACCGGCGAGATGCCTTCCCGAACCGATGACAAATGGGCCGCCATTGGGGGCTGCTTTGGCCAGTTGCTTTTTGCCAGCAGTTACGCCATCAATAAAAAAAGTGACCGTACCCTTCCCGTCGTGTGTCACCGCCAGGAAGGTCCACTCATTCCTGAGCCGGACCCTCCTATCGGCAGAGACGGTTCCATTGTCGTTTCTGTAATCAAACCTTCCGTCATTTCTGACCCATGTCGAATAGTGGTCCGGGTCGGTTACATCGACTGGGCGTTTTGTCATCAATGGCGACCAGGAAGCACCCTGGCCATCCCACCGCAGCCAGAAACTGAGCGTGTGAGATCCCATGCTATTCAGGCTCGTACTGGGACGGACATCAACAAAGCCGTTCGTCTTGGCCCCATGGAAACGCAGCGCTTTGCCGCGTTTTCCAGCCTCCCAGGTCGGTTTACCGTTGATCGTACCGTTGTTCCTGAAACGCGAATGATCCTGGACGAGAACTCCCTTGCCTTCATCAAGGGATAGATGAAGTACCAAAGACGGGCTTCTCTCACCTCGGCGTGCCGAGAGAGGAAATACCATCAACAGGCTTGCACCCAAGCACGCCGCAAATGCGGTGATCCTTCGTCTCACACGCCAGCCTCCCCTTTTTGGTCAGGCTCTACTGTGGCTGCCTGCGTCTTTCCGTTATAGGACACGTCGGAAGGAGACGCCAGGAGATTCCCTTGCTCTTTCCCATGGCGTTGTACCAATCCGGCCAACACCTCTCCCGCGACTGATTTTGTTCCTGCCCAGCACCCTGCACCGCTTCACCAGGCTCTGTATCGTTGGCGTCTGGAACCGCCTACCGCGGAGCCTGCGCATGAAACAACGGTAGTCCCTGGAATTCGGGCAGACGCGACCACAGCACCGACGCAAAGTGGAGGCAGTGGAAATCGCATCCACAGCCTGATCGATGGTGTTCTTCCGCTTGGTGGCAAGAGGGAAGCCCCGGCGTGACAGCAATGACCGCGCACCCCAGAACAACCGAGCACCACAAACTCAGGTCATTTGATTTGCTTGGCTCCGTATCCCCTCCACACCCACTCGATTGCATGTGGCAAGAATTGCGCCTTGGCATTTCCAATACCATGACCTGAACCGCGACAAAACAGATATTGATACTCATAGCCTTTGGTCTTGAGTACTTTGGCCATCTGGTGGTTCGCTTCAACCCAGTCGTGCATGCCGTCACGCATCACATTTGGGTTGAGTAGATCACGATCCCCCACGGAAATAAACAGACGAATCGGCTTCCTGGGACTCTCGGGAATGATCGTTTTGTGAAACCCCCATGCGCCGTCTGGGAACCTGGCATCAAAAGGCCACGCCTGGTTTACGAAGGTGCCTGAGGTTGTGAGCACACGACGGTAAAGATCTGTGCGAAACCACGCCATGATGAGCGCTGCCGAACCACCGGAACTGGACCCCATCGCTGCACGGCCTTCGGGATCTCTGGTCAACTTCACCTGGCAGTTCTTCTCGACACGTGGGAGCACCTCGGTTTCGATGTACTCGGCGAACAGCCCTGACATGTTGTCATACTCTTTGCCGCGTTGATGGCCTTGGGCATCACCGCCGCCGTTCGCAATCTGGATGAGAATGATCGGGGGAATCCGCTTCTGGGCAATCAAGTTATCGAGAATTCGCGGCAGGCCCATGTTGGGCTTTCCCTTGGGACCGTCATGGCTGACCATAAACGGAGATTCGCTGCCGGGCTTGCGCTGTGCAGGAATGTAGACGGTGATCTGCCGCTTGTAGTCGATCTCGTGCGTGTCGACGATGAGAGTTTTTGGGTTTTTAGGATCAACCGTACCAAATTTCTTACGGGCAATGCCCGGGTTATAAATCCGGGTCTGTTTTGAATCGATCGTAAACTGCTGTACTTTACCCTGCGGAACCCCTTCGACAACCTTGCGTTCAGGAGCGGGTACATACTTCGGCCCAATCACAAAATTATCGTACGCGTCAAGCGGTGGGCTCACGCCGGGCTTCAACACCTTGAAAGGCGGCGCACCGGGGGCGTCAAATTGGCGCACGGGCGGCGCTGCCAAAGCAGTTGCTAGAAACATCAACGTGCAAATCAGAAAAGTTGTCGATAACCTCGACATAAGACATCCTCGCAAGAATTGTGAATTCGTCATCGGTGCACTAACAACCAATGTTCCGGACGCTGACGCTCCAGCTGCACGTCGTAACAGGATAATGTGACCTTCCACTTTTTGCGAATCGCCGCAGGACGAAAACCGATGAAACAGCAGTTGTTCCTGGAACAACTCGATTCCGCGGATCAAAAACATCCAAGTGTCGTCCTCAGGTCACTCGCCACTTCCACTTTCTGGAGCTGACTGCAGCGAAGGGCCATCCAGCAGGCGTTTGAGTTTCAATACAGCGGTGTCTGGACTCGTCACAAGCTGGCGCCCAGGAACGGCAGTAATCAAGCGCCGAGACCGTCCCATTGAATGTTGGGCAAGCATTAAGGCTTGACAATCCACTAAATCGTTGGCGGCTTCGGCAACCAGGGCATCGTGCTGTGTCGAATCCCCACCGCGCAAAGCATCCATTGCCCCCACTACAAGCTGGGCCCGAAGTGTGAAAGTGAGACCGTGTGTATCGGCGTAGTCCGCCACGTCACGTTCGATCGCGACGATCGTGTCGGGCACGGTTGCCAAAAGTCCCAGACCATTACCCGCCGCAAATGCGGCTTCGATCATCGCTTCGTAGGCGGTGAGTACTGGAACGCTCATCCCGGTACGCACGGTTTCTACAGATTTGCTGAACAGGGAACCAGAGAACAGGATTCCCTGAGCCCCGCTCTGGACGCTGTACTCCAAAAGTGCTGCAACGCGCCGCGTGATTTCTTCAGTCTCGCAGCCCCACCGCGCATAGTCGGTGTAGAGAGACTCATCGCAGAGGTTGACGACTTCCGCGGCGGGCCAATGCTGAGCGAACGCTGCTTCGATCGGTGCGATGGAGGCTGTGAGCGCATGTACGGCACTGATGCGAATCATTGTCATGGGTCGTCACGCTCGAGCAGACCACCGCCTATCTGCGCAGACAGGCCGCCATCGACGAGCAATTCCTGAGCGGTGATATACTTCGCTTCGTCAGAGGCCAGAAATACAGACGCATAGGCGACGTCCCAAGCGTCTCCCATGTGTCTCATGGGCACATTGGCCGCACGGTGCTTCCGCATCTGATCCAGGCTCGAATAGTACTCAGTCGTTATCTGATAGATACGCGGTGTGTCCATGAGGCCAGGGTGGATGACGTTCGCGCGGATACCGTACTTTGCGTACTGCAGGGCCATTGCACGCGTAAAATGACCGACAGCGGCTTTTGACGTCGAATAGGAAATGTAGTCGTGCCCGGTCCCGCGAACGCCGGCGATCGATCCGATATTGATGATTGCCCCGGATCTCTGCTCCTGCATGATCGGCAATACACATTTGCAGGTCAGGAACAGACTCTTCAAGTTTGTATCCATCACGCGATCCCAACTCTCTTCCGAAGCTTCCACCGGACCGCCTTTTTCGTTGATCGCAACATTGTTGTGCAAGATGTCGACGCGGCCATAGCGGTCCATCACACGTTGCACCACAGTCTCTACATCGGACCGGCTGGTCACATTAGCCGCCATGACAGCGCAGTCGTTTCCCTCCTTGACCACGTAAGAACGGGTCTCTTCCGCTTTGTCCAAATCGATGTCGACGGCGACAACACGAGCACCCTCACGCGCGTAGGCCACGGCGGTGGCGCGCCCGTTACCCCAGATATCGTGTTCGCATTCCACCTGACCAGCGCCGAACAAGAGCGCAACTTTGTTTTCTAGACGACGTGAAATAAGTACCTCCTGACAGTCCTTTGTCGCTCGAGAGCTCTGGACGACCTGATTGCAGCCACAGGCCAACGCCCGCAAGTCCCCTGACCACGGTTCGGGCACCTGTACATTCTACGGTGAGTGTGGCGACACGTCTTGGGGGAGAACAACGCGACCTGTATGCATTCAGCGTAATCTTCCTGATGGAACGAGATAGCGGCGATTTACGGGGAAAGTTGCAGGCCCTATGTTGGTGCTATCTGGAATACGCCAACAGAAATCGATAGAGCCCACGATAAGAACCTGCGAGCTGCGTGAGAGAATGAGTTTCATTCAGTTGTAGCGTGAGGCCAGACTACCATGTCCGATGAGTATATCCCCACATTTGAAAAGCTATGGGTTACACTGCGCGCAAAGTGGTGCAAGACCCATGACTTGGGCGGAGCCCTGGCATTTACCACTGATCAAGTGAAGATTGATTTCTTCCATCGTGTTGTGCAAATCAACGTAGACGAAGCACGCGTCGATGGGTTGATTGACGACGCGCTCCATCTTTTTCAGTCCAAGCGTTTCGCCTGCGCGTTCACACTCTCGCCGCTCGACCGCCCGACTGCTCTTGCCAAACGCCTCGAACAGCGTGGCTTCACCCAGGGCATGCAAGCCTCGGCAATGGCATACGACCCGTCTGCGAAGTCGCCTGCGCAAACTGCTATTCTGCACGCAGAGGCTTCGGAGGCCGACGAGTATGAGATTTGGTCAGATGTGATGTGTCAGAGTTTCGCTTTCCCGGCCGCCGTGGGACAAGTCGGCCGTTCGGTGCTACTTGCACCCGACGTGCGCCGTTATCTTGCACGTATGGACGGTGTGCCGGCCGGCACCGCGCTACTCTACTCTCAATTTGGCATGGGCTACATCGACCTCGTCGGCACACTCCCTCAACACCGGCGCAAAGGGATTGCCTCTGCGCTGGTCGCACAAGCGACCGTTGACTCCGCCGCGTTGGGCAACCAGTGGACATCGCTCGAGACGACGACCGGCAGCGCTGCAGAGCAGCTGTACAAACGGCTGGGATTCCGCACGGTCTACCATCGTCAACGTTACACGTCCACGATCGGCCATTCTGGGTAACCTGTCTGTCGCACACGCAGATCGACACCTTGTTTACCTCTCTGAGTCCCTACCGAAGATACGCACTACCGACCCGCAACCCCGACCCTGACAAACGCGCAGCAGGTGAATCGGCCGCCACTCGGTTCCGCCAAGTGCGATCAAGAAACGGAGAAACGTGCCATACCCGACAGGAGCAGGCATCGTGGCGACCGCAAGACCATCCGCAACTTGCCTCCCCAGCGACAAGTCGCGGGGCATGTGCAACTTCCACTGTTGTTTTTTTCAGAACCAGCCCAATACAGCAGTCTTTATGTTGGTGGTGTCCGCCTGCACCAATATAAGGAGCCACACATGAAATACCTGCTGGGTCCGCTGCTGGTGCTGGGGATGGTCAGGAGTGGGGGATCCGAGCGTCTCCACAGAGGTTGATCGACCAGGCCAACAGATGATCAAGGCGAAACCAATCTGCGTTGGATGAAGAGAACCCCGAACACCATGTGTCTCCGAGGCGTTACAACATGCCGCTACGCTTCTCTGTGCGTGGAGAACCTGTCAATCCTGGGTCCCAAGATCGTCTGCGTCGATGTCGACTATTGTGAGGTGACAGGGCTGAGTTTTGTGACGTTACTGCTCAGATATTTGAGAAGGATGTCCCGTCCAATCGCAAGCACACGGTTTGTGAAGGATTCCCAGGACCGCGTTTTGAGGCCGGTCCGGAGGAAACGATGCGATGGCCTTCCGTGATTCAGGAGTCACTTCAGGCGATCAACAACAATCACGTGTCTAAATAGATAATCCGATCACCAACGACTGACGCAACTGCGGCATTGCGGCGATTGCGAATTGGAAAACACCGACGTCGCGGTGCAGAATGACGCAGCTGCACAACATCCTGGATGTACCCCTCAGGACGTCATCGACAAACCTGACGAGATCGCGATAAGCCGATGGCACGAAAGTCTGCAAAAGAGGAGCGGTTCAGCAACTTCGTTAGTAACTCGTCTACTCGCACAGCTACGGCGACCATGTACACCACTGCGCCCAGGCGCTACGCGTTACATCGATCCGGGTCGCGTCTCCACCCGCCGCGGGAATCGTGTAGACATAGAAGTCTCCGCTTTCGTCCATATCCGACGAAAACGCAATCTGCGCGCTGTCTGGGGACCACGTAATGCCGTTGAAACTGCGCAGCACCCAGCGCTGTGACGTGGCGTAGTCGGAATACCACCCCGCACCTGTCATCTTGCCGTCCTGCTCACCTCCCGTTCGAGGTCGCCGCGGACCTTTTGACACAATCTCCTGATGGCCGCTGCCATCCACGTTGATGACGAAAAGGCCTGCCCGCACGGTATCCGAATTATTCTTACCCCCCTGGAACGCGCCAGCCAGACGCTTGCCGTCCGGAGACCAGCTCACCGAAGTAATCTGCGTATATCGGATCGCCCAAGGCGCAAAGAAAACACGACTGGCCCCATCTTCAACGTTTGTCAGCAGCAGCGCCCGTCGGTCTCCCACAGGCTGGAACGTACATGCGATCCATTTTCCATCCGGTGACCAGATGGGCTCGCGTTCATTTCCGGGCTTGTCGACAAGCAACCGTTGTGCCGATCCATCGACGTTCATCAAACAGATGGCATGAGAGCCTTGGCGAACGGTCTCGAATGCGATTCTCTTGCCGTCGGGTGACCAGCGAGGCGCGCGGTCAATGCCGGGACTGGTTGTCAGTCGAATCTGGTCGCTGCCGTCCGCGTTCATGCGATAGATCTCCCAGTCACCATCGCGATCGGATACAAACGCAATCTGCTCCCCGTCCGGAGACCACACCGGTGAGTGGTCGCAAAAGGCGTTATTGCTCGCATTGTAGCCGCGTGAACCGTCGGCCGCGGCGATGGTGATCTGCCCCTTGCCAGTCAAGTAGCATGAGAACGCCACCAGACCACCATCCAGGGACCACCTCGGCGACCAGCAGTTGCCTTTCGCAGTGAATAGCGCCTTTTCCTCCTTGGTGTTGAGGTCCACTGCCTGTAACGAGGTGCGCACTGTGGAATAATAAGGGTAGCGGGCCTTGTTTTCCGTACGGGACTTGAGGTACACCAGGCTGGAACCAGTCGCAACCGGAGAACTCTTCGGCAAGACGGCTTCGATTCGTAACGCCTTGCGTGCACTGCTGACCGGCTCCGCCACGACTCCGCCGATCGGATCGTTACTGGATCCGTCCGGAGCAGACTCCAACAGGATCCAGGCATCAGAACGTCTTTCCAGATCCAGAGAAAGTCCATCCGAGAGTTTTTCGTTATCCCACAAAGGCTTCTTGCCAGCTCTGAGATAGTGGATGCCGCTGATCGGATCGCGTACCGTCCACGTCGTTCCCTCAGGAAGCTGTGCGCAGTGCACGGTCACGGTCACGGGCCGGTCGACATTCACATTACTCACATGCACGAGGTGGCTACCTGCCAGATGATAGGTACGTTGGAGAACTTGTTCACCTATGCGTGGATTTCCTGACTGCCCGACCACGCAGGCGAACGCAACATCAAGCTCCCCACGCAACAAGTAGTCACGTATTTTGCTTTCTACCATCGCAATACGCCGATTGGCGGAACGCAGAACTCGATACTCATCCGCTCGGAGTGGTGAGTCGAACCAGGTCCACGTTCCATCCGAGTTGATCGCGGCCTCGTAGATGTATCGATCGAGACTGACGGCCGTGGCGGGAGCCCCGCTCCAGCCAGTAAGGTAAGAACCGATGATGTGCTTGACACCCATGGCACGGAAGTCACGTGTGTAGAGATCCCACCAGGGGCAAGTCGGGTGTGGGTAGTAGTGACTCTCGTCGACAAATATGGACGGCACCTCCGCCGAGTCAGGTCCCTCGATCGCTGCCAGCACCCGCCAGCCGTTTTCCAGCCATCCCGGGCGAATAAAAGGACAGTAATGGGAGAAGATAAAACCTGGTCTGATCTTGCGAACGCGTAACGCAATGCCGCGGAAGATGTCCATGTAGCGAACGTGCAGAACCTGCAGATACCCATCCCAGAGGCCTTCTGATTTCAGCCACTGAACTCTCTTGGAAGGTGAGATCTCCGTTGGCTTTCTTGCCAGATCATTCTTCCGCAGGAACTTGCCAAAGCAATCATCGCAATAACATAACAACGAACCTGCGCTATCCATCCCTGTCGCATAGGGCTCCCAGTCGACAAGCAGGCCAGCCGAACCCTGCTCCGCAGATTCCAGAGCAGGCTTCACCAGCCACTCCTCCAGAGTCGCTTCATCAAATGGGCAAGCCACGTACGCGGGCGCCCACTCCGCCCAGGCAATCCATGCTGGCTCACCCTTCTCTTTCGCCTCAAAGGAATTGCGACCATTCCGGTCGATGGCCAACCTGGCCTTGGTATGTTTCGCTGCGAAGACGGCGTTAGCCACTTTCACCATGCCGAAATGGTGCAAACCGTATTTCTGGCAGGCAGTGAGTCGCTCCGGTACGAACGCGTGGCGCCAGTCCGGCGGCCCGTCTTCTACGAAGACAGTACCCCCGGCAACCGCCAGGTTTTCGATCACCTCCGACATCGGCACGCCGTCGCCTTCAATACGACTCCATTGTCCCCACATGAACCGGATCTTTTCCTGTTCCCACCAGGGCGCATCATCTCCTGCAAACGCGGCGTGCACCCAGGTCGTGACTGCCACGACAAGAACGATCAACAAAGGAGTCCTCTTCATGTTCGCGCGTTCCTTTCTCATCAGCCGACATTCAAACCTATCATAGCGGGCGTCGTGCGTAGCTTCTTATTGCTGCATCTTCTTGTTTACTCTTCTGGCGAGGCGTGCTGCCTCGATAACGCGTAGCTTATGAGTGCCGCGGGCAACACTCTCGTGCTCATCGCAGGCCTCAAGTTGAAATGAGATCAACGGCCCATCGACATAGATCACTCGGGCACGACAGGTGACTTCATTGCCAATGGGCGTCGCCGCGGTGTGATCGACGTTGACAGTCACACCGACCGTACTTTCCCCTTGCTCCAGTAGAGGCCGCATTGCGTTGCGCGCCGCATGTTCCAGAAACCAAATCAGCCAAGGCGTACAGAGAATCCGGGGCATCCCATCCTGCGCAAAGTCGATCAAGTGCTGCTCGCGAACTATAAACTTCTCTTCGCCAACAGTGCCGGTTTTAGGAACGCTTTTCATGTCTGATCAATCTCCACAACAGCCTTCACTACTGGGGATCCAGCGAACACGCACCGGCCAATCCGTAGCACTTCGTTTCTTGTTCGAATCCCAGGGCTGCGGTGTCACATCCTTCTGGCTGTTGCCGCCTGACGTCAAAGCACGCCCTGGAAGAGAACACGCTTTCTGGGTCATGGCCAGGGTTTCACAGCTCCTGCCACTGCTGTTGTCTGAGCATCAATCACGGCCGGTTTTCCGATAGAACCAGGCGCGCGGCAACGAGACAAAACGATAGTCAATATATCCAGGTTCCGCTTCAAAACGAAAACGCGAGCTGAACAACGGAAAATGCATGTAACTCAAATACACCCGGTCACCGCGAAACACGCAACTCGCATAGCAATAGGCGTGGTACCGACTCTGTTCGATCAGTTTGAGATGCTTCCAGGTCTTGCCACCGTCACTACTGATTGCCGAAACGAGCGGCGTACGTCCGCCGTAGCCGTAAGTCCACAAGGCTAGAATATCCTCCGTACCCGGGATCCGCCGTAGAACCGCAGGCGAGCACTCTCCCAACAAGGGAGACAAGATTGGCTTTTCCCACGTCTCTCCGGCATCACGGGACCAGGAGAAAAACTGACCGCCGGCAATAGATCGCATCGTCATCAACAACCGTCCGTCCGCCAACTCGCAGAGACTCGGTTCATTGACGTTCTGACCTCGTTTCTGCTGCCGAGTAAGTCCCGGGTCAGGAACGTGCTGACCAGCCTTCCAAGTCCGCCCATCATCATCCGAATAGCAAACATAAGGCCAGCGGATGCCGCCGATGTATTCGCGCACAGCCAGCACAATTCGGCCCGTGGAGAGTCGTGTCAGGCAAGCATTATTGGCGGCATGCCGGTTCCCGGTCCCAGGCGTCATCACGGTGCGATCACTCCACGACCTTCCCTCATCCATTGAGCGCCGCAGCACCATCCCTTTCGCTGGCATCGTCGGAGTTCGATCGTAGTACGCAAGCAGGAGATCGCCGTTCGTCGCGCGCAACAGGCTGGCCGACATCACATTCCCCTGCGATCCTTTATCGCGATCGGCCACCGTCCATGTTGGACTCCAGGTACGACCGTCATCTTTCGACAAGCTCGCCACCAGGCGGGCAGGTGATCCGTCATGTCCTTTGCCGTCATAATAAAAAGAATAGACCGCGAGCAGATCCCCACTACGTGTGACAATCATGTCACCCTCACTCGATCTCGGTGCCTGCGGTGTCGCCTTGAGCAGATACCCAACCACCGCGTCATCCGTGGGGCGCACATCCTCCGGACCCTCGGCAAATTGTTGCCCTGTCCATGGATAGGGTCGGTCGCTGACATACACCTCACGGAAGCTACTGACCACTTCCGCACCACCAACGTGCGTTTGCCGACTACCGAAGTACAAATGGAACGGATCCTGATAAGCGTCATGCGTCACGCGCAGGCGTTCTCGCTGATTCACCTGCAAAATCAGCTGGCGCGAATCCGCAATCAGTTGTACGTCCATCCATTCCGCCGGTCCGGAGTCGACCACAACGCGCTCTTCGCGCCACGCGCCGTCCCTCTGGATACGGACAGACCATACCGGTTGTCCGTCGGGATTCGCATTGCACCAGACTTCCCAGGGCCCCGATGACGGCATCACATCAGAAAATCGCCCTCCCTCAATACCTTTGCGGGGTGGCTGGGTGCGCCACGCAACGTAGAAGCGCCCATCCACCATCCGGTACTGATTGATGGCCCCCCAAAAAGACGGCGAGAGAAAATGATGGTCGTCTGCGGTATCCCCCGATGCCCGCGCCACGAACTTCTTACCGGGTAATGCGCAGCGAGTTTGCGATGAAAACACACCATAGTCCCAATAGTTCGGGATGGTAAACAGGCAGTTGTAGGCGCGAAACAGCCCCTCACCGCCGTTGTCAAAAGTCAGACTGTCGACACGCCAGGCCACGTCTGTAGCCGCGCTTCGGCGGATTTCATTAACCGCATTAAACCGGGCAACCAACGACTGCCTATCCAAGTTCAATGGTTTAATCGCCCCGATGGTCGCAACGTCGACGAACGGGAGGTCGGATTTGGACTCGATACGTTGGACTACCTCACCACGTGAAACCACCAATACGTCTCCCGATGTGCGTTCCAGCGCGACTATTTCTATCCCCGGTCTGTCGCTAACATCTCCTACCGCAATCCGGGAAACCGGTGCCAGCGAGGACCAGACTCGCAATAAACGGCCAGTCGCTGAGTAAATCCGCAGACTTCCTTGCATATCCGTAGCAACAATCTCGCCACCGGGACTTGTGGAAACAATTTCAGCAATCGTGAGGTCAACATGGCGGGTTTCCGAATGAATCTGAAACAGCACCACCGGGTCTCTGGCGTGCTTCGCCGAGTCCCATACCTGGATCGCTCCCTGGCGATTAATCGTGGCAACTTCATCTCCGGCATTCTCGGTCGAGAGTTCACCCGCGTCGATCGCGACCACTTCAACACCGAACTCGGTGTGAAACAGCCGTTCGTTAGCACCAACGTCATAGCAATTCCAATAGCTACTAATCGGTTTCCCACTCGCGTCGCGTTTCTCGTTAATCGTCAGGGCACCAGCCTCGCTGACCGCAACATCAATCGCCCAGCGGCCCTCGCGTGACCAGCGCAGGCCCAACTCCCGACCACTGTACGGATCGAACAGACGGCGACACGGATCGAGATGATCCGCTACAGCGGTGATGATTTGTGGCGCACCGGCTCCCAGCACGTCTCCCACAGCAATACGAAAGTTCCGCGTGTTTTGCAGCGTGCCTTGAGCGGCCTGTGTGACGCTGCCAGCCAACGTTCGCTCGGCATTCCCATTCGCATCGAGAACCTGAACCAGCCCATCTCGACTGCGGACCGTGACAATGTGCTCCAAAGAATCACCGCACAAGGCCAACCCTTCGATGCGGAGAAGACAGCCGACCAGAACGCAGATAACAAATTTCAGGTATTTCATCCTGGGCTTCCGTTCTCGCACCGGTTCCACCATCGCGCGCTCGATGCAATTGAGCTGATTCGTGAATGCAACAGTCTAACTACAAATGCAGCACTGCTCACGCACAGACATGGTTTACCTCTTCACTAAGTACTACAGGCCTGGGAACTTGCGCATCATAAAGTACCTATCGGCCAGCTCACGTCAGAGGTAGCATAACCCAGTTCTAATCTTTCCACTCGACTGCCGAAGCGGCGGGGCCTAACGCTTCTTGTCTGCAGATACGGTAAAGCGCAAGACGAGCATTGTGTGGTAGCGAAAAGGTGGCACAGAAACCGTTACGTCCGAGCCACTTGTTTTGGACTCCAATTCCCGCTGCACGACCTGTTGCGGCTCCTCGTAGTGATACGCTCGGCACGCTTGAGCCGTGCTCAGTCGTTCTCCCGGAGCCTTCATAGTGACCTCAACCCCCTTGAGCAGTGACGGCTCATCGGCCCAGGCATAGTCAACTTGCGGCGTCGGAGGAATGCGTACCAGGTGGATGATGACGTCACGTCCGGATGTCGTCTTGCGTTCATAGACAAGCCGCTTCCACCACAGTTCTTCTCCCGAATTCACTTGAACGTCCTGCTCGACAATCTGTGGTGGCACCGCACGTATGTCGCGTGCCCAAATGAACCGCGAGTACCGGGTCATGAACTGCATGCCAGGCCTGTGACTGGGCACAAACGACGACGCCAGGTGGGACTGGGTCGCGATCAATAGCGACATGACATGGTTCCACGCCGGCCAGCCCCATTTCGTCGCTCCAGGTTCCTGCAAATCTACGCCCGCATTGGCATAGCCAATGATGTGGCTCGCTCCATACTTCTGTACGTTATGGTCGCGACTCCGCAACCGATCACGGAGCAACTTGCGATACTCGTCTCCTGAGAACCCCTGGTGCTCATCAAGCAGCATGACATTCTTGGCATCCGTCGCGACCCGGAGGTTGTCGTCACGTGGATCCCCCTCCACTCCCGTCCCGCGCCAGATGGTAATCCCATGCCGCTTGGCGAAGTCACCGGTGGCACCTTCGAGACCCCAATTCATCCACGTCCCGAAGTATGGGTCGTCCGCCTTGAGAATCTGATTCCACAAGCGGTGGTTGCGAGCGTTCAGGTCCACGTAGTCGTCGTACTTGCCCGATGGCACATTCCGTTTGCCCTCGAAGTCGAATCCTGCCCACACGCCGAGACACCCATCCCAGTAGACGCCACCAAACCCCCACGACTTGGCATACGCCTTGATGCGATTGATGGCATAGAGGACCGCATCCTTCCTGGCCATGTTCATGTTGACGTGCTGCCAGGGATGAATCTCCCGGTCCAGATACGGCTTGATCTTCATCGCCTTCCGTTTCGGCCCCACCTCCAACGGTGACGCCAGTTCCATGGGGTTGGGATAACCACCATAGAGCGTGTCGACGGCCGGTTGACCGTTGGGGTCGTACAGCAGGAATTCTGGATGCTGCCGAGCCTGCTCGTAGCCCATCTGACCGTCAAACGCACCAATCACGTAAAACGTGCTGAGAATGCCTTGCGTCTTGTTGAACGCCATCTGGGCTTTGCGAAACTTCTGGTTGA
The DNA here is from genome assembly GCA_002724245.1 of Planctomycetaceae bacterium. GTDB lineage: Bacteria > Planctomycetota > Planctomycetia > Pirellulales > Pirellulaceae > UBA9264. Next base: position 37,538 of record PBOG01000043.1, read on the forward strand.
TGCGATAGCCCGTCTGCCCAGTGATGTACACTTCCGCCTCGAATGGCTCAACCCCCAAACCGGTCGGCTCATGAGCGAAATAGTGCGTCTGGTTGAAATAGAAGATGTGCGGATCTTCGTCCCAGTACTTGCCTTTCACCTGATAAGAATGCTGGTGAACTCGAAAGAACTCCCGGGCAACCGCGTAATACTCCTGCCACCTGTCCAATCGCTTCCCCTGGTCATCGACAAATTCCACCTCAACCGCGCGGCCATACGTTTCCGGCCCGACGTTATAGGTGAACATCCACTTCCGGGTTTCACCTGATTTGATCGTGAATGACTTCTCTTCGGCTAGCGGACGCACCGCCCCCAGGTCAACGATCATCTTTGCGCGCACCACGCCGGTCACCGTATTGGCCGTATGATTGACCAGCGTTGCAATCGTGTTGGCCGGCTCGTACTCGTTATATCGCAGCTTGTTGGAGCGGACGTCAGTGATCGTGAGCTGGCTAGGGCGGGGATCTCGCTTTCCAGGAAAATACGGTTCCCCGCTCTCCTTCAATCTCGTCGTTTTCAGGGCAATGGCCGACCCGACGGACTTGCCTGCCAGCCGATTCAGGACGCGCGTCTGGACAATCATCTCGTTATAGTGAGTCGCCTGAACTGTCTTGAGTCCCTTCGACTCCACGTACGGTCGCAAGGATGCGATGTATTCACGTATGGGTTCGAGAAGATGCGCCGACACGCGGCTCTCGGCAGAGCCAAAAGCTCTCACAGCGGCCCGATAGTGTTGTAGCCGATCGGCAAACGTCTCATCACTCACAACTCGCTTCAAGGACTCCACCAACGCGTTTTTCCCATAAAGACGATTCTCTTCCGCGACAATCACGTCCAGCGCGGGATCCGAGTCGAGAATGTCGACGTCATCAAAATCAACTGTCCCTTTGAGCGTCTGAAACAGCGGGTGCCCTGTCAATTCATAGTCAGGCTTCCTCATCAGGTAGCGATACCGGACCCACTCCTTGCTATTGATCTCGACTTCCAGCGGCGCCATTCGACCGCCCGGCAGGATTTGTTTGTGGTCATCAGACAACTTGTAGGCCAACAGGCCAGCTCGCAATGTTCCCTTCCCTTTAGCCCAGAAGGTCAGAATCTGCGAAGGCTTGAACGGCTTTCCCCAATAGCCGTTCACATAACCTGAGTTACTGGCGGACAACCGACAAAACCCGTCGTTACGCCGCCCTCCCATTCTCGGGAATTCAACCGTAACTCGTGAACCTTGCCCACCCCAGGAGTGCGGCCAATCCTTCGCATCAGGACACTTCCAACCCTGCTTGCGCATTTCGGCTACCATTTTCGCGGTGAGGGTCGTGCCACGAGCTTCCTGAAAACTACTGTTGCGCACTTCGACGCCTGGCAGGGTTGTTGTGGACAAGGCCAAATGGAAACAGCCCAACACCGCGACCGGCCAATGACGCAAGCTTGCCGGGAAACACATCATTGTCGACCCTCCTTCGACCAGCCAAACAAATTACGAACCAACGGAAACCATCCCTTCCAGTCCCACCAGGCAACTTCCCCTTTGCCAGCCAGCCCAGTGGGACTCAGAGTCAACGTGGCGACCCGCCCCTCGCCATAGCGCCCCAGAATGAGCGTCGGTTCCGGCCCTGCCTTCAGAACAACACTGGCATTCGGTTTCGGTGTCACGAAGTGATGCCAGAACACGTGTGGTACCTGATCAAACTCGACCCCCTTCAGCAGGGGATGCTCCGGCTGCTCCCTGACTAACTTCCAGGACTTTCCTTTGCCCGCCCACTTGAGATCAAATGGCCCTCGCAATCGCACGGGAAGAACATCCAGAAAACGCGACCCCTGGAATTCCCCATTGCCAAACGCGTACGGCCCCCCCACAACAAACAGGCTGCCTCCCTGCTCGACATAATCGCACACCATCTCCATCGCCACGTCACCAAGCGCGCGATAGTTCACGTCAGACAGCACCACCAGGTCATACTGAAACAACTCGTCATATGTGCCTGGGAAAGTTTCCACCCCGTTGGGCGGGCAATTCGCCCAGGTGAACTCGACCGGTGTGTCGACATCATGGTGCTTCCACCCGTCAACGGCATCATCGAGATTGAGGATGTGCGTGTAGAGACCAAACACAACCAGGCAACGAAACCGCTGGGGGTCACGCGGTGAAATCTTCGTGAAGTCGGGCTTATCAAACTGCTTCCGTTTGATCGGCTGGGGACGAAAGTAGCGATCGCCCCGTCCACTCGGGAGTCCACCGCCCTCGGTAGCGAAGAGATTCGTACGCGCCTGCAATTCGGCCCGGTCACCCGCGTAGAAACGCTCGTACCGTTCTTCCTTCGTACCCGTACGGACGATAGCTGAAATCAACAGCCCGTCGGCCAGTGCGGCCGGCTTGAAGACAAGTTGTTGCTGCAACCGCTTGCTGGACAACCTTGGAACTTGGAACACCTTCGCAGCCAGAAGCTTCTTGCTCTTCCATCCAACCACCTGCAACTCGACCGCGACCTCATTCTGGTCCGGCCCGACCGCCATCACCTCGTGCGTGATTTTAACTTGCCCTTGGCCCACCTCGTCGGCCTGGATGTCGGCCACAAGTGCGGATGACCCGTACACGAAATCCTTGAAGCCACTGACAGGTTTGACCACGTAGGTAGTGCGGAACGACTTGCCGGGGCCAAGCGGTACGGGCTCGAAAAACCATTCACCCGTAGCACCACTGGTATACGTCTTTCTGAGATAGTTGTAGTCGAAAGCGAAGACCATTCCATGCTGGGTTTTACGATCCTTCACGGCCATCCAACCGGCAACGGGAGTCTGGATCCAATCGGGCCCAATGGCTCGCCCGCCCCGTTTCTCCGGTTGCAGGTTAACGCGAACACCGCTCGTCGACGGCAAATACCAATTGTCGCTGTAATGACTACCGCTCATGCACAAGTTCTGTTGGATGTAGAGGGCGGCGGCTCGCGATTGTGTCGTGGTGTTAACCAGCTCCTGATCGACTTGAATTGTGTCGTTGTCGGAGTTCACCCAGATCGTCTTGCGCACGGTGAGCCCCACTAGGTCGGGGGACGTGGCCATCTGCAGTGACCCGGTACGATCCCGCGTTCCCTGCCCACCACCGAACTTCGGCACCTGCACCCAGAGCCGTACGCCAGCTCGCTTGGCTCCCTCTTTCACCATCTCGTACTTGTACGGCAAGTGCATCAAGCCACTAGGCCAGGCGTACTTGGCCCAGTGATCGAGAAACATACCGGATACGTCGTCATCACCGATCACCTGTTCACCCGTTCTCCGGACCAGTAGCCGGCTGCATCGACCACCACGCGCCGGATCGAACGTCAATTCCAGAAAGCGATTCCTGAGAAGAATTCGCGTTGGCTGCTCGGAATCCAATTTCGTCACGACCAATTCCGCCGGTTCTTGTCCCGTCGCTGCGGAAAGCGTCAGGTATACTGTCAATCCGGCCAGGAAAATCATCTTCAAGTTGCTATGCATTGCTATGTGGGCCTAAACAGTCCGTTTTCAAGATCAGGAATGCTCTTCAACGCCGAAAGCCCGGCGGCTACGTTCAGACACCTCCGGGCAGATGCAGCAGACTATTGTAATGATCAGTGTAGTGCGTGCACGGGTACCGTTGGACCTGCATGGACAAGCAGGTGAAAGCTCTCATCAGCACGACGTTGACGCTTTTCTACCTCGCATCCCATTTGGGGTGAAAGCGACTTGGGGCCAGCCCTGAGATCGGAAAACTCGGATCGCAGTCGCAGCCTGTGGCGCCAGGGAAGCCGAGTTCAAAGGGCTGTTTGTCGGTGCCGAGCAATACGCCGAGAGCCCCGGGCTCTGAAGATATTCGGACCTGGCATCGATTTCGAGGCTGCGAATTGCCTCTTGAAAAGCCTTTCCTGATACGATGAGCGATTCGTCTTCGATTCACAAAACAAACACGGCAACAACGACCATGCCCCCGCCTCACAAAGCAATGACACCTGCACAACCGGTTTCTCGTCGAGACATCCTTGGCATCGGAACCTTGACTGCATGCGGGTTCGGTTTACCGGAACAATTGGGTGCTGAGACAGATTCTGGCGAAACAGAACTGCCCCAACAGATCGAACAGCTGGAACAGAAATACGTCGGAACATTCTCCATCAAGGCCCATCGTCTGGACGCCGATGGGCACTTCTCTCTGCGTCCCCAGACCGTTCTGCCTACCGCCAGCACTTGCAAACTGTTCGTCCTGTGCGAACTGTTTCGGCAGGCGGAGGAAGGGACAATTGATCTCCGCGCGCCAATTAGTTGGAAACCGGAGTTCTATCGAGGCGGCGATGGTGTGCTCAGAGCCATGATCCCTGGTCAAGATTTATCGATCCACAACATGGCCGTGCTGATGATGATCGTCAGCGACAACATCGCAACCGCTACACTGGTGGATCTCGTCGGGCCAGACAACGTAAACCGCACGATGAAATCATGGGGATTCGCTGCTACGAATATCTTTGATGGCTTGCCAGGCGGCCCCAATGCAGCTGAAATGAAACAACCTGTCAGCACCGCGCACGATCTCTGCACGCTGATGCAACGAATCTATCGCCACGACGTGCTGACACCAGAATCGTGCGACGAGATCATCCGCATTATGCGGGCCCAGCGTTGCAACGACATGCTGCCTCGCTACGTCCCTGTCGGCGAAGACTGGGGCAACGCGAAATCATGGATCGCGAACAAGACCGGTTACGGCGCCTGCCGGGTCGAAGTCGGTGTGGTAAAGACTGCGGAAGTCACATTCTCCCTCGCCATGTTCTTCAGGCCCCACCAACCACCCGCAAATCGCCTGAAATGTCTGGCCGATTATCCACCGGTACTCGCAATGGCGGCCGCTTGCCACGCGGTCTACAAGGGGCTAGCACTATCACAAGGCACGGGCTGAGTGGGAAGTATGTCTCGCCGGCGGGTAACCGCATCGTCCCCTGAGGGTGCGGCCAGAAATGAAAGGCCTTATTTGTAGACCCCTTCGAATTCCGTTCCGCTGCACGAGACACTAATTGCCGATGCAGTACAAATCCTGGTCCGATCGGATGTAGAAGTTACCTTGTGAGACTGCCATCGATGCGAGACATGTAACGCTGATGTCATTCCGAGCGACCTCAACGTACTTTGCGCCAGGCCGCAAAACCAACGTCACTCCCTCCTCTGACAGAATGTAGATTCGTCCATCGGCATAAACGGGCGAAGCCCAATGAACGCCAGACAGTCGCTGCATCCAGATAATTTTTCCGGATGAAGCCTCCAGACAATGGAGAATGTTGTCTCTAGAAATTGAGTAGAGATAAGGCTTTATGTACAACAACGATGAAAGTGCTGCGACACCTCGTTTTTGTTCCCATGCGATGTGGGTCTCAGTGACATCGCCCTTGCCGCCGAACCGAATGGCCCGCAACGTCGGAGCTTCAAAGCCGGAGGACGTGTAGATGAGCCCATCGCCAACAACGGGCGATGGGGTAACACCTTCGCCCTGGCTATAGACAGACCAGATGCGGCGGCCGGTCATCACGTCGAATCCCTGGACACGGTCGCCTGCTGCACTGACGAGTTGTTTACCGTTGTCAGTGAGTATCGGCGTGACGTGCCCAACACGTGATTTTCCTCGCGTGCCCTGCCAACGCACGGACCCATTTCCTGCATCGAGCGAAAGAATAACGGCCTTCTCCCACGGAACTTTCCAACCAACCCTGGTCTCTTCCCGACTACTGCCGTCGAACGGCATAATGACCTGCCCATGCGCGAGAATCGGCGACGCGCCGAGGCCATGCAAACTAAAGAACTTCAAATCACTGTTCTTCCAGACAAGCTTTCCAGAAAAATCAACCGCAGTCACCGTGCCGTCATAAAAGACTGAATAGACTTGTTTGCCGTCAGTCACGGGTGTCGGCGTGGCGTACGAGTTCTGCTTCCGCATCGGCCCTGTCTGTTGCCGATGGACTTCTGTTGTCCACGCAATGGTGCCATCCTCGCGGTTGATGCAGATCACACGGCAGGACACACCTTCTTCGGTAGATGCTGTGAGAAACACATGCTCCTCAAAGACAATCGGCGACGACCACCCTTTGCCTGGGAGACTCGTCTTCCACTTGATATTCCTAGTCGCCGACCATGTGACTGGCAGTTTCTTCTCGCTTGAAATTCCTTGCCCCGTCGGGCCTCGGAATCGCATCCAGTTCTCGCCCCATGCTGAGTCAGAAGCGGTCAAGCAGAACGCAAAACAGAGTGAGTACCCAATGATCGTTTTCATAATGACTCCTGTGACGCTGCACGGACCCTCGTTTTCTCCATTCCCGGTGGCGGTTGCACATGTGAATCAGCCACGCAAACCAATCGTACCCCACCGGGTGGTGCAATGACAGCTTCACTGATCGGGGCAGCGTTCTCAGTTGAGCTGACAGCTCAGAGGCAATTGGCCATGCCGGCACGCAACGCGCACCGTTACGGGCGACAGCCTAACAGTGGCAACAGGGTTGCCGTCAGAGATTGGCCGCAACCCGGGAAATATGGGAAATACCCGAAGGATGGTTCTACCCCAGGAGGTGCCCCAGAGGCCCCACAGCGCAGACCAGAAGGCGGTAGAAAAAAGAGATGTTTTGAGAAGCGCACATTATTGGAGTTATCAAACGACTTCTGCGCGTGCCGGGATACCGGGTCTTGGCGCAAAACGCCGGTGCCGGTGTGCGTGCTCGCCACACGCACCCACGCCAACCTCTATATTGGAAGGTGTCTGGATACCCCAAACTCAGACACTGCGTCCCTGCTACCGGACTACCTGGTTCGTAAGCTCTCGACCGGCACAGGGAGCAATCCTGTTCAGCTCGCACCCAGACACCAGAAGACATACAACCATGCTTACTTCCCGCGCCACCACGAACCTATTGATTCTGCTGACATCAAGCGCCCTGACTGACATCGCTCGAGGCGAAAGCTCAGTGCCGCCAAACTTCATCGTGATCTTTTGCGACAATTTGGGCTACGGTGACATTGAACCGTTTGGCTCGACAGTACACCGCACGCCGCATCTGAATCGCATGGCCCAAGAGGGCCGCAAGTTTACACACTTCTGTGTGACCGCGGGTGTGTGTACTCCGTCGCGTGCCTCGTTGATGACAGGCTGCTATTCACAACGTGTGCAGATGCACACCAACCCCCGTGACGGCCAGGTGCTGCGGCCCGTATCGCCATACGGCCTGAATCCAGATGAGATCACAATCGCGGAAGTCCTGAAAGAACGCGGTTACGCAACCGGCATTTTCGGGAAATGGCACCTTGGCGATCAGCCCGAATTCCTGCCGACGCGACAAGGCTTCGACTATTTTTTCGGCATCCCCTACAGCGACGACATGACGCGAGAAGTCGGCCTTAGTCTGGGTGAACGCCTGCAGGGAAACGCCTGGCCCGAAATACCGCTGATGAAGAACGAAACGGTGATCGAAGCTCCTGCAAACCGCGACCTTCTGACGAAACGCTGCACGGCAGAGGTACTGGACTTCATTACACAACACAAAGACGAACCATTCTTTGTCTATTTCCCACAGCCGATGCCTGGCAGCACGCGTGCACCGTTCGCAAGCCCGGACTTCAAGGGAAAGAGCAACAACGGGCCATGGGGTGATTCGATCGAAGAGATCGACTGGTCGACCGGGCAAATCCTCCAACAACTCAGAGATTTGGACATCGACGACCACACCTTGGTGATCTGGTTGTCTGACAACGGAGCACCGATGGCTCCAGACATGAACAGCCTCCAGCGCGGCACAAATCGTCCCCTTTACGGACGCGGATACACTACGTCCGAGGGCGCCTTTCGCTCGCCAACGATCATGTGGTGGCCCGGCCAGGTCGAGCCGGCCACGGCATGCGCCGAACTGGCAACCACAATGGATTTGCTGCCGACCTTTTCCCACATGTCCAACCCAGCCGCTCCGATTCACACTGTCGACGGCCACAATATTACATCGCTGATTACAGGCACAGCGACCGCAATTTCACCGTACAAGTCTTTCTATTACTACTACCGCGATCAGTTGCAGGCGGTCCGCAGCGGACCGTGGAAACTCTTTCTGCCCCTTGCGTCCTTCGACCAACACCCTCACTTTCGCAAGGGCCAACCGGCGAGCAGGTTGCTTTTCAATGTCGTCGAGGACATTAGTTCGACAGAGGACGTCGCTGCTGAACACCCCGACGTCGTCAAACAGCTGACCGCATACGCGGAAGCTGCCCGAGCGGAACTCGGTGATCGCCATCGTCCCGGTAACGGCCAGCGTTCCATAGGCAAGGTCGCCGGCAAACCAGTGGCGCAGGTACTGCCGCAAAACAACGCTTTACAACTGATCGAAGGCGTACGAGGTGGACGCCACTGGGTAAACGCAACAACTGCTCCGCCAAAGTCACCGCAGGAATCGATGAAGACGCTGGAGATCGAGCCTGGACTTGAAATCGAACTCGTCGCTGCGGAACCTCTGGTGTTCGACCCAGTCGCCATCACCTTTGACGAACTCGGGCGCATGTTCGTCGTCGAGTACGGCGACTATCCGATCGGACCGGAAGACGGAGGCGATCCGCTTTCGCGAGTCGTCTATCTCGAGGACATCAACAACGATGGCAAAATGGACCGCCGGCACGTATTCGCCGACAAGTTGAATTTCGCCCACAGCCTGATGCCACTGGATGGCGGATTGCTTGTCAGTGCGCAAACAGAGATTCTTTTTTTGAAGGACACCAACGGCGACCACGTGGCCGATGTCCGCAAGACGTTGTTCGACGGTTTTACGCCGGCCCATCCGCAAATGCAGATCGGCAACCCGCGATGGGGTCTCGACAACTGGATTTATCTGAACTATGGGCCAGGCAAAATCACGTCGTCTCGCAATCCTGACAGCACAGTGACAATGCCCCGCAAGGACTTTCGATTTCATCCAGAAACGATGAAATTCGAAGCCGACAGTGGCATGGGACAATTTGGCAACACTGTCGATCGCTGGGGTCACCGGTTCTACTGTACGAATCGCAATCCGATTATGACAACTCTAATGCGACCGGCGGTAATGGCGAGAAACCCGTACTCGGTAATCTCGCGCGGTCATTACGATGTCGGCAAGTCAGGTGGCGAGACTCGTGTTTATCCCCGAGTGGAAATGAAGAGCAATTACCTGTCGCACGCAGGGACTCACACGTCAGCATGTGGTGTCACTGCGTATCTGGGTGACCTGCTGGGACCAGAGTACGTGAACAGTGTTTTCGTCTGCGAACCAATTGGGCATCTGGTAACGCGGTCGATTGTTGCGCCGGATGGACTGACGCTGGCAGCGCGACGCGCGCGGCCAAAGGCGGATTTCCTGGCCTCAACCGATACCTGGTTTCGCCCCGCCAGTCTGGCGAACGGGCCAGACGGCGCTCTGTACCTGGCGGATATGTATCGCTTATGGGTTGAACACCCACAATTCCTGCCGCCGGAAATCGCTGTCAAGCTGGATTGGCGTGCTGGCGAAGATCGCGGCAGAATCTATCGCATCTTGCCGAAGGAATCGAAGTCACGCCCTTTCACGCCTCCGCAGAACATCAAGCAGACCATTGCACTTCTTCAGGATGACAACGCGTGGCGACAGTTTCTCGGCCAGCGTCTCCTGGTTCGCCAAAATATCGAAAAATCGATTCCCGAAATACGCCCGATCCTGCGGGGCGGGAAATCGGCCACATCCCGTCTGCACGCGTTTTGGACTCTTGACGGCATGGGCGCATTAAAAGATATCGACGTACTTACAGCACTCGAAGATCCCGATCCACACGTCAGACGCGACGCCGTCAAACTGGCGTCGCGCTGGCTGTCGGAAGACGCCATCTTTGAGAAAGTCGCTCAACGTGCCACCGACAGCGACCCGCGAGTCCGGTTTCAGGTGGCTTTGACATTGGGTGAAAGTGACCGCGCCGCTGTGACGCGACTGCTGGTAACGCTCGCACTACGGGACGGACGAGATTCGTGGTTCGCCAGCGGCTTACTTACGTCCGTCAGCAAGCGAGCGGGCAATGTGCTGACGGCACTTGTTGAAGACAGGTCGTTTGCTGGCAAAGGTGATGGCCCAGCGGCCCGGTTAATCAAACAACTTGCAGCGGCTGTCGGCGCACGCGGCGACGTCAACGAGCTGTCATCGGTAATGAAACTCCTGGCGTCTCGTGGGACTGACAGCGCGTGGTGGCGAGCTGCCATCATCAGCGGCCTCGGAGAGGGGTTGCCGCGGCATCGCGGAGCACTCGGTCGTACCAGCCTGCCGACTCTGCTGGCAAAGCCGCCTGAGACCTTGGCCACCAGTGCCGCCGTAGTGCGAGGCTTCGTGAAGCGGGCAGGAAGGACCGCTGCCGATCGTTCCAAATCGCCCGCCGACCGCACTGCTGCCGTGGAGCTGATGGCTTATCAACCATTCTCAGACTCAGCCCATGTATTTCGTGAGTTACTGGCAGTCGGCCAGCCCGTAGCAGTACAGTTGGCGACTATCAACGCGCTTTCAGCGAATGGTTCGGCAACGGCAGGACAAATTGTCCTGGATCGCTGGCCGCAACTGGGTCCTGCCGTTCGCGGTCCAGCGCTGTTGCTGTTGTTGCGGCGCACATCAACGACTCGACAGGCACTGGAAGCCATGGCTGCCGGCAAGTTGCATCCCGCGGCACTCAGCATCGATCAACGCGTCCGACTGCTGAAGCATTCGGATAAAGCACTGCGAGCCATGGCAACCAAGCTGTTCGGAGGCGCTGTATCGTCAAACCGCCAGCAGATCGGTCGAGAGTATCAAAAGGCGCTGGCACTGAACGGCTCCGTCGCAGCAGGTGCGACAATTTTCAAACGCAGTTGCAGCCAGTGTCACCGCATCGATGGCCAAGGGCATCAAACCGGCCCCGACATCAGTGACGTCCGAAATCGATCACGATCAGCCCTGCTGTACGACATCCTGGATCCCAACGCCAAGGTCGAACCACGATTCACGGCATACACTGTGGTGACGGACGATGGCAAAATCTACAACGGCCTGATTGCATCGGAAACCAGCGAGGCAGTCGTCCTGCGCATGGCCGAAGGCAAACAGCAGACAATCGGTCGCGGCCAGATTGAAGAAATTCGCGCCAGCAATGTGTCTCTGATGCCCGAAGGCATCGAGAAAGACGTCACACTGCAGGACATGGCAAATCTGCTTGAGTTCCTGAAGTCGCGCAAGTAGGCGCGCACTGCAGCGGAATACACCACCACACGATGAAAACAAGTGACTCGATGGCGTGGTGTCCATGCTGCAAAGAGACTGCGTGCACAGTCCGTCGCCCCCTGCTGTGGTTAAACAACGGACGCTCTTCTCACATTTCGAAAATGCCACCGCATTGGTTATGCTCATGAGCGACAACGTCGCCCGAAAACCTTTCGCGCAACTGTAAGGTAACGATCGGGAAAAAGGTAAAGCTACTCGGTCTGGCGACAGGGAAACCGCATTGGTCATGTCGATACTCTTGAGAGGGAGCTGTCGTGCACAGGTTACATCGAACGCGAACTGGCCAAGTCACTCACAAGTTCCCTATCGCCGTTGCGACCCTATTGGGTTTGTTACTCGTTGCCTCTGCTTCGACGACTTTGGCCCAAACCTTCGACCCGGGTGGCTTAAAGTTGATGAAGGTCAAGCTGGAACACAAGCCGGATGATCTGGCTGTCACCGTTTGGCCGACCGGCGTGATCGATGTTGAGCAAACACACTTCCTTAATCAACACAACTTGACGGCTCTGATCGTCGCTGTCGCCAACCCTCAGGCAAGAAACATTATCGCAGCCACGCTCGTCTGCGATCTCCCCCAGGGAGTTGAACTAAAGGCGGTTAACGCCAATCTGCTCTGGAATACCAAAGAGACAATCTTCGTTCAACGCGCTGGTCGAACTTATGCGCGACATCGAATCGTCACACGCTGGTCACGCGACACAATACCCAGAGGCAAGCTCGGACGCTGCTGGTGGGCTCGATACCAGCCACCCACGTTGTGGGTCACCACCGAAGCTGCACCCGGTGCCCAGCTCGGACGTGTCTTCCTGAGTTGCGAATATCACGAGGCTGGCAAGGAGGCGAACACAACAAGCCCGGAATCGTCAGTTGGATTGGCCGTATTGCCGCAGCTTCAGTCAAGGACACCCCGAATCGCGAAGAGTGGCGTCATGGGACGTGGCCCGAATGCCATTGGGTCGTACGAGAATGACGTGTCTGCGGAACACCAGAGGTTACTTGCCAGTTACATCAAGAACATGGGCTGTAATATTCACATGTGTGGATTACCGCAGAGTTCCTGTCCGCCTGGGCTGGCGCGCTGGTCCGAAGGTCGGAACTACAATCAGTTAAATCGCAATTCGTGGCATAACCTGGGCGAACCGCTGGGTGTTCGCGATGGCTTCCGTGTCGACCACGATCTTGGTGTGCCGGATAGAATTCGAGCGATCGCAAAAAATGGTCAGCGTCGGTCTCACGTCGCTCCGTGGGCAATTTACCGGCGTCATGAGTGGATTCAACGGCACGTTCTCGACGAGATGACTCGCAGCATCACCCAGGGAAACTACGAAGGACTCTGGGCAAACTGGGAGCCTCAAACATTACTCAGCGAGTGGGATTATTCCGAACAGACTCGGGGGGAGTTCATCAAGCATTCCGGACTGCCAGCCGAGGAAGTGGAAGAGCTTTGGCTAGATGATCTCGTCAAGAAGCATCGCGAGAAATGGAACGCTTTCCGCAACTGGGAACTCAGCCAGTGTGCGAAGATCTACTCGGAAACGATTCATAACGCGGGAAAGCAATCAGGCCGAGAGGCCTGGTTCACGCTGTGTGCACCGCAAGACAACTACTTCATCTACGATTCCTTCAAAGACATTTCGTTTCAGATGCTTAGTGGTGGAGACTTGCCGGCGGTCTTTCAAACCTGGAGTTACCACCACGTCCCGAAGTCAGATTCAAGGTATCCATACAACGATCGTATGGGTTGGTACCTGGTCGCTCGTGCAGGATGGCTGAGACGCTATTGTGATGAGCAACTCGGCATCAACCGCAAGTCGCTGGTGAGTTGTGTCTACGGCCATGCTCAAACCGGTGGACGTGCCGGCTACTTCGTGCCCGAGGATTTGGCATGGCGACATCTGGGCAGCGCGATGGCCGGTTGCAACGTGGCCATCAACTACGCAGAGTGGACCATCTGGGATGGCAGATACGCATCGGAAATGGCACGAGTCAACACACGCATTGCACGGTGGGAGGACTATTTACTTCGGGGCAAGACGCAGACGAAACATATCGTGACCCCAGTCAGCCCGTATCCACAAACCATCTCCGAAACGGTCACGCCCGACTCCCATAACATGGGAGGTACGTGGGGCAAGCCCGAGTATCTCTTCAGCTTCGAGTACGAACGAGACGGCTCTCGGCTGATCGTGCTCGGCAACAACTGGCATTTCGGTGATTGCTTC